>CAIRXW010000057.1 GCA_903882665.1 uncultured Chlorobiaceae bacterium | reverse complement strand
GCTTGTGTATAGGTCTTTATCGTAGATTCGCTGTATCGCTTGTGCTCCATCCACTGCTTGAAGGCGGCAATCTCATCATGGTTGACTTCGTCCAACAACGGTAAATCGGTAATAACTTCAGTTGCCGCGTAGTTCAATGTCGGATTTTGCGGTAGCGCAATTACGGTTTTTATATTTATGATACGCTGACCAAAGTAATTTTTTAACAAGTCGATATTTTTACCGTAGTTCGGTATGACCCAGCAAAATTTATTGCTGTTCCACCTCACATAATTGAAGGTACGGATGAACTGTATATCCGTCTCATTCTTAGGCATTTTAACGGTAATTTGTTTCGGGGATATTTCGATAGCGATTCCGTTGTGTTGCGTAACGTTTTGTAGATTTGTTTTTGCCGCAGTTTTCAGTTCAGATTGCGCCTTTGCCGAAGATGATGGCACCGGTGGTTCATTGGTAGCTTCCGTTAGCTTTTCGGTACCTGACATGTTTGCTGAACCTGTAGTATCTGGTAGGACTATATCAGGAAAAAGCTTCTTAAACTCGCCAAAAGCTTCCTCGGTGAACGGGATATGCCAAGCTCTGAGTGTCTTGCTCCAGGCAGCGCCTTCAATATGTCTTATCTTATTTATAATGAGGTCATTATAGGCGAACACGAGTTTCAGCCTATCCTCGCCCCGGTAATTTATTTTGCTGGTCTGAATCATAGTTTTACAACTCCTTCCAACGAAAAATAACCCGTCAATACAGCGTCGCTTATTTAGTCACTGTACAGTGTGAACGGCCCCAACTTTTCAAGCTACAAAGTACAGATATATTTCAAAACTATTTATCTCAATCTCCTGCTTATGCATGCTCAGGTGGGCATCAATTCACGATCCGTTTCTCTTGGCATGTACGAAAGTCTCCTGCACGGGAACCGGGAGATGCACCGGCAATACGAGTCGGAAACCACGGAAATCGTTAACCGCTTTGGAAACCACAAACGAGCGCTGCGAAGAGCGGAAAGCGAACTTGTCGGGATAACGCCAGCACCCGCCCCGTTCCTGGCGGAGAGTTTCTTCACCGGAGACGGTGTTTGCTGAATCCGTTTCTTCGTGCCAGACGGAACACCACTCCATGACGTTACCACTCTGGTTCCAGGTTCCGTAGCCGGAGACACCTTCGGGATAGGCGTACACCGGGGCGACCGAATCCGCTCCCCGGTTGTTCCGGTTCCGGCAGTTATTTTCGTCCCACCGGTCTCCCCTCGTGTGCGGCTTCAGGGCCATGGCACGGAAGGTAGCAGCGAAGAAATTCCTCTCTGTCGCTATCGTCCCGATCGATACTTCCCTGTTCGATTCCCCGCACCATTACATGATGCAGCGTTCCCTGTTTGTCAAGTCTCGCTCCTCGTGGCATATGCCTCTACTGGTTTGTTTGTATCGTAGAAAGATAACTCTGAGTTGTTTTATTACAAGTTCATGATTTCAGGAATATCCCTTCATCCTTGCGTCACTCCTTGATTCCCGCTATTAACAAACTTTTGAAAGTGATACCAACTTATCTTTAAATGTTTTTTTTGCATCAAGAACCTTTTGAAAAGCTCTAACAAAAGGATCATTCATATCGCTTAGATTGATCGTACTAACATGTAATGATTCCATAAATAATTTAATAGCTATATCTATTTCATTTGCTTCGTTTAAAAGTTCTCGATAATAAAGATTTACATTTAATAAAAGTGCCGGAACCTTTTCATATGGCTGAGGATTGACCTCACCTTCTGGCAATTTCTTTTCATGATTTATTTTTGCAACTAATTTCTGTACAGAATATTCTATTTCTTCTGCAAGACCACCTAATAGCTCTAACTTCTCTCTGCGAATTGCGCGTATTTCTTTTTTTTCTCGCCAATACTCTTGAATTATCGAACCAATTATTACCATAAAACCGCCCAGCAATACTTGTATCATGGACATCCATTCTTTGCCAGCAGTTACTACAGCCAAGCTGCTTTTAATCTCATGAAGTAACCGCAATATTTCTAATTCCATATTGATGTTTTTTTTCAGTTTCAGATAATACATAAGCAAAAAAAAACAAAAAATCTCGAAAGTATCTATTCGTAAATTAGGTGCCGACATTCATTTCAGTCGCTTTTCACTCCGACTTCACACAGATTTTCGACAACCACAAAAGTTGAGACCCTCGACCAACTGGTCCCTTGTCGCATCGGCTTTACCTCTCCTTATCTCCCATAAATATGCAAAGAATAAATATCGCACCTTCATCCTCTAACTGTTCCTCTACTAAATAATTACTATTGTGTAACAATCATCCAGACGACATAAATGTTATTTGAACCCTTGAGGCGAATTTGAATCTAATAAATTTTGAGGGAAATTAGATGGTCTATCAATTTGTATACTCATAAAACTTTTTTCTATCTCATTAAAAAAGCCGGTTTTCCAAATATCACTATCAGAATATTCTTTTTTTAATAAATCATATAAATCTTTAAAGAAAAAATAAGTAGCAAGATTAGGATCAAAAGTCCTGTTATTTTTATTGTTCTTTAAAGCAATTATATCAAAAGATACATTCATTCTAAGTCTAATAAGATTCGGGTGCGTTTCAACTAAATTGATATAATTAGGATTTTCATCAAGCTTTATAAGGTCAGACTCAATATATTTACACTCTTCAATAAACTGCAAATGGCTTATTTTATCTTGTTTTATCGTTGGCTTATTGGGGGTTTTGTTTTCATATAAACTATAAAAAGCCGTAAAATACCTCCAAAGAATAAGAGATAATATATTTACACCTTTTTTGTGATTTAATTCATTATATTCTTTTTCAATTTTATATATCTTATCAGAAATATCATTAGCTTTGAAAGATGCTTCCAAAGCATTCTTATTCGCTTCTTTTATACTTTCGTCTTTCTTTCTGGAAGAGGCCGCTTGTGAAATAAATGCAATAACAGCTATAACTAATGAACCTAACGATATAATATTTGATATTTGAATATTATTATCATTACTTTTAATTAAAGCGATTTTTTGTTGAACCTCATTATTAGATTCCGCTCTTACTGCTCCAACAAAAAGAATTGATAGCAATACATTAGATATTAATATTTTTTTCATAAAAAAACTTATTTATTCAGTATTATTCCAGTTACTTCTATTATGGAACAGTCTTGCTCACTTTTTTTGCATAATATATTTCTTTGGGTTAATCAAGTATTAATGATACAATGAGTTTTTTTTAAACTGCTGAAAGCCCTACATTTTTCTGTCCAATTTTTCCAATATAGGCTATTGTAATTCCTTGTATTTCTTCTAATTTATGTTGACCTATATTCTGGTTATTGATTGAAGGACTTGTCTCTGACATTTCAGCGTTTGTAATTCCATATTTTATTCTTTCTTCTCTAACCTCAACGAAGATAATACAGCTATTTATTACAAGTGGAGCACGTAGTTTAATATCATTCTTAAATTCATTGATGAAAAGCGAAGCTTCTTGAATAATGATTTCTTTATTTGGAATTTTTTTGAAAAAACCCAAGCTTTTGTAATTTAAATTTATGAAAATAGTGCTTTGCCTTCTTCGAAATAGTCAAAAATTAATGTAATATCTTCAAGAAAACCACGTTTTTTTTCTTTAGCAAAAACTATTTCCCAAAGAAAGTTTCAAATTGAATCTATTATACTGCATCTCAAAGATGCTTTTTTTTATTTCAGGCATGTTGTCAACTTTTCGATTCTGTCAATTTTTTACCATTACTGCCAACTTGCTAATTTGCCCCACTCTATTACTACTTATTTCCCGTATCTGACGAATAAGATCAAAAAATCAGCGTCTTATTAATTGATTCCTCCTTGTAGCGCTCAATACAAACCCAGAGACCTTCGCAGATTTTAATGCAAATAAATTTAATCTGCCATACCGAAACCTGCGAGGCTAAATCATTTTACAAAAAATAAATATACGATTACAGTCAAAGCACGGCAAGTTATTTCAGTTCTGAGTCACGATTTCTGAGGGCTGAATTGCTTATGAGCCAGACTCCACCGGCAACACCAGCCGGAATCCCCGGAAATCGTTGACCGCTTTGGAAACAACGAACGTGCGTTGCGAACAGCGGAAGGCGAATTTGTCGGGGTAACGCCAGCATCCGCCACGCTCCTGGCGGAGTGACTCTTCGCCGGATGAAGCGCTTGCGGAATCGGTTTCGTCGTGCCATACGCTGCACCACTCCATGACGTTGCCGCTCTGGTTCCAGGTTCCGTAGCCGGAGACACCTTCGGGATAGGCGTACACCGGGGCGACCGAATCCGCTCCCCGGTTGTTACGGTTCCGGCAATTGTTTTCATCCCACCGGTCTCCCCAAGGGTAAATATATCCTTCCGGCCCGCGTGCCGCCTTTTCCCACTCGGCTTCCGTGGGCAAACGGCAACCTGCCCACCGGGCGTAGGCTTCTGCATCCTCCCAGTTGATGAGCACGACCGGGTAATCGTCGAACTCTTCGGGACAGCCATCTTCGTGCCAGACTGAAAGCGAATCTATCCTTGCGCCGATGTTGGGAGGCCGATGGCCCGTAGCCTGTATGAAAGCCCGGTACTGGCGATTGGTGACGGCATATACCGAAATGTAGAATGCGTCCAGAGAGACGGTGCGCTGCGGGCTCTCTTTGTCGAGGCCGTCTCCCATGGTGAAACTGCCTGCGGGAACAAGCACCATCGGGGAGCCGTCACGCTCGTTGACGATGACCGGAGGCAGCTTGCCGCCGGAAGGACAGAGCGCGAGTCTTCTGAGTTCGGTAAGGATTTCGTTATATGTTGGTGTTTTCATTGTGCCCTGTTTTCTCCAGTTTTCTATGACGCAGCCAAAGCATTCCGGTCGTCGGAGGCGTTGCGCGCCTGTCCGTTTCCGACCATCGTCCTCAACTGTTCGATATGCTCCTGATGAGATGCAGAAAGGGGAACCATCTCTCCGGCAGCGTTGAGCATATCCTCTGTTTCCAGTTCCCGGCGGTTGTCGCGGAATGCGGGAAACATGGCATCGTTAACCAGCGCCTGCAACTCCGCACCGACGAACCCCTCTGTTGCCGATGCGACGGCGCCAAGGTTGAACCGCTGCGAGAGCATGGTATAACCACGCTCCCTGAGATGGACTTCGAGTATTTTTATCCGCTCGCAGTGGGTGGGAAGATCGAGGAAAAAGACTTCGTCAAAACGGCCTTTGCGCAGGAGTTCGGGGGGAAGGCGCCGAACGTTGTTGGCGGTGGCGAAAACGAATACCGGGGCGGTTTTTTCCTGCATCCAGGTCAGAAAGGTGGCAAAGACCCGGCTTGCCGTGCCGCTGTCGCCCATGGAGCCGGCAAAGGCTTTTTCGATCTCGTCAACCCAGAGCACGCAGGGGGCTATGACCTCGGCAATGCGGATGGCTTCGCGAATGTTCTGTTCGCTCGACCCGAGCAGGCCGCTGAAGATGGCGCCGACATCCATTCTCAGCAGCGTCATCCCCCAGTGGCCTGCGGTTACTTTTGCACAGAGGCTTTTTCCGGTTCCGGGAATCCCGATGAGAGCCACCCCTTTGGGCATGCTTAGGCCATACTCTCGTGCATCCTGGCTGAACGCTTCCTGGCGCTCGTCGAGCCACCCCTTCAGAGCGCCAAGTCCGCCGACGTTGTTCATCGAGCCGGTATAGGGGTATAGTTCGAGAGCGCCGCTTTCACGGATGATGTGGCGTTTTTCGTTCAGCACCTGCCGGACGCTCCGTTCGTCGAGCCCATAGCCTCCGGCAACCACGATGGCTTTGCGAAAGGCCCTTCCCGCTTCGACGATGGAAAGACCGAGCGCGCTTTCGACCAGACGTTCGCGCAAGCCGTGCGTGGCGTTATCGAGCGCCCGCGTCGAGCGGGTTTCCCGATCGAGCAGTTCCACTATCTGTTTGCCGTCGGGCTTTCCCACATCGATGGTTGGAATGTCGTGACAGAGTTCGACGGGAAGCGCAAACTGGGAGCTGGTGATGATGATGTTCACCGTTTCGTTGCGGAAAGGAAGACGCGATGCGAGGTTCCGCAACATGCGCGAAACCTTGCGGTTGTGTTCCCAGAAATGGTGAAAGTCTTTGAGCACGAATGTTGCGGAGCCCTTGTAGTCGTCGATGATGTCGAGCACGGTTTCCGGAGTTGCCGCCAGTTTGCTGAAGGTTACCGCGGGCTCGCGCAGGTGCCGGAACTGGTCGCCGATATCCCAGGTGATGAGCCCCATGCCTTCAGGCCACTCGCTCGATTGCGACCAGCCGGAAAGCGTGCGCATGGCGTCCTCTTCATCGATTGTGGCCAGGTGTATGACTGCTACCCGCGCGTCAACATTCAGTTTGAGTTCGTCGAGCCAGGCCATGCTGTGTTAAGTTTTTCTTGTTTAGCCATCAGGACATCTCTTAAAATTGTCATGAGCGGTTCGAGTGAGCTGTCTATCAGAGTTTCACTACCGGCAGATCGCTCACCGGCAACGGAAGTCGCGAGCCGTCGCGTAACAGAATGTAGGAACTATTGTTCTCCTCCGTATCCCGCAGCCAGAGCGTGAGGCGGCGGTTGCTGTCTACACCGAATCCTGCGATGAAGCGCCGCTCGCCCGAACGGCATGGCGGGACGGCATGGATGAACTCGCTGTCTTCGGGATTGAGGGGCTTATGCCGACTCTCCTCCCGCTCCCCTTCCCGTACCGGACGGAGCCCGTCGGCCCCGTTGACATAGGTGATCAGCGGGCGACTCATCATCGAACGCTCATAAATCACCAGTCCGAGCGTATCCTGATTGTCCGAAGCTGCCTTGATATATTTGCTGCATACCGGTTTCCCTGTCGGGTAAGGAGTGCCTCGGGGAACAACGGGAACCAGTTCGAAATCACGAAGTTCCCGGTTCCAGCTACGCAGACAGTAATCGTGGGTCAACGTCTGGTCGAAGATGCCGCCGGAGTAGCGGCATGCCCCTCTGGCAATGGCTTCGAAGGGATTACCGGCATGAACGTCGCTGAGGGGAAAGAACTCCCGGATTTTCTCTTCGATGCCGGGCAGCAGGCTGCTTCCCCCCACAAGAAAAATCCCCTTGAGCTCCTCCTTGCGGATGCCTGCCCTGTCGCGTGCCTGATCGAGAGCGCGGTCAAGCGTGCGGATGATGTGCTGGTAGAGGTTGTTCCTGCCCGGTTCCCGTTTTTTTTCAAGCGCCTCCTTCAGGGTGGCGGAAGTGAGCGTGACCTCGACGAGACGCCCGGTAACATCGTTATAGCGGGTGAAGGATGCTTGCTCGCTGCCGTTCGAGATGGCAATTTTCGCCCCCTCAATCGCTTCGAGCAGTGACGGGCCGATAGATGCGATATCGTCATCTGTGAGCTCCTCCTGTTCCTGGATATGTTCCAGCAGCCAGTTATCGATCATAATCCCGCCAATCTCCTCGCCCGCCCGGCCCAGTATCCGGCATTTCGCATGTCCGGCACGCAGCAGATCAGTACGAACGACCGAAACATCGAGAGTGCCTCCGCCGAAATCCACGATGCAGTAGGGTTCGCGGTCGAGAACCTTATCGATGTAACCAAGCATACAGGCGGTTGCTTCGTCGATGAAGGTGATCCCTCCCGGAAAGCGTTTTATCGCCGCTTCACGAAGCCAGTCGATATAGTGATCGAAGGCTTCGACCGGGACGGTCAGTACGATTTCCTCGTCGATGTCGCCGAAATAGCCGCGCACAAACATCAGAATGCGATCGACGAGTTCGTCTGCTGCATGGCGGGGATAAATAACCCTGCCATTGACGCGCCGCCCGCGATTGGCTCCGCCGTTGCGAAGCATATCCATTTTCAGCCATCTGAATGTTCCCGGATGATTGACTACTCTTGCTGCGTCAACCTGGCTGCCGACAAGGAGGGTGCTCTCCACGGCGAAATGAATGACGGAGGGAATGACCCGCGCAGGCTCCGATCCCGGCTGCGGGTAGAGGATGCCGAGGTTGGGCAGGTCGGGAGTCTCTATGTCGTTCAGGGCTTCGTTCCAGCGTGCGACCACGCTGTTGCATGTCCCGAAATCAAAAGCGAGAGCCATATACTCAAACGGTTATCCCGGGTTTACCATACTGCATCCGTCAGCTCCTCGGTCTCCACGGCATTTTTTTCTGTAGCGTCGTCATTACTGTCAACGGTGATCAGGCCGCGAAGAAAATAGCCCTGCAGAACCCCGAGTAACTGCAGGAGTTTACGCTGGAGCTGTGCCGACTGATCAGCCGCTCCAGCACCAGCATGAACTCCACCGGCCAGCGAACTGCTCTCTTCAAGCGAACCGGGCAGGCGTGTCGTCAGTATGGCGGCCACGATATTGTTCTGTGGCTGGAGCCAGCAGACATGCTCCTGCCGGGAGCTTGCATCCGGCACGGTAAAGAGGTACTGAAGCGCGAGCTTTTCAGGCCACGTGCCGTTCAGGGAAATCTCCTGCAGCCTGTTGCGCGGAATCACTCCCCGCTGCGCACCTGAAAAGAGCGCGCCGGCCCGTCTGAAGGGATCCGGGCTTGCAAGATCCTGCTGCAGTAGCTCGTCTGTTCGATACCGTTCCGTCCAGAAAGAGAATATATCTCTGGTGCCGGGCGGACCGGAGGGTCGGGACTGCGGAAGAAGCCCGGCCAGTTCACGATAGAGGGGGACAACAGCCTCGACAACAACTTTTTTTGAGGGAGTTTTCGGCCTTCCGTCGCTCTCTTCCCAGAAAGCAATAACCTCGAGCGCACAGGTGAAGGGCAAACCATGCAGCCGGTCAAGCAGTGCGTCGTGATCTCCGCAGAGTTTAAGGGCTTCGATGACCAGTTGCGGGTCATGCCCCTCCTTGACGGCATGATCGTAAGCCGCAACAAGCCGGGGATCCTGACTTTTGAGAACGGTTGTGCTGATACGCTGTCTCTGGACGCTGGATGCGGCAAGCCACGCTTTTTCAAAAATGGAGTAATCGGGATCTTCAAGATCGAGGTAGCGCCCCGGATTGCCTCGCACAAGCCCGAAAAGGGCGTCCATTTCAAGAGCAGGCGCATGGCGACCGCTCGCATCTATCGTGTCGGCGATGTCATCGCGGTCAACGATGCTCCAGAGCATGAACGCCATACCGTTGCCCCAGTCGTTTTCCGGCATGGCCTCAAGTGCCTGCAGCAGATCCGACATAAGCGTTGCAGAGGCTTGCATCCTTTTCAGCAGCTCTTCGAAGCGGGATGCTTTCCAGTAGTTCCACAGAGCGCTGTGCATGACCGGCTGGCTGCTGTGCAGCAGAAGCAGAAGACGGTTAATTATCGCATCTGCTTCCGGATGCGCCTTTTCCACTGCGCCCGCCAAAGCAACCGCAGCTTCACGGCTCCCGCTCGAAAAAAGGCGTTCCACCGCCTTCTTCCTGAGAATGGTGCCGAGGATGGGGGTTGTGGCGAAAAGGTGTTTTTCAGCTTGCATCAGGATCCGGCGTCAACGAATGATCAATTTGAAGAGTATACGTATATCACTCTGAATTAAGCAAATTACAGGGATTAACTTTGACAGGGTTCCCAACGGAATCTGTTGTAATATGTAAACCAGTGAGCGGGAAGCAGATTAACTCTCCACCGCATTCACGATGCTTTGCGCGACACTCTTGCAGTAATGGTGTACCTGTTCAAACAGGTTGATGAGTTCCATGTGCATATCGTGGGTAAGCTCTGCTTCGTGAAGAAGAAAAACTCTTTTCAGGTGGGCGGTTTCAGCCTGCGCCACCATTCGTTTAAATCGCTCATCACCCTGCAGAAGTACACCGGCTTTCAGTGCATCCATCTCCTTCAGGGCATCGGCCAATTGTTCAATCTCAAGGCAGACCATTTTGTGTATTTCCACCAGTTCATCTTTACCCTTCTGGCTCAGATCGCTCTCCACTCCCCGTTTTTTCTCAAGGAGTTTTGCTTCAATAGTTTCAATAACATCGCCAATCGATTCCAGCCCTTTTACAATATTCATGAGAGCGAACACCTCCTTCAATACCTGCTCACTATGCGCACTGCGGCTGATTTTAATAAGATAATCGGAAATCCGGGCTTCAAGAAAATCAAGTTTCTCCTCTCTCATGTCCATGCCCTTGATAACGGAAAGCTTCGGAAAAACCGCATCATGACCAGGGTCACTGCTCAGAAAAGGGTAGAGTGAGGCGCGCACCATTTTGGCCGCAATGCTGCCCATCCTCGCCACCTCAGCCTTTACATAACCGAGGGCCAGTACCGGTGTGGTAAGTGCCGACTCCTTCAGATACCAGACTGCGGGAATGAGCCTTGTCTCCTGCGGGTCATCCGGAAGCAGCCGGTAAAGCAGCCTGTCGAAGGGCACAAGAACGGAAAGAATAAAAAAAGACATGAAAATATTGAGCAGTGAATGGGCATTGGCTATCTGGCGCGGCACCTCAAGAGCAAACCTCTCTGCACCCGTACCCTCTGCTGAGGGCGAAATAATGCGGATAAAATCGGCAAACTGTGGAATGAAGGGGAAAAAAATGAGCACACCGGTCACATTGAAGAGTACCTGCGCCAGCGCAACCCTCTTTGCTGCACGCTGCATACCGGCACTTGCCAGCACCCCCGTTATACAGGTACCTATGTTGGCGCCAAGCAGCAACGCAATTCCGGCCTCAAGAGTCAATGCGCCCTGCAGGGCAAGCGTTATGATAATACCGATAAAGGCCGCACTGCTGTGCATCAGGGCGGTCAAGGCCATACCTGCGGCAACACCAAGAAATGGATTGTCGAGATAACGCAAGAGAGAGAGAAACGGGGCATAGCTTTCGAGGGGTGCGACCGCCTCCGACATCACCTTCAACCCGAAAAATAGAAGACCGAACCCTGAAAAGGCTTCGCCGGTAAAACGAAGGGGTTCCGATTTTCCAAAAGAGTTCAAGGCAAAGCCAGCCGCAAAAATGATCAGGGCATAATCTTGCAAGCGGAAGGCCACAAGCTGGGCCATGGCCGTTGTCCCTATTTCAGCCCCAAGAATGACGGCCAGCGACTGCGTGCTGGTCATAAGCCGGGATTGCACCAGCCCGACAAGGGTAGCAATAATGGTGCTGCTGCTCTGAACAACCATGGTGGCAAAGGCTCCGGCAAGCATCCCGTACAAACTGTTGCCGGTTACCTTCGATATCAGCCGTCGCATCCGTGCACCCGAGGCCTTTTTCAGACCGCTGCTCATCAGCCTGATGCCATAGAGAAAAAGCGCCAGACCGCCAGCAAACAGAATTGCTATTCCTCCAAGAGAGAGCGTTTCATTCATGACCGTTTCTCCACCATAGCCCTGTTGCAAAAGGTTCACAGATTACCTAAAATCGCCTCTATTTTTTTTTGTCTGTAGGCAAAAACCTCTTCAAGCCGCCTGCTGACAATCAGTGAATTGACAAGATCTCCAAAAGCACCCATCGGCATCACATAGCTGATTTGATCGGTCATTTCCACACCACCCGGAATTTCACGAAACTGATGTTGATGATGCCAGCTCTCGTAAGGCCCCGATTTCTGGCGATCCTCAAACAGAAACGGTTTGTCAACTTTTGTAATTTCAGTCTCCCACTGCAGCGGCAACATCATGAAGGGATAGATCGTATAGCTGATCAGCATCCCTTCATAAATCTGCTGACCGCTGGCTCCATTTGTTATCCTGAACATCATTTCCGGCGGCGTTATCCGTGCAAGATTTGCTGGAGAAGAAAAAAAGTCCCACGCTGCGACGATCGAAACCGGAATACATTGTTTATAAGTCAGGGAGTGTGATCCCATGATACTGAACGGTTAAACTCTTTTCGGTAATGCTTTCAACTTAAAGCTGTAACAATTTTTTCTGGTAAAACGTATCCGCAACCATGCCGGTATCTCATCTTTTTTTGCCATTTTCCCTGACGCAGAATCGCTCCAATTTTTTGCAAGACATTTTTCAAGCCGCTTCATGACAAAAACTACCGTTGCTGCCATAATCACTCCGGATGATGACCATCGCGATATCATCCTTCTGACGAAAAGAGGTGTTCCTCCCTTTCAGGGGCAGTGGTGCCTGCCGGGAGGGCACATTGACGACTATGAAACGGCTAAAGAGGCTGTTGTTCGTGAAGTACGCGAAGAGACCGGGCTTCTCTTTGCCTCGCCGGTTTTTCTCCATTACTTTGATGAACTCTTTGCTGAGTATAACTTTCATGCTGTGGCGCTTGCATTCTACGGTAGCGGAATTGGTTCAACAGAGCTGATGCCAAGCGAAGTGAAGGAAATCGGCTGGTTTTCCCTTTCTGAAGCCCTCACCCTTCCACTTGCATTCAATCACCTGCAGATCGTTCATCACTATGCGCAACAGCTTCCCGGCTAATCGCCTTCTGGCAATTTTTTACACAATACTCCTGTTTCTGGCGGCAGGATGCACGCAAAAAAAGGATATAAAGCCGCGTGCCGCCACCGACAAGCCCTCTATTGTCAGCCTTGCGCCAAGCATGACGGAGATGATTTTTGCTATCGGCGCTGGCGATCAGCTCGTTGGCAGGACCACCGCCTGCGACTGGCCTGCCGTAGCGGCCAAAGTCCCTGTAGCGGGCTCCTTTGGACGACCTTCGCTTGAAGTGCTTGCGGCCATCCATCCCGATCTGGTGGTTGATGTCGATCTGGCCGATGAGGAGATGGGAAAAAAAATATTGGCATTGGGCATTCACCAGGAGAGCATCGCCTGCAAGAGCCCGAACGATATCCCTGCCGCCCTCCGAAAACTGGGGAAATTGACTGGCCACACCAGAGAGGCTGACAGCCTGGCACTCTCCATCAGCAAGGGTCTTGCTCAGTTCAAAACAGAGGCCGATCGTCAAAAGAACAAAAAAAGCGTCTATCTTGAAATATGGAACGACCCTTTCTGGACGGGTGGAAAAGGAAGTTATACTTCGGCGCTTATTGCCTGCGCAGGTGGCCGCAATATCGGTGACGCGGTTGAGAAGGAGTATTTCGAAATTTCACAGGAGTGGGTGATTGAGCAAAGTCCTGAGGTGATTGCCTGCATGTACATGGACAAAAAGTCTTCTGCTGCCGATAACGTGATAAACCGCCCAGGATGGCACTCTATTGCGGCTGTAAAACACCGCCAGGTGTACGATCGGCTCGACAACAACCTTTTTCTTCGTCCCGGTCCGAGAGTGCTTGAAGGAATTGCGCAGTTGCACCGAATGATTTATCCTGTTGAGAGAGCTGCTCCCTGATTTTTTCAGCGCTCCCCTGTCAGAATCGGCTTTAATTTTTTTATCTTTGGGGCTTTAGCGGAACAAAACAAAATGCACGGCATGAAGCGCTCTCCACTGCTCATCTTACTCCTGACGGTTTTACTGGATCTTATCGGGTTCGGAATTGTGCTGCCACTGCTGCCGACTTATGCCAAGTTTCTTCACGCAACTCCCTTCATGATCGGGCTGATTGCCTCGATTTTTTCGATCATGCAGTTTATCTTTTCTCCTCTCTGGGGCAAGCTGAGTGACAAAATCGGCAGGCGACCGGTCATGCTGATCAGTATTTTTATCACGGCGCTCTCCTATCTGGTTTTTTCGCAGGCATCCACCATTCCGCTGCTTATTTTTGCCAGAGGACTTTCAGGTATCGGGTCGGCCAACATTGCCGCTGCACAGGCCTATATCACCGATGTCACTGACAGCAAAAGCCGATCGGGTGCAATGGGCATGATCGGGGCCGCTTTTGGAATAGGCTTCATTATAGGCCCGGTCCTTGGCGGATTTTTGAAACACAATTATGGTATTCCTGTCGTTGGGTATGTTGCCGCCTCACTGATCTTTATCGACTTTATCCTTGCCATCTTCCTGCTTCCCGAGTCGAACAGGAATGCGCAAAAGATGGTGTTCGGATTTCTGAAAAAAAGGACGGGCAACAGCGAACCCCGGCGATCGCTCTCCCATTTTCTGGAGGAAAAAAGAGTCGAGTATGTTGACGGGCTGAAACTGACCTTCAGCTCACGTCCCCTTGCACTGCTTATGATTGCCAACTATATCTATACCTTTGCCATCGTGAACATGCAGGTTGCTTCAATCCTGCTCTGGAAAGAGTACTTCAAGGCTACCGACGAGCAGATCGGCTATATCTTTGCCTATGTCGGTGTGTGGTCGGTCATTGTGCAGGGCGGCCTTATCCGGAAGCTCATTAAAAAGATGGGCGAGCACCAGCTTTTTTTATGGGGCCACCTCTTCACCTTTATCGGTGTCTTTTTTGTTCCTTTCGCGCCACAAAGTTCGCTTTTTTCTCTCGGGCTCTTTATCCTCTTCTTTTTTGCCATCGGCACCAGTCTGGTTGCGCCCATCAACCTCTCCATGATTTCACTCTACAGCTATAAACAGCAGCAGGGGCAGATTCTCGGTCTTTCACAGTCAGTAAACTCCTTTGCCCGTATCATGGGACCCTTCAGCGGAAGTATTCTCTACGGCATGAACTTTCACGCGCCCTATATTGTCGCCGGAATTCTGACCATTGCCGGAGCAGTCATTGCACTCAGCCTCTTCAAGTACAAAATTGAGGCACTTGACCCTTCGATGGAAACAGGTAATGAGTGATCGAGACTCGTTATCACTACAGACAGGAAACTCTATGAATATTGGCGTTATCGGAGTTGGCAAGCTTGGAGAGTTTCATACAAAGCTCCTTACGGAAATCGCGCAGGATTGCCGTGATCTGCATTGCGCAGGAGTCTTTGATCTCGACAGCCACAGGGCCGAAGAGATGGCCGCAAAATACCGTGTCGCCAGCTTCAGCTCGCTTGAAGTTCTTGCAAAGTCGTGCGATGCCGCCATTATTGCAACCACGACAAGCTCACACTACGAAATAGCGCGTATCCTGCTCGGCGAGGGGCTGCACCTCTTTATTGAAAAACCGATAACCACAACGGTTGAAGAGGCCGATGAGCTGATACGACTCGAAGCAAAAAACCGGGTGCATATCCAGGTTGGCCATATTGAACGCTTCAATCCGGCACTGCGAGCTGTTGAGGCCCATATCGGACGACCGTTATATATCCAGGCCGAACGACTGAGCGGTTTTTCACGTCGGGTTACCGATGTTTCCGTAGTGCTTGACCTCATGATTCACGATATCGATCTGGTTCTCTCCCTTATACCCTCCGAAATAAAGCATATCTCGGCTTCGGGAGTCAAGGTATTCTCAAATGAACTCGACATGGCGACCGCCAGAATCGATTTTGTAAACGGTGCAACCGCAAATGTCACGGCAAGCAGGCTGAGCCGTATCAAGATGCGAAAGCTCCGTTTTTTTGCGATAACCCGAAAAGCTATGCTTCGCTCGACTTTGCAACGGGCAAATCAGAAGTTTTCAAGCTCGTCAAACAGGGTGAAGCTTCTTCAAAAAATCCGCTCAAATCCTTTGCTGCACGTAAAATACTTGAACAGTTCGGAGAAATTCACGAGACCATGCAGGGGATGGTTCTTGACCATATTAACCCGGAAGTTCCAAAAATAAATGCGTTGCGTGACGAACTCGAACATTTTATCAATACCGTCAGAAACAACACTCCGGCAACTGTCAGCTCTTCCGATGGACGCCGGGCCATTATGGTTGCAGGCAAAATTGCGGAGGAAATTGCCGCCAATGCAGCCTTACTTGAATGACTGACAAATGCACCGCCAAACAGGTAATGACAACACTTCCACAAGCATCCATCCCGGAGCTCCTCTACCGAATCGGCGACCTGGCTGATAAAAACGGCATCAGTTGCTTCCTTGTCGGTGGCTATGTCCGCGACATGATTATGCAAAGGCCCTGTACCGATATCGATATCATGGTCATCGGCGATCCCGTCCCTTTTGCCAAAGCAGTATTCGACGAACTCCACGGCCGGAATTTCGTCCTTTTTGAGCGTTTCCGCACCGCACAGCTTGAGCTTTCAGACTCAATGAGGACGTTTAAGGTTGAACTTGTCGGCGCCCGCAAAGAGTCGTACAACAACGATTCAAGAAAACCGGTAACCCTTATCGGGACACTCGACGACGATCTTTCGCGACGGGATTTCACCATCAATTCGCTTGCCCTTGTACTCAACAGCGAAGGGCGAAACCAGATCATCGACCATTTTCACGGGATGGAGGATCTCCGTGCACGCATCCTGAGAACACCGCTTGACCCCATGCAGACCTTCTCGGATGACCCGTTGCGCATGATGAGGGCCGCACGCTTTGCTGCCCAGCTCGATTTCACCCTGCTCCCCGAAGTTATTGAGGCAATGGCGGCCATGCACGAAAGAATCGGGATTGTTTCGATAGAGAGAGTGAGCCAGGAATTGTTCAAAATCATGCTCTCCCCCAGACCGTCGAAAGGGCTGATTATTCTGCATGAAACCGGCGTACTGAAGGAGATCATGCCGGAAGTTGCCGCCATGGCCGGCATTGAACAGGTTGACGGACTGGGGCACAAGGACACCCTCTTCCATACCTTTCAGGTTATCGACAATCTTGCTCTGCACTCCGAAAACCTCTGGCTCAGAATGGCGGCGCTGCTGCACGATATTGCCAAGCCTGCTACAAAGCGGTTCAGCAAATCAACCGGATGGACATTTCATGGTCACGATGCCATTGGTGTGAGAATCGTCGCCAAAATATTCCGCCAAATGCGCTGGCCGCTCGACCCGCTCGACTACGTCCAGAAAATAGTACGCCTTCATCACCGCCCGATCCCCCTCTCAAAAGAGGAGATTTCGGATTCGGCCATCCGGCGACTCATGTTTGATGCCGGAGAGGATCTTCAGGATCTGATGAACCTTTGCCGGGCCGACGTTACCAGCAAAAATCCGAAAAAGGTTTCGCGCATCATGAGCAACTTCAACCATGTGGAAGAAAAAATCGCTGAGGTTGGCGAAAAAGACCAGCTCGCCAAATGGCGCCCCCCTCTGAGCGGCGAGGATATCATGGCAACGCTCGGCCTGAAAGAGGGAAAAATGGTGGGAATAATCAAAAAAAGGATGGAAAATGCGGTCATTGACGGCCTCGTCCCCTACGACCGCGATGCTGCTCTCGACTATATCCGCCAGATATACCGGGAAATGAGTGACGAAACAAAAGGAAGCGGAGAACAATAAGCGGGACTCTTTTCCGGAAGTATGGTTTTTCATGGTTCCGGTCACTATATTGACTGACGTTACGACAACAACACTAAACCTGAACCCAACCAGTGATACCACGTTATTCACCCAAAGATATTTCGGCCATCTGGACAGATGATGCAAAATTTGAACGCTGGTTGCAGCTTGAAATTGCCGCTGTTGAGGCACGCATGGAGGCTGGCCTTGTCCCCGAAGAGGCCCTTGTGACCATCCGGCAGAAAGCCGCATTCAATGTCGATGAAATTCTTGAGATCGAGAAAGAGACAAAACACGATGTCATTGCCTTTTTGACCAACGTTGCCAACCATGTCGGCCCCGATTCCCGCTACATCCACGAAGGGCTCACCTCCTCGGATGTCGTTGATACCTCTCTTGCCATGCAGATGCGCGATGCCGGAAAAATCCTTGTCGCCGATATTGAGCAACTGGTGGAGGTTCTTGCAAAAAGGGCGGTAGAGTTTAAATACACCCTTGAGATGGGCCGAACCCACGGCATTCATGCCGAACCAACCACCTTCGGCCTTAAACTGCTCTTGTGGCACCAGGAGATGCTCAGAAACCTCGACCGTATGAAAAAGGCTGTTGCCGTCATCTCTGTTGGTAAAATCTCCGGAGCGGTTGGTACCTATCAGCACCTTTCGCCCGATATCGAGGCTGCGGTATGCCGCAAACTCGGTCTTGAGCCCTCTTCCATATCGACACAGATTCTCCAGCGCGACCGCCACGCTGAATTTGCCACAACACTGGCCATCATCGCCTCCTCTATCGAAAAATTCTCCGTTGAGCTGCGCCACCTGCAGCGTACGGAGGTGCGTGAAGCTGAAGAGTTTTTCAGCAAGGGACAGAAAGGCAGCTCTGCCATGCCCCACAAGCGCAACCCGATCACCTTCGAGCGCCTTACCGGCCTTGCCCGCGTGGTTCGCTCGAACTCCCTGGCGGCCATGGAAAACGTCGCACTCTGGCATGAGCGCGACATTTCCCACTCATCGGTTGAGCGCATCATCATGCCCGACTCGACCACCGCGCTCTGCTACATGCTGCGCACCTTCAGCGACGCAGTCGATACGCTGCTTGTCTATCCCGAGAGAATGGAGGAAAACTTCAATTCATCTTACGGCCTGACCACCTCACAAACCATCCTTCTTGCCCTTACGGCCAGAGGATTGACCCGTGAAGAGGCCTACCGCCTGGTTCAGCGCAACGCCATGGAGAGCTGGTCAACCAAAGTGCACCTGCGCGACCTGGTGCTGAAAGATGAAGAGTTGCTGAAACACATCAACCCGCAGGAGATTGCCGAGTTTTTCAGCTCCGAAAACATACTGAAAAAACTGAAGAGCAGTGTCGATATCATCTTTGAACGCAACGGACTGTAACGATAATGGCGATGAAAAAACATCCGGTCAAAATTATAGGTATTACCCTTTTTCTTGTCGGACGCTATCTCTTTGCCGCATTCTTTCTCTACGGATTCTGGCATAAGCTGGTAAAGGGGTGGCTCTGGAGTGACCTGATGCGGGAATTTTTCATCAAACGGCTTGGTGAACTTCCCGCAGGCTCCTTCCAGGCCATCTATCTCGAGCAGTTTGCCATACCCCTGGCATACCCGATCGCGTGGATTGTGACAGTGGGTGAACTCATCATCGGCATCGGCCTCGTTTTCGGCTTTGCGGTCAGGGCAAATGCCGCTTTTGCTCTCTTCATGGTGCTGAATTTTGCTGCCGGCGGCTACTACAACCTTTCGCTTCCTCCCTTTATGCTCTTTGCCATTATGATGATGCTCTTTCCATCAGGCCACTGGCTCGGGCTCGACAAACAACTCAATGGGAAATACCCGAATTCAATCTGGTTCAAGTGAAACACGAGCAAGAAGAGCCCTGACGCCGAGATGGTAACTGTTGGCTCCAAAGCCGCTGATAACGCCAACGCATACTTCGGAAATCACGGAATGGCGGCGAAACTCTTCGCGGGCATAGATGTTTGAGAGATGTACCTCCACAACCGGGATGGTCACCGCACTGATGGCATCACGCAGGGCTATGGAATAATGAGTCAGCGCCCCCGCATTCAGCACAACTCCCTGAAAACCGCCCTGATCTTCACACTCAAAAAGTTTTTCAAGCAACTTTCCCTCATATTCCGTCTGGAAAAATTCAAAAGAGATCTCCGGAAAACTTTCCGTCAGTTCACGGTTGATATCGTCAAGGGTCTGACGACCATAGACCTCCGGCTCGCGTTTTCCAAGCCGGGAGAGGTTTGGTCCGTTGAGAACAAGTATCGTCATCGCGCTGATCATGATTGTTGAAGCCAGCCCGGCAAAAGGGCTGGCTCGGTCAAAAATTAACAAAAAAGTGCTTACAGGATGTACTGGCTGAGATCGCGGTCTGCAACCACATGGTTCAGCTTCTCCTTCACCATCAACTCATCAATTTCAACATGCTCGTCAGAGAAATTTTCAGGAATATTGAACATCAACTCCTCAAGAAGATTGGTCATGATGGTATGCAACCGCCTTGCCCCGATATTTTCAACACTCTCATTGACCCTTGCTGCAATTCTCGCAATCTCGCGAATGGCGCCGTCACTGAAGGTCAAATCAACTCCCTCCGTAGCAAGAAGCGCTGAATACTGCTTGATGAGAGCGTTCTCCGGCTGCGTGAGAATGAGGTAAAAGTCCTCTTCCGTCAGGCTTTTGAGCTCAACGCGGATCGGAAAGCGGCCCTGCAGCTCCGGAATCAGGTCTGAGGGTTTGGCAACATGAAAGGCGCCGGAAGCAATAAAGAGCACATGATCGGTCTTCACCATGCCATGTTTGGTCGCAACATTGGAGCCCTCGACAATCGGCAGCAGATCGCGCTGCACGCCCTCCCGGCTTACATCCGGCCCCTTGCCGCCCGAGCCTGAAGATGGTGAGGCAATTTTATCAATTTCATCAATGAAGACTATGCCTGACTGCTCTACCTTGTTGATAGCCTCCTTGATAACACTATCCATGTCGATGAGCTTCTGCACCTCTTCCTGCTCAAGAAACTTGCGGGCTTCAGCAATTGATACCCTTCTTTTTTTGCGTTTACGGGGCAGTCCGCTCATGAGATCCTGCATAATCCCGCCGATCTCCTCCATCTGTCCGAGAGGTCCGAAAACCTGCATCATTCCGCCGGGAGTATCGCTGGAGAGATCCATTTCAATCTGGCGATCCTCAAGTTTTCCGTTGCGAAGACGTTCCAGCATTTTCTTGCGGCTTCGGCGGTTGACCTCAAGCGACTTGTCGTGCTCTTCAGTTGATCGCGACTCCAGCGCACCCTCTTCACCAGAGGCCTCGTCATCATCCTCCGCATTGCGTGAAGAGGCAACAGGAGGAAGAAGAATGTCGAGGAGACGCTCCTCGACCAGCAGTACCGCCTTTTCAAGAACCTCTTCCGACTTTTCGCTTCTTACCATAGCTACAGACTGATCGACAAGATCACGGATCATCGACTCCACATCGCGGCCAACATATCCCACTTCAGTAAATTTCGATGCCTCAACCTTGACAAAGGGGGCTCTGGCAAGTTTGGCAAGCCTGCGGGCGATTTCGGTTTTTCCAACACCTGTCGGCCCGATCATGATAATATTGTTGGGCATGATCTCGTCGCGGAGATCATCACTCACATGCTGACGGCGAAGCCTGTTGCGCAAGGCAATGGCAACAGATTTTTTTGCATCCTTCTGGCCAATAATATACTTGTCAAGGAGCGAGACAATCTGGTTTGGCGTCAAATTGCTGGTCGCAATGGAACTTGTTTTTCCGCTCCTTGCTTCGGGCAATGCAACTGCATTTCCCTCACTGTTCATAGTCGTTTCCATGCAATGAATTGTAGATTTCAAAAAGAAGCTTCCGTTCGTCAACACTGACGGCACGACATCGCCCGGTCACTCAGACCTCTTCAACAATAATATGATCGTTCGTATAAATACAGATATCGGCTGCTATCTTCAAACTCTCAAGCACCATATCCTTTGCCTGGAGAGCTGAATGTTTCATGAGCGAACGGGCTGCGGCGAGAGCATACATACTGCCGCTGCCGATGGCGACAATGCCATCCTCCGGCTCAATCACATCACCGGTTCCGGAGATAATCAGCGCCTTGTCGTTACTGACAATGGCCAGCATCGCCTCAAGACGACGGAGATACTTGTCCGTTCTCCAGTCACGGGCGAGTTCAACCGCTGCACGGTCAAGCTTTCCATTGTAGGCCTCAAGCTTCTCCTCAAAACGGTCAAGCAGAGTCACGGCATCCGCCGTTGCCCCCGCAAAACCGGCAACAAGTTTCCCGTGATACAACCGCCTGATCTTTCGCGTAGAATGCTTGATGACCGTATTTCCGAGTGTCATCTGCCCATCGCTTCCAAGCGCAGCCTTGCCGTCCCTGATAACACCGATAACCGTCGTTGAACGAATCACTGGTCTCTGGTTATTCTTCATCAATCAAAATATTTTTTTTCTTAATCTTGCAACTGGAATCTGCATTTGTTCACGATATTTTGCAACCGTTCTTCGGGCAATATGCACCCCTTTTTTCATCAGCATCTCTGCCAACATCTCATCACTCAGGGGAGAAAGAGGATCCTCCTGGTGGATCCGCCCGGCAATCTCCTGGCGGATAACCTTGCTCGACAGATCGTCACCCTCGCCCGTAGAGAGCCCTGTGCTGAAAAAATATTTCAGCTCAAAAACGCCGAAACTGGTCTGCACATATTTACCATTGACTGCCCGGCTGATGGTCGAAATATTGAGACCGGTATCAGCCGCAATCGTCTTCATGCCGAGCGGCACCACTCGCTCCGGGCCGGAAACAAAAAAGGCATACTGGCGTTTCATCAGGGCCTCAATCACCTTCAGCAGTGTCTGGCGCCGGGTTTCAATGGCACTCATAAACTCATTTGCGCGCTGAATATTCTGCCGTATAAACCTCTTTTCCTCTTTTGGCCCTTTCCTGTTTTTCAACAGCTCCCCATAGCGGTCAGTAACCTTGACAGAAAGCGCGCTTCGGTCGTTAAGCACCGCTGTCAGCTCTCCGTTTTCGTAGCTTACCACAAAGTCAGGCGTGATATAGTATCCACCCTCATCCTGAAAAATTCCGGGATGGGGATCAAGACGGATAATGGCCGAAACAGCCTCCTCAACACTCTCCCTCGACACGGCAAGCTTTTTGATCAAGAGTTCAAAGCGGCGGTGCAGAAAGTCATCGAAATGGTCACGAAGAATCCTGCGTGCAACCTCAAAACTTTTCGATTCCGGGCGCCCGGCACCAACCTGCAGTTGCACAAGAAAACGTTCTCGCAGATCCCTGACGGCAACACCCGGAGGATCAAGAAACTGAATCTTGCGCAAAACTCCCGCCACCTCTTCTTCGCTGACCTCAACCCCCCCAAGAAGCAGACTGTCAACAATCACATCAGCGCGTTCAGTAAAGTAACCGTCGCCATCAAGATTACCAAGAATCTCTATGGCAATCATCACCTCCCGCTCCCCGACACCTTCATGCAGGGTGAGCTGGCGCAGCAGCGTATCATGAAAACTGTCATGCTGAACCGCCTGAAAAAACCTCTCCTTCGGGCCGCTTTCATTGGAAAAGTTCAGCCTTCCTTCAGAATATTCTCCGGAAAGGGGCGGGTCAGAGCGCTCTTTAAGAGAACTTTTACTGAACCGCTCAACCGCATCAAACATATCATCACCATCCGCCCGCTCGTTCTCCACAGCCACATCACCGGCGCTATCCTTACGCTCATCAACCAGTTCAAGCAGCGGATTTTCCTGCAACTCCTCATAAATCCGCTGTTCAAGGTTGAGCATTGGAAGCTGAAGAAGCTGACTGCTTAAAATCTGCTGTGCAGAAAGCTGTAATGATTGCCGCTGTTGAAGCTTGATTTCAACCATGACGCCGGAAGGAAGAATCGACAAATGCCTTCAAGCTCACCATCCAGTCGCCACCATAAAGCGACTCAAGAGCAAGATGCACATAATCAATAAGTTGTACCTTGCACTCCCACCCTGCCTTTCGGGCAGAGCGACACATAGAGTGCTGCTCATAGACAAGATAAGGCAAACCAAACTTTTTTCTTACCCTTATTGGAAACAATCGGCAGGAGAGAGGCTTGTCGAAACTGATGATGCCCTCGCGACAGGCAATCTCAATGGCGCAGAAAGTTATTCCGTCGCGAATCAAGGTAAAAACACACTCCTCGTTCTCAACCGTTCTCGTATACTGAACTCCCTGATAGATATCAACAGGGCCGTGACGCCGGAGATGACGCAACCCTTTTTCCGGAAGCATCCTCAGCAGCTCCTCCGGCAGCTCTCGAAGTTGAAGAGCCTCCGCGTCAGATAATGGAGCCCCAAGCTCCCCCTCTATGCAGCACTTTCCCCTGCACTCATGAAGATCGCAAGAAAAAAAAGCGTTCAGAACCTCCTTGTCAACAAGAACATCACCTATGGAAACCAGCGACATAACAGACCGTCCTCAAAATAAAATTTTACCCTCTCCCCACTCCCCCGCCACAAAAAAATGGCTTCCGGCCAACTCATCGCGTTTCATATTTGCTGCTTCGATGAATTTTTCATAGCTATATGCAGCTCTCCCTTGAGAGCCTCGAGATTATCCCGGAGAGGAACATACACAACAAAGCCCTATCACCATGCTCATTATCGACGGAAAAAAGGTCTCTCTCGACCTGAAAAACGAACTGAAAGCCAGCGTCGAAAGCTGCCAGGCCATCACAGGCAAGCTCCCCGGCCTGACGGTTATCATTGTCGGCCACGACCCGGCATCGCAGGTTTATGTACGCAATAAAGCCAAAACATGCAAAGAGATCGGCATGATTTCCACCGTGATTGAAATGGCCGCCGACACCACCGAGAAGCACCTGATTGATACCATTCACGAACTGAACAACGACCCGGCAGTCCACGGCATCCTTGTCCAGCAGCCGCTTCCGAAGCAGATTGATGAATTTGCCGTCACGCTTGCCATCGATCCATCAAAGGATGTTGACGGATTTCATCCCGAAAACCTTGGGCGTCTGGTTATGGGCCACCTCGACAAATGTTTTGTCAGTTGCACCCCTTACGGTATTCTTGAGCTGCTCGGACGCTACAACATCGAAACCCGGGGCAAACACTGTGTCGTGGTCGGACGCAGCAACATTGTCGGCAAACCAATGGCCAACCTGATGCTGCAGAAGCTTGACGCCACCAACTGCACCGTCACCATCTGCCACTCCGCAACCAAAAACATCCCCTTCTACACCCAACAGGCCGACATTCTCATCGCGGCAATCGGCAAGGCGGGATTCATTACTGCCGATATGGTAAAGCCTGGTGCTGTAGTCATTGACGTCGGCATAAACCGTATCGAGGATGCATCCACAAAAAGCGGCTACCGTCTGGTTGGCGATGTGGATTTCGACGCCGTGTCAGCCGTTGCCTCAGCCATGACCCCGGTACCAGGAGGAGTCGGCCCCATGACCATCGCCATGCTCCTGAAAAACACGCTTCAGTCATTCCAGCGTATCAACGGGCTGTAAGGCAGGATGGCCAAATCCTCTACCAGATACGTATGCTCAAACTGCGGGGCCATCTCCCTGAAGTATCAGGGAAAATGCTTTGAGTGCCAGAGCTGGGGGACACTTCAGGAGACCCGCATTGAGCCCGAAACAAAAAAAAAAGGGGCGGTCTCTGCGGGAGGAGTCTCCGTCATACAGAACCTGCATGACGCCGTCCCTTCAGAGTTCCTGCGCGTCATGACCGGCATCGGCGAACTCGACCGGGTACTCGGAGGAGGACTCATGCAGGGTTCAGTCGTTCTGGTCGGAGGAGAGCCGGGCATCGGCAAATCAACCCTTATGCTGCAACTCGCTGCACGTCTTGCCCCGGCAAAAGTGCTCTATATTTCCGGCGAAGAGTCGCCAAACCAGATCCGTGAAAGGGCGCAGCGGCTCTCCATTCAGGCAAAAAACCTTTGGCTTGCCGCAGAAGTGAGCCTTGAGCGCGTCCTTGATATGATTGAACGCGAAAAGCCCGCACTGGTCATTATCGACTCCATTCAAACCGTTCATTCGGATGAATACCAGAGTTCTGCCGGTACCATCACCCAGATCCGCGAATGCGCCGCCATGCTGATCCGGGCGGCCAAGCAGCAGAACGTCATTTTGATGATTATCGGCCATATCACCAAAGAGGGGGCGCTTGCCGGGCCAAAAGCACTTGAACATATGGTCGATACGGTCTTGCAATTCGAAGGTGAAGGCTACCAGCGCTACCGCATTATCCGCTCAGTCAAGAACCGCTTTGGCTCCACCAATGAAATCGGCGTCTTCCGCATGGATGAAACCGGCCTTGAAGAGGTCAGTAACCCGTCAGAATTCTTTATATCGGGACGAAGAACCGATGTGCCGGGAAACTCAATCCTTGCCGCCATCGAAGGCACAAGGGCCCTTCTGGTGGAGGTGCAGGCACTGGTCTCCAAAACCAACTACTCAATGCCGCAACGCATCAGCACGGGGTTTGACCTGAAACGAATGTCGATCATCCTTGCCGTCCTGCAAAACAGGCTCCATATCGAAACCTGGGGGCAGGATGTCTTTGTAAAAATAGCCGGAGGGCTTAAACTGGCAGAGCCCGCAGCAGACCTCGCCATTGCTGCGGCCATCGCCTCAGGGCTCATGAACCGTCCGGTTGACCCCGCAACCATCTGCTGCGGTGAAATAGGGCTTGCCGGGGAACTCAGGGCCATCAGCGACAGCGAACGGCGCATCAGGGAGGCCGCCCATCTCGGCTTCAAGCGCATTGTACTGCCCGAAGCCAATACCCGCGAACTGAAGCCCTCACTGCTCAATCTTCCCATTACCATCTTCGGATGCAAAACACTCTATGAGGCACTTCAGGAGCTTGATGTCAATGGATAGCAAACAAGGGATAATGGAGAGTTGATAGCGGAAAAAGGAATGAATTGGTTACATTTTACTGTAGAATTAAGCAAAAAATAAAATTCAAAGAGAGGACAACGATGCACATTCTGATCCAGTGGCTGATCAATGCCGTTGCGGTCTATGCTACGGCACACATACTTGACGGCATCCACCTGAAGAGCTTTGGTGCGGCGATTCTTGTTGCACTGGTACTTGGCCTTGTCAATGCTGTTGTACGACCGGTACTGGTGTTTTTTTCAATACCGTTCATCATTGTGACACTGGGGCTTTTTCTGCTCGTCATCAACGCATTCCTTCTGCAGTTTGCGGCTATACTTGTCAGCGGATTCTCCATCGACAGCTTCGGATGGGCCGTCGCCGGTTCAGTAGTCATCAGTGTGATTTCCTGGGTATTGAGCTCCCTTTTCAATTACTGAACCATTGAAAGTACCCCCGACAACCTCAAAAAAAGTTGCCGGGATGGTAACACATCAGGCTTTAAGCGCTTCACAAAACAGGTGGCCATATTTTCTTACGATGCGGACATCACTGAAACCAATCGACTCAAGAATATCCTTGTAGGTACCCTGCGTCTTGAATCCAAGGAATGAAAACGGCATCCCTGCACCAAGGATATAGTGGCTCAAATAATCAAAGTTCGGGTTTTCCGGATCATCAATAATCATGTCAAGAATGATCAGCCTCCCACCCGCCGGAAGCGCTTCCCATGCTTTTTTGCACATCATGAGGGTCACCTGCTCGTTAGCCGAATACAATATTCTGCAGAACATGATGGCATCGGCAACAGGGTAGGCATCCCGGTAGATATCCACGGCGGAACCCCGAAGACGGTCAGCCACACCTTTTTCAGCAGCGTTTTCATTTACCAGTTCAACGGCACCGGGCAGGTTCAAAATGGTGGAATCAAGCTGGGGAAATTTTTGCAAAAGGGCTGCTGAAATATCACCGATGCCCCCGCCAACATCCACAAGCGTTTTAACCGTTGAAAGATCGGCCTCTTCAAGCAGCAAGGTGATGACAAAATGGGCATTGCTGCGGTGCATTTCCTCAAAATAGAGGTTGTCTTCACGTGTTACCGGAGGATAGGCTACATCGGTCTTGAAATTCATCTTCCCCCTGACAGCATCGGTTATTTTCAGGTAAAAATTATCCGAAAGCGTTGCCATGGCTTTTGCCAAAGGGATCATATAAAGATTAGGATGCGCATGGCTTGGAAGAAACATTTTTTGCGCAAAAGAGGTGAGGCTCCATTTGCCATCCTCCAGCGATATTATCCCCATTTGCCGCAGTGCCTCAAGCAGCATGGTGAGGCGGGACGGAATCGCACCGACACTCTCTGCAAGTGATACGGTATCTTTTGCCTCATCAGCAAGGTGGGTAAAAAGATCTAATTCAAGAGCCGCCTTGAAACAGCCGCACTCAACAAGACCTTTAAAAATAAGTTCATTGGCTCTGTAGCTTTGTTGTAATAACTCATTGTTGTCCATAACAAAAAAAACGACTAAAAAAATTAAGGGAAAAAATCTGTCGATCAGGCATCAAGGATGCTCTGAAAGGCAAAGCCCCCAGGGTAATCACACTCCTTGTGTTGGGCAGCAAGGTACTAAAGAATTGATTAATTGTGCACGTTGTTGTTCTGCTGTGTCATCCGATCCTGTTTATGATGATTCCGATCAAAAGGAATGTGCAGCCATTTATTCTTGAAGACGGCTTCTCCCGGTTCAAGCCCGGTCAGGCTGATCGGAAGGGTGATGATCTTGCGCTGGTTGCCGATATGCACAAAGAGTTCATCCCCGGTTACCCAGACATCAATATCAACAGGATTGGCAAACATGAGCTTTAACTGCACCTCATAAACATCGCCATTGCGAACAAACTTTATCGGCGACTCATCGTACATCATCCTGGATGGATCGCTATCACCGTAAATATCTTTGGCAAAGATCTCAAGTGACTTGAGACCGACAATCTCTTTTTCATACATTTTGAGCTTTTTAACCGGAAGGGGCGAAAAGCCCTCTTCGATCTCTCCGAGGTACTTCTGCTGAATCGTCTTCCAGTTCTCCAGATAGCCACTGTCCTCTTTTGTATCAAGCAGCCTGTTGACCAGGATCATATCCACCTTGAAGCCATAAAGGTTCAAATAGGTCAAAGCACGCATGGTCTCCTTGATCGACATCTTCTCCGCGTTCATAACCAGACGAACCGTCGATTTATTATTATCCGTAAGTATCTCGCGGATACCTTCAAGCTCATCAAAAACCATGTCAACCGAATCAAGAGCATCTTCAGGCGGAATATACTGCGCAATTTTATCCGACATTTTAGAAAGCGGCTTGCTGAGCGGCCTGACAACATATTTTGTGACATTTTTGATCGCCTTCACCCCCCACGAAAGGGTGTCGGGAAGGGAGAGAAGCCGCAACGTCTCGCCAGTCGGGGCCGTATCAAGAACGAGGACATCATAACGTCCGGAGCTTTTATAGCGTTTTATCCTCAGGAGTGAAAAAAGCTCTTCCATGCCAGGCAGGATGCTCATTTCATCGGCCATAACTCCCGAAACACCCTGTGCCTGAAATATCCCGTTATAGAATTTCTGGACGGCATGCCAGTTCTTCTTCAAATCAACATAAGGATTGACCTCAACAGCATAAAGATTTTCCCTGATTTTGGTCGGTTCGGAGCCAAGAGGAAGATTAAACGAATCCGACAGGCTATGTGCAGGATCGGTTGAGAGTATCAGGGTTCGATAGCCCAGTTGCGATAAACGGACAGCCGTCGCCGCAGAAACACTGGTCTTACCCACCCCACCTTTGCCTGTGAAAGTCAAGATACGCATAAACTACATTTTGGCGTTATTAGTAAAAACAAGAAAAGTTTAAAACCGTACTGACCGCCTGAAAAAGCAGAACATGATAATAATTTTTTTTTTACCGCTTTTCGATACTATCGTGAACAACGGGCGCCTCTTTTGCAATCGCTATTGCCTCTTCACGTTTTTTTAACAGCAATGCCGCAAAGGGATGATGTTTATTGCCCTGAATGTTCAACGGCAGTGCAACACTCTGGAAAAGTTCATTTTCAAGCGTCCAGGGATCATCATGTTCCACCCAGGTGACAAAGGCGTTTTTCTCCATCCAGGAGTCAAGCCATTGCTCACCCTGGCTGGTTAAGGTCATTTTTTTGCCACTCCCGACCCTTCTCAGGGGAAAGTGACTCTCCGAAACAAGCAGAATGCCCAGCGAGCGACGAAGGGTTGATTTGTCGGCATTCCCCTGAAAATGGTAACGAACCCTTTGCTGGAGCGTTTGCGTGGAATCTGTTTTCCCTTTTTTGTCTGGCGAACTTCCCGCATAAAGTAATTTCAAACCTTCATGGATAAGGCACCCTTCAACAGGCACACCATTCGGCACCTCTTTGAAGAACCACGCATAGAGTCCATGTACCTTGGGAACCGGGCATGGATTTGAAAGGACTTCCTCCCTTGAGTAAAGATGCCCGGGATTTGAAAAAAGGTTTTCCATCTGTATTTTTTGATTCAAAGTGTTGATGCAGGCACAAATATACCGAAAAACCGTGCCTCTCCCTGAAAGTCACTCCTCCAATGCCCGATGTATCAGCGCCGGAGTGTGCTGCACCGTACGGACGAAATGAACATCCGGCTTACCGAACACCATTGTATAACCAATAACATGGTCATCCGGGATGCCGAGGCGCTGGCGAGTCAAGGGCAACAGATCGCTGATGACCTTGTAGACCAGACCATTCCAGACCGTGCCAACCCCATTGGCCTGGGCGAAAAGCTCAAAGTAGGAGAGGGCGATTAAACAGTCCTGAACCGGAGATGCCACACGCTTTGGCGCCGAAGCGACCAGCAAATGAGGTGCATCACGGAAGAGCAGATCAACATGATGCTTCTCCCATATCTTGACAAAATTGGTATAGTACTCCATCCCGGCAGGCAGGGTGCATTCTTTTACCATTTTTCCCAACCCGGCCATCACTTCATCACGAAATTGTGCCATCTTCTCCCTGCTATCGAGCACCGTAAAACGAACCTGGCGTGAGTTCGCACCGGTTGGAGCATGCCAGGCAACATCAAGGAGATGCTGAAAAAGCTTTGGATCAAGATTTTCACTCCTGTAGCGCCGCACCGATCGTCGCCCTTTGATCAGCGCCTCCAATTTATCGGGATCGGGATATCCACCAGTGAGAGAAATGCTCTCTGCCGGATCCAGCCCAAAAATAGAGATCGACCCGGTCGGGCAAATCGCCAGACAGTGCTGGCATCTATAGCAGTTGCCCTCTCTCTCCGAGGCAATGAAGGGATATCCATCATCCGCCATGGCTATGATCCGTGCAGGACAATCAGCAGCACACTCACCGCAACGGGTGCAACTTTCTTTGTTTACTTCAAAATCAAGCATCGTTGTTTCGGAAAAGATTTTTTTTGAATAGAGTCACGGAACAACGGGAATTTAGCAAACGCCAGGCAACTCCCCTGCCTCGTTATGCAAAACTGTCATTTTCTATCAATCTGTATTTTTACAATCAAATTGTGTAATTGTAAGATTGTGTGAATGATTTATTGAAGAATAGAATTATCGCACGATTTCATACTTACAATTTTGTATAAAGATCAAAATTGCTGCGATGATATTTGATACGAATGCAACCCTGTCCGCGCAGGATGAATCATGATGAATTGATTAAGAAAACAAAGGGCTTCCGTTTTAGATATTCCCCCTCCCTGGTTATCTTCTCCCTTTCACTGACCGAAAGGAACTGTTCACGAAGTAACTGCCGATTTATGACCATGAAGGGAGAAGCGCGGGCTATTGTTTTGCAGAAAGCAAACAAGCTTAAACTGCTAAATGCTGCATATCATGCCTCTGAACCCGGCGATGTCCTGGTAAAAACCATTGCAAGCACCATAACACCGGGATTTGACCGACTGCTATTGACCAACAAGGCGGTGTCGAAGAGGGTGTTCAAATATCCCATCATGCCGGGCAGTGAGGCTATCGGCCAGGTTCTCGAAACCGGCCCCGGGGTAACTGACCTGCGTTCCGGCGATTTTGTCTATGCCTTCAGGGGTGACCGGTGGGCTGGAATCGAATCCTACGCCGGCTGCCATGCCGAAATTATTCCGACGTCGCGCCAGAACCTTTTTGCCCTTGGCCGTCCTCCTGTTCAACGTGATCTGCTCATCGGACTGCTTGCCTACGCGATCAGCGCTGTTGAAAAAGTGCAGCTCAACGCCTCGTCAAGAATTCTTTTGCTTGGTCTTGGTTCAGTCGGCCTCATGGTTGCGGAGTATCTGCACGCTCTCGGCTACAAGCACATTGATGCCGTCGAAACCTTCAGTATCAGGGGGCAACTTTCTCATGCCGAGCATATTGCCCTTGCCATCGACGATTTTACGCAGGAGTTCAACAACAGCTATGATCTTGTTATTGAAACCACCGGAAGAATCCTGCTCATTGAAAAAGCCGTTCGCCTGATGAAGCCGCAAGCGAGGGTTCTGCTGATGGGTAATTATGAGGTTATGGCCTACGATTACCGCCTGATACAGCACAAGGAGCCGGCAATCATAAGTTCCGGCATTACCGCCCTCTCCCACCTTGATGCGGCTTCCGCCCTGCTTGAGAGTGGAGGGCTTGAGAGTGAAAAGTTTTTTACCAGTGTCTTTCCTGTCGAGCAGTACGAACTGGCATACCGCAGGGCTCTTGACAGCAAAGATTCCATCAAGACCGTGTTGAGCTGGCTCTAACTCCCTCAAAATCGTTGTACCATGGCTATTGCCGTCCGTTTGAGCGCTCTGTCAAAAAAGTTCGGAAGCTTTTTTGCGAACAGCAATATCTCGCTTTCGGTGGAGAAGGGCACCATTCATGCGCTTGTCGGGGAGAATGGCGCCGGCAAAAGCACCCTGACAAAAATCATCTACGGCATGCACCGCCCAACCTCGGGCGAGATGTTCATCGATGGCAAGGCCGTCTGCTTCTCATCTCCGCGCGAAGCCATTCATTCGGGTATCGGCATGGTTCATCAGCATTTCATGCTCATACCAGAATTGTCGGTAACCGAAAACATCATCCTCGGCAATGAGCAGTGTGGGCTCTTTCAGCGCATTCCCCTGAAAAAAAGCAAGGCTCTTATCCTCAACGATGCCGAAGCCTACGGCCTTGCTCTTGACCCTGACGCTCTGGTTGGCAGCCTGAGCATCGGAGAGCAGCAGCGGGTTGAAATCCTCAAGCTCCTCTTCCGTCGTGCGGCTATCATGATTTTTGATGAGCCGACCGCAGTGCTTACCCCTCTGGAAACGGAGCGATTTTTTGCAACGCTCCGCTCGCTTCGCGACAAGGGAAAGACCATTATTCTTATTACCCACAAGCTTGATGAGGTGCTTGCCGTGGCCGACATGGTGAGCGTGATGCGAAGGGGCGAAATTGTCGGGACCATACCGGCCGCCTCGGCAACAAAAGGAGAGCTTGCAGAGATGATGGTAGGGCGCAGTCTCCTTTTGAGGGTCACCAACCCGCCAGCCTCCCCCGGCGAAACCATTCTCAGCATCAACCAGCTCGGTTTTCGCACAAAAAAAGGCCTTGAACGGGTTCACGACCTCTCTCTCACAATCAGGGCAGGAGAGATCTACGGCATTGCCGGAGTTGAAGGGAACGGGCAAAGTGAACTGCTGCAGATGCTCTGGGGTCTTGCGCCCGAGGGAGCAATCATCTGTGGCGAAGCGTTGCTCAGGGGGCGCTCACTCATCGGCCGCTCACCCGCCGAAATAGCCCGCATGGGTGTTTCCCATATCCCTGAAGACCGTCTGCGCCATGCCGTCATTTCGAACTACACGGTTTCTGAGAACCTTCTGTTCGGACGGCACCGGGAGCGCTCTTTTCACCAGGGAACCGGCTTTAATACCGGGGCCGTCAACCGCTACGCCGAAAAAATGATCGGCGACTATGCGGTCAGTTGCAGCTCCCCGGATCGCCAGCCGCTCAAAGCGCTCTCGGGAGGCAACCAGCAGAAGGTGGTGCTTGCCCGTGAACTCAGTCGCCCCGCCATCTCCCTGCTTCTCCTTGCCCAGCCTACCCGAGGCGTTGATATCGGCTCAATCGAGACCATCCATCAAAAGATTATCGAGGCACGCACGAGCGGCATAGCCATCCTTCTTGTCTCCTCTGAACTTGAAGAGATCATTGCGCTTTCAACACGTATCGGCTGCCTCTACAAGGGCTCAATCCGCCATGAATTCAGTCAGGAGGAGGTAGAGCTCAAAAGAGATTCGGCCGATGCGTTCCAGAAAGAGATCGGTCTTCACATCACCTGAACAACCCTTCGCGCCATGAATCGAAAGAGCACAAGATTGCTTATACCCCTTCTCTCGATACTCTCTGCCCTTGTTGTCAGCACTCTGATCATTTTTATGGCGGGGCGGGATCCGCTCATGATTTTCCAGAAAATGTTCCATGCAACGTTTGGCTCTGCTTATGGAGCCGGACAGGTACTCTTCAGAATGACAACGCTCATTTTTGTTGCTCTGGCCGTTGCCCTTCCTTTCCAGGTCAGGCTCTTCAATATCGGCGCTGAAGGGCAACTGCAGATGGGTGCCTTTGCTGCGGCAATGACTGGTGCCATGCTTCCGGCCTGGGTGCCATCACCTGCCTCCATCCCCCTCTGCATCATGTCGGCAATGGCGGCCGGAGCCGGATGGGCGCTTTTTGCTGGAGTGCTCAAGGTACGTTTCGGCGTCAATGAGGTTATTGGAACCATCATGCTGAATTTCATTGCCCAGGGCATCACCGGATATCTTCTGACCTGGCACTTTGCAATCCCCTCAACGGTGCATACCGCCCCGATCACTGACGCCGCCGTCATACCGGCATTCGATACTCTCACCGGGTGGTTTGCCAACTCACCGGCAAATCTGAGCACTCTTCTTGCAATTGGTATTGCACTGCTGTTCCGGATTCTTCTTTTTTCTTCCAGATTCGGGTACGAGATGCGGGCTGTCGGGCTGCAACCTGATGCCGCTCGGTACGGAGGAATCAACGCAGGGATGCACACCCTCACGGCAATGGGGATCGGCGGAGCTGCTGCTGGTCTTGGGGCGGCAAACATTGTTCTCGGTTACCGGCACTTCTATGAAGCAGGAATGACGGGAGGAGTCGGATTTGCAGGCATCGCCGTAGCACTCCTTGCCGGTGCCCACCCGTTGTGGATACTCCTCTCGGCTCTTTTTTTCGGGGTACTCGAATATGGCGGGCTGACCATCAACGCCTGGATTCCAAAGGATATCTTCATGATCATCGAAGCACTGACCATCATACTCGTCATTGCTTTCAGCGCTCTTGGACGGCGGTTGGGTTAAAGAAAGAGATGATTATTGTTTATCTTCGTTTTTCATCGATTCTTTCACGAAGCGAAGCTTTGGGTAATTTGCCCCTGGGCGATTAAAAAAGAGAGGGAGACAATGGAAAAGAGAGACATGGAAGAAGAGGGCAAGCCTGATCAGGCTGAACGGAGAGCAAAGATGCGTGAAGAGCAGGTAAAACTTGCGGCGTACTACCGGTGGCTGGAGAAAGGAAAAAAAGAGGGATCAGATGCCGATGACTGGTTTGAAGCGGAGGATTCCCTTACCGATTGAATCGATATCACCATTTATCAAAGCAGGAAAGCCATTCTTTTTGGTTAGAGTGGCTTTTTTTATGATTATCAACACTAAACCTATGGTAAAAAGCATTAAAACTCTCTGGGGATCATTCACCATTTTTTTTGCCGGCCTCTGGCTGGTTGTTCGCATCATTCTTGAATATTTCGGCATTATCAGCGACGGCAACGACCGGACAACCGGTATCAAGGATCTTCGCGAAGAGTACAAAAAAGCCAACTATAAGTGACAACAGCTACTCTTCCATGATGACGACACTCAGTTCAATCGGCTGATTGGGCGCAACAAGGGTACCTGCACCGGGCCTTTGGCTGATAACCGTATTGGGCACGATAAAGGTCGAATATTGTGTCGTGATCTTGCCTACCGGAAGGGCTGCATTGACAATAACCGTCTGTGCCTGCGCAAGAGACATGCCAAGAACATTGGGCACGGCAATTGTTTTTGCTTCTTCAATTGGTGACTGATACCTTCCGATAACAATGGAAACGGCAGTGCCGGACTTCACGATGGTACGCGCCGGAATCGACTGGCTCATTACCCTTCCGTCCATCTCAGGGTTGGTGATGGGAGTGCTCTGAACCTCCTGAATCACCATCTCCATACGATATGCCATCTGACGGGCATCGAATTCTGCCCGTCCCAAAAGATCAGGCATAGGGAAGGCGGGCTTTTGCTGCTTGTTGACCACAAGGAAAACCTTTCTGCCGGGCTTGACCTCCGATCCGGCTTCAGGCATCTGTGAGAGGACAATATTGGAATCAATCCGGCTGAGGTAGGTGACTTGATAACTTTTTATCGCCTCAAACCCGGCCTGCCGCAACCGCTCCGAAGCATCATCGTACTTCAGGTTAAGCACATCAGGAACAACCTCCACCCTTCCCTGTGAAATATAGTAAGGCATAATCAGCCTGTCGAAAATCACAACAAACCCTATGAGCAAAAGAACGATCAAGCCGGCTTTTTTCATGTCGCTGTAAACCTCTTGTTATTTATGCGATTATCATTTTTTCACTCAAAACAGGTGAAACGGCAGCAGAGAGGGGAAATCAATACTCTCTTTTCATGACAAAATCCACAAGATGCAACAACGATTTTTTTGCCGCACTCTCTGGAAACGTGCTGATTGAAGCTACCGCTTTTGCGGCAAATCCCTCTGCAACTTCAGCCGCATATTCGAGCCCGCCCTTTTCTGTAACAAAGGCTATAACCTCACCGCTTTTCACCGCCCTCTTTCGGGAACTCTTCAAAATGGAGCGAATCGCCCTCTGTTCAGACGGAGGAGCATTACGGAGTGCGTAAATAAGAGGAAGCGTTATTTTCTTGTCCTTGATATCAATACCCATCTGCTTGCCGGTTTTTTTTGAATCCCCCGTGTAATCAAGCAGATCATCACGGATCTGGAAAGCAAGTCCGAGATACTCTCCATAACTTTTCAGTGCGGCAATTTTTCCCTCATCAGTGGTCGCGCTCATCGCCCCCATGGCACAAGATGAAGAGATGAGTGATGCGGTTTTGTCGGCAATGACGCTCAGATAATCCTCTTCAGAAATATCAAGACTGCGGGTTTTCTGTATCTGGAGAATTTCCCCCTCACTCATCCGGCGTACCGCTTCCGAAACCATGTGAAGAAAGCCATAATCCTTGTATTCAAGTGAGTACAAAAGCCCCTTGGAGAGGAGATAATCGCCGATAAGCACCGAAATCTTGTTTTTCCATAACGCATTGATCGACGCAATCCCCCGCCTCATTTCAGCGCCATCAACCACGTCATCATGAATCAGTGTTGCCGAATGGAGCAATTCGACCATGATAGCTGCCCGATAGGTCGATTCACTCACCCCTCCACAAACCTGGGCGGCAAGCAACACCATTGCAGGACGAATCTGCTTTCCCTGCTGGCGGAGCACATAACGGGTAACCTTGTCGACCAGCGTATTCTGGGCATGAAGCACCACTTTGTACCTCTGCTGAAATATCGCAATCTCATCGGCTACCGATGCAACAACATCCTTGATATTCACCAATTCCCCGGACAATTACGTGACAAGCTCTCCTTACTGTACAAAGCTCCTGAAAAAGAGTTAAAAGTAAACATTTCGGAGAGCAAAAAAAATCATCTTGGCTACATGCATCTTTGTTGCTATGTTTTATGGTTATTATCGTCCCGGATCGGTCGGCATTGAAAGCCATATTCGGGGAAATTCCTGTTATTTTCAGCCTCAAACGAAGTAATGATCCAAGAAAACGAACCAACACCATCACCGCAGATACCGGAAGGCAACCAGCAAGGCCGCGCTGATAATGCTGCTGCAACAGAACTCTCCTCCAGTGCCGCAACGAACTACATGACGCCCTGTGAAGCTGTTAAGGATGATGGCGATGAAACCATTTCGGAAAAGAGAGCCCATTCGGCAACAGAGAGCGAACCAGAAGGCGCTCTGAACTTTATGGAGCATCTTGAGGAGATACGGTCGCGACTGATCAAAACCACCATCGCGCTGCTTGTCGTTACCGGCTTGTGTGCCATATACGCCGATTTTCTGGTCAACGAAATTCTGATCGGACCACTCAAGAGAAGCAGCGAAGGACTGGTGCTTCAAAACCTTGTCCCTTACGGCCAGGTATCGCTCTACTTTCAGGTCGTCTTTTTTGCAGGATTCATTATCTCCTTTCCCTTTATCGCCTGGCAAATCTGGCAGTTTGTTGCCCCGGGCCTGCATGAGCATGAACGCAAGGCAAGCCGTTTTTCCATTCTCTTTATCTCTCTATGCTTCTTCGCCGGTATCGCTTTCGGTTATTTTGTCTTTCTGCCGATCTCACTTCAGTTCTTTGCTGGCTTCGGCACAAGCCTGATAAAAAACAATATCTCCGTCCAGGACTATGTCAGTTTTTTTATCGGCACACTTCTGACGGCAGGACTGGTCTTCGAACTCCCCTTCATCTCTTACATCCTTTCAAAAATAGGACTGCTGACACCGGCATTCATGAAGTTTTACCGTAAACATGCCATTGTTTTCCTGCTGATAGTTGCTGCGGTAGTAACGCCCTCAACCGATATTGTTACCCAGCTCATCATCGGCCTTCCGATGATCCTTCTTTATGAACTCAGCATTCTGATTTCCGCCCATGTCAACCGTAACAATGCCGCACTGCGATAATGACAAGAGGATTGAGAGGAAAAAGCTTTTCCAGCCATAAGGTCAGACTGCCAGCATACTCAATGATGATGGCAGTCTGATTGTGCTGCCTTAAGAAGTGTGGCGTAGAGCGCCTCACTCTCTTTTTTCAGCTCATCCGGCGTTCCCCTGTTGAACAGGACATAATCAGCTTTGGCAATCAGCTTTTCCTGGGGCCACTGCGCAGCAATGCGCTGCATGATCTCTTCACGCATCCCCATCCCTTTCTGCACCGCCCTCGCAATCCGCTCTTCAACATCAGCCGCCACAACCACAACGGCGTCAAGCCCCTCATTTCCGCCCGATTCAAAAAGAATTGCCGCCTCTTTTACCAGAATTTTTTTTCCCTGCTGTCGAGCATTGAGCACCGCTTTACGAAATTCGCCGTACACCCTGGGGTGGATGAGGCGGTTGAGCGCCTCAAGTTTTTCGGAGGAGGAAAAAACGGCCGAGGCTATTTTTTTTCGGTCGAGCACCAGACCACCGGAAGCATTACGGGAATAAACCGAAGGCCCAAAAAGCGAACAAATCCCCTCAATCACATCAGGATCATGAAGCTGCAACTCCTTTGCCACCCGGTCAGATTCAAAAAGAGCGCAACCCATCTCCGCAAGAAAATGGCACACCATTGATTTTCCACTGCCAAGCCCGCCTGTTATTCCCACAAGAAAAGGATCGGTACACATCATTGTCCTGCACCCGTTTTTTTAAAAATATTTGCCCGCACCTGCACAAGAATTGATCTCCAGAGTTCAGGATTTTTTCTGTAGAGAGCCATTTTGCGATTCAGACTCTCTCGGTTAAGCGCATGACGAGCAAGGAGCTCGTTGATATCGGCGGAATCAAGCCGGGAAAGCCGGGCACCTGCATTTCCGACCGCCACTCCCGATTCCAGAAGATAATCACTGTAAAATCCGGCAAAATGAACATCATCCCGGTCAAGAGGCGACAACCTTTTTTCGCTGCATCCTGAAAGCGCACAAACAAACACCATGCAGAATAAAGAGTTCCGGAAGGTATTGCAGAATTTCATTACCCACCACCTGTTGATAGTTTGACAAGCTTTTCGACCATAAAAGTCGATTGTGAAGATTCAGAGAAACTAAATCACTGAAATATAAGTTTAAAGTTTTCTGATTGTACTATTTCAGCGTCCTGTTAAACTCTAAATGATATTGCTTTATGGCTTATAAGCAACCCGCACTTCCTTATGCAGAAGATGCACTTGAACCTTTTGTTTCCGCAAAAACCCTCAGTTTTCACTACGGTAAGCATCATGTTGCATACATCACAAACTACAACAACCTTGTCACCGGAACCCCTCTGGAGAATCTGAGTCTTGAAGAGGTCATTACACAAACAGCCGCAGACCCCCAGAAAGTCGGGATCTTCAATAACGGTGCGCAGGCATGGAACCACTCTTTCTACTGGAATTGCCTTACACCCAACGGCGGAGGCGAACCGTCCGGAGAGCTTGGCGCAAAAATCACCGAGGATTTCGGCAGTTTCGACAAGTTTAAGGATGAACTCAAAAGTGCTGCCGCCACTCAGTTCGGCAGCGGATGGGCATGGCTCGTCCTTGATGGAGAGAAGCTGAAGGTGGTAAAAACCGGCAATGCGCAAACCCCTTCAACCGTCGGCCAGAAACCGATTTTGACCATCGATGTATGGGAACATGCCTACTATCTCGACTACCAGAACCGGCGCCCCGACTATGTCGCAACCGTGATCGACAACCTGCTCAACTGGGAGTTTGCCACAGAGAATTTCCGCGCTGCCCAGTAAAACTTCAACCCCTTTGAACCCTGCCGGAGATCTGGCTTGAGCCTCTCTCCGGTACGGGACGGGAACTCCCGTGGTACTGGCACGTCACATCCAGGGCAGGGTTGCTGCATCATCAAGATTAACCACCTTTACTTTTTTCGGCATCAGAAATTTCAGTGAATGGTTCTCCTTATTGAAGACCCGTTCATCATAGGCTATCACCAACTGATGTTCACCCGCAGTGTCAGCACTGCTCTTATACAGTACCATCTCAATCTCTTTTGGCAGAAGCGTGCTATGTCCACCAATGGTTATGGCTTCAAAATTCCTGAAATGAATCTCGGTCAGCGTCTTTCCCTGCCGATCTTTCAGGAGAAGAGCCGCAAGCGTCCTGTTGGAGGGATCAATGACTACCTCTTTGCTTCCTGAAGATGTGCCAAGCGTGAAAAGCAGCATTCCTGAACCTTTTTTTACCGATCTGATGGCGCTTGCCGGCTCTGTAATTTTCACAAGCCCCAAAAGCGACTCCGACAAAAGCCGGTATCCTGAATTCACACCGAGAATTTTTTCAACATTTATTTCACTGTTACTGCCCATAAAAAGCCGGTTATTAAGCATATCGTGCACATAAAGCGAGTCACGGTTAAAAAAAATATCCGCAACCGGCCATCCGAGCAGCCCAGCACTGACAATCATTCTTGCCTCACCTCCCCGATTGATCAGGATATTGCAAAAAACCCGGTTCTGCCGTTTCGGGGTTTTTATCCAGACATCAGCATAGCCATCCAGCGACTCGATAACGGGTGACGCTTCGGCAACTTCCCGATACAAATCAGCATATTCCGCTACCAGCGCTGTCTGCTCAGCAGGCAGTTCCTGCTTGCCAACCGTCCTGAAATCGGCACATCCGCCCATCAAAACAAGCATAAACAGTGCCAACAGCACCACTCTTTTTGCGTTCATCTCTCCATTCGTTTAAAATTAGTGGCCGCACCATCTGCCTCACCTGCATTTATTTCCTTTGAGATTCATCGCTTTTGCTGCACATTGCAACAGTACCGCAAAGCATCGGGCATGGCAATTCGCGGCTGAAAATGCCATTCACTTACAAGCGGAACCGACGCATTTTGAACGCTACGCCTATGTTAAGGTAAAATGCAAAGCTATCAAAACAACAACACATTTTTCAAGTTATGCAATCTCTCTACCTCAAGCCAAAAGAACACCACAGGATACAGAAAGGCCACCTCTGGGTGTTCAGCAATGAACTCGCAAGCCTTCCCCGGGATATCGCTTCCGGTGAAGCGGTAAAACTTTTTACCCACGACAAAAAATTCCTCGGAACCGGTTTCTATAATCCCCACTCCCTTATCTCGGTACGTCTGATCAGCCGCAAAGATGAAGAGCCTGACAAAGATTTTTTCCTTAATAAATTTCGTGAGGCACTCACTCTCCGTGAAAAAATCTACACGAGTGATGAAACCAACGCTTATCGTCTTGTGCATGGTGAATCGGATGGTCTGCCAGGGCTCATTGTAGACCGCTTCAACAAGGCTGTTGTTTTGCAAGCCTTTTCGGCAGGCATGGATGTGCACTTGCCGCTTATCTGCGATGCCCTGCAGGAACTGCTGAACCCTGCTGTCATTATCGTGCGCAACGAATCTACCCTGCGCGAACTCGAAGGGCTGACACTCTACAAGGATGTTGTCCGGGGCGATCGCTCTGAAACGAAACAGACTATTTTCGATGCCGACATCACCTATGAGGTCGATCTTTTTGAGGGACAGAAAACCGGCTTTTTCCTTGACCAGCGTGAAAACCGCAGAGTTGTCAGAAAGTTTTCCGCCGATGCCGAGGTGCTTGATGTCTTTACCAACGATGGCGGTTTTGCTCTCAATGCCCTGTACGGGGGGGCCCGTTCTGCCATTCTGGTCGACGCGTCCAAAGAGGCTCTGCAGCGGGCGGATCGCAACGCACAACTGAACAAATTTTCAGAATACAGTCTCGTTGCCGCCGATGCCTTCGATACCCTCGACCAGATGGTTGAGTCAAAAGAGTCGTTTGACCTTATTGTGCTTGATCCGCCAAGTTTCACCAAAAGCCGAAAGAACCTGCCCGGTGCCCTCAAGGCATATAAACGGCTCAACAAACTCGGGCTGCAGCTTATCAAAAACGGAGGATTTCTGGCCACCGCATCGTGCAGCCACCACGTTTCAGAAGAGGACTTCCTGCAAAGCGTCCATCAGGCGGCACTTTCTGCGGGCTGCCAGCTCAGACTGATTCACAAAAACTCTCAACCCTTCGACCATCCAGTACTGCTTGCCATGCCCGAAACAGGCTACCTCAAGTTTGCCTGTTTTTATGTGACACGCTGAACCAAAAGAGGTAATTCATCACCACTTTTTTCTCCTCCCCGCCATAACGCAGCCTCCCGGCTGCGTGGCTGGAGGCGCACTCCTACTTTGGAAGTTCCAGAATGGCTCCACGTATATACTCTGCCGCTTCATCAAGAATTTTCAATGCCTGACGTATCTCATAATCGTCATCAGCATCATCTTTTGCTCTTTCCATGCGTTTTTTTGCATCCTGAATTGCGTTTGCAGCAAGACGCAGTTTTGAATCAATGGCCATGAGACTCTCCCACTGTTAATAATGGTATTGCAAAACCCGAATCGTTCTTGAATGTAGCAACGATTCGGGAAAATTTAGCACAAGGCATCAGAAAAAATCATGACCGCCCGATTCCAAAAAGCCCCCTGCGCAGAAACCATTTTAACAGTTCAATGATGGGCACAACCGTCGCAGCCGAACCAATCACAATTGCCCAGTCCTCAGGTGTGAGAAAAAATGTTCCAAACGGTGTACGAAAAACCGGAATGGTAATAATGGCCGTCAGCATCACCAGCTCCCAGACTATTGCAAGGTTCAGCCACTTGTTGGCAAAGGGTCGCCGGAGAATTGATGCACGTTCAGAACGGAAATTATAGGCCTTGAAAAACTGGATAAGCACCAGCGAGACAAAGGTCATCGTCATAGCCTCCTCAAGAGGACGGCCTGAAGCACGGGCAAACTGGAAGAGCGAGAGATTGACAATGGTTGACCAGATACCGCCGGTAAGCATAAGCGTCAGGATTGAACGGGTAAATATCCCTTTTTTCGGATCGTTCGGTTGACGAAGCATGATGTCGGGGTCAGACGGGTCAACAGCAAGTGCAAGGGCCGGAAGACCATCAGTGGCAAGGTTCACATAGAGAATCTGGACAGCAGAGAGCGGCAGAGGAATACCCATAAGCGTCGCTCCGGCCATCAGGCCAAGTTCGCCGATATTGGAGGAGAGCAAGTAGGTCAGATATTTTTTGATGTTGTCATAGATCCCCCTTCCCTCTTCCACTGCCGCTACAATCGAGGCAAAATTGTCGTCCGTCAGCATCATGGCTGAAGCCTCTTTTGAGACATCAGTGCCGGTGATACCCATCGATATGCCAATGTCAGCCCTCTTCAATGCGGGTGCATCGTTAACCCCGTCGCCAGTCATGGCTACCACTTCACCGTTTTTCTGCAACGCTTCAACAATGCGAAGCTTGTGCTCAGGCGCAACTCTCGCAAAAACTGAAACAGAACCCACAGAACGGCAAAGTTCTTCATCGCTCATGCACTGCAGCATAGCGCCGGTAACCACCCTTCCATCACGCAAAATACCAAGCTCGCGGGCAATAGCTTCAGCAGTCAAGGGATGGTCTCCGGTAATCATGACCGGACGAATACCCGCCTCAAGGCAGCGACGCACGGCATCAGCAGCTTCAGCTCTCGGCGGATCAATCATCCCCGCAAACCCGAGAAAGGTTGCTCCCTCGTCAGCTCCCCGAATCTGCGCAACCTCTTTCACCGCAAAGGCAAGCACCCGCAACGCCCTTTTGCCAAGAGCATCAGCCTCTGCAAGCAGAGCAGCTCTCATCACATCATCAAGCCGTTGCATGCTGCCGCCGACACGAACAAAATCACATCCGGCAAGCAAAACTTCAGGGGCACCCTTGACCACTGCTGTCATCACCTTGCCAATCCTGTGCAGGGTAATCATCCGTTTGCTCTCGGAAGAGAAAGGCTGCTCGTCAAGACGCTCAGACTCCTGCTGCAGGGTATACTCATCAAGCCCTGCCTTGCGGGCAACCACAAGCAGGGCCCCTTCGGTCGGATCTCCGGCAATCTGCCAGCCACCCTCCCCGTTTTGCACAATCCGGGCATCATTACAAAGAAGTCCGGCCAGAAGCAGCTCCTGCATACTCTCCGGCAAAGCTCCCCCTCCTGAAACGGTAAATGAACCCTCCGGGATATAGCCTGAGCCGCTCACTTCAACCAGCACTCCCGAGGTATAGAGTGCCCGAACAGTCATTTCATCGCGCGTAAGGGTACCGGTTTTATCGGAGCAGATCACGGTGGTACTGCCAAGGGCTTCAACAACAGGCAAGCGGCGCATGAGGGCGTGGCGTTTCACCATGCGCTGCACACCAAGAGCAAGAGAGATGGTTACCACAGCAGGAAGGGCTTCCGGTACAACAGCCACGGCAAGCGCTATACCAAAAATAAGCATCTCAATGAAAGACTGGCCACGGAAAACTCCAAAAGCCACAATGACCAGCACAATCACAAAAGCGGCACGAGCCAGCACCGAGCCTACCTTGTCAAGATTTTTTTGAAGTGGTGTTTTTTCAGTCTCTACAGAGTGCAGCATGGTGGCAATCCGGCCAAACTCCGTCTGCATACCGGTCGCAACCACAAGTGCCACCGCACGCCCGTAACTGATTGACGTACCTGCAAAAACCATATTTTTGCGGTCGCCGGGGCCAGCATTTTCCGCAAGAATCGCATCAACCTCTTTTTCCGATGGCAGCGACTCCCCCGTGAGTGAAGCCTCATCACTGCGCAGATTCATTGCCTGCAGGAGCCGCGCGTCGGCCGGTACCCGATCACCTGCAGCAAGCATAACCACATCACCAGGAACAAGTTCCGACGCATTGATCACAACCTCCTCCCCGTCACGCCTTACCTTGGCCAATGGAGCCGCCATCTCCCTGAGCGCCTCAATAGCACGCTCAGCCTTGAACTCCTGAACAAAACCAAGCAGCACAGCAAAGAAGACGATAACAGCAATAGCCACAGCCTCAATACCGTGGCCAAGAAAAGCCGAAAGAGCTGTTGCAATGAGAAGGGTGATGATAAGCACGTTTTTGAACTGCTCGAAGAGCAATTTCCAGGGGCTTGCCCTGCGCTCGGCCTCTATCCGGTTTTCGCCATAAACATCAAGCCGACCAGCGGCCTCGGCAGCACTGAGACCGCCGGGTGTCGAGCCAAGTCTTTCAAAAAGCTCATCAACCCGCAATGTATGCCATAGTGCAATCGCACTCATCCAGACTCCTGTTCTGTTATTTCAACGGAAGCTTCACCACACAGCCATCAAAGCCCATCATTTACCAGACTCCTGCTCTTTCCCGGAATCCTTGCCAGAGTCACTGCCTGACTCCTTCCCTGAATCTCCACCAGAGTCTTTACCTCCCTCTTTACCAGATTCACCGGTGGACGAAGAAAAGAGTGCAAGGCGTGCCACACTGATAAAATCAGCCGTTGCTCCAGGAATATCTCCTGTGGCAAATTTCGCACTTCCCCTGCCGGAGTAAGCTGTGACCGATTTTGGGTCAAGCTCTATTGCTTTTGAAAGATCAGCTATAGCTCCCTTGCTGTCGCCCATGGCATATTTAAGAGCCCCGCGACCGGCATAAGCCCTGGCTGATTTCGGGTCAAGTTTGATGGCTTTGGAGAATTCATCAAGGGATCCCTGCATGGCGCCACTCCCGATTTTTGCGCCAGTGGTTAACAATGCATTTTTTGAGTTCTCAGCCGCATGATCACATGCAGAAAGAGAGGTAAGCGCAACGGCAACAATCGCAATAAAAAGAGTTCGCAAAGGGTTTTTCATTACAAAAAATAAATTTATCAATATTTCACAATACAGGCGCCCACAACAGCAGGAGCGCCTGACACAAACTGCTTTGAAAGAGAAGACGCGGTTCAATCGAAGAGTTCACCAAGAAATCCCAGAGGACCTCCCCGTCTCTTTCTTCTACCGGTTTTTGGGTCAATAAAATAGTCGTGGTCATCGTCGTGGTGACCATGATGCGACTCCTCCCTTCGATACTCCCGATCCTGCTCCCGGTCATACTCCGCTGGACGGGAACGGGGCAATTCAGAAGCCGATCGTTCAATGATTTTATCAAGCTCACCCCTGTCAAGCCAGACACCCCGACATGCTGGACAGTAATCAATTTCGATCCCCTGACGTTCAGAGAGAAGCAAATCGGCACTGCATGATGGACATTTCATCGTATTCTCTTGTTGGTTGATATTGGTCAGACCCTCGATCAAAAACTTTATTACAACAAAAATATATCACAATGAACCTTTAAAAGGGCTGAAACGGAGCTTAAAAATGTCTTAAGATTACGGTCAAAAGCGCCAGGATTTTTTTTGGAACTTCAGCTCAAAAAAAAGAGAAAAGCTTATATTGCGCTGTTTCCTTTTTTTGAACGGTGAATATTTATTTTTGCTTCATCAAATAATTGACAATAATGCCTGAAGATAACCCACAAAAGCTTCAACCTGCAAAGCCTCCTGCTGCCGCAGCAGTACTTATTCCCCTGCTTGGCATTCCCCTGGCACTCCATGCCCTGACCGGCGCGGCTGTCGGTGGTTTGACCTTCACTGCGGCAAGCTTCATCTTAGGACCGGCTCGGGCGAAAATTTTTGATATTCCCGGACTTTTGCCAGGAAAAAGTGTTGAAAATCCTGAATAGATTGTTTGAATAAAATCTGGAAGCCGCATTCACCTGTATCACCACCATTCATGCAGGACATGCTGGTTCTTTTAGAAGATCAGGAACGGCTGACGGCATTCAATTGCTCTTTTCTTTGGCCAAAATCAAAGAGAGTGGTCAAATGAATCGGCAAGCTCATGCAAACGCAACAGATCATCAGGCAGTGCCACGAGTATCGGCAGAGCCATCATTTTGCAAAAGCTCTCTATCCGGTATCGCCAATCGTGGTGACGAAAGATATGGGAAATATTGGTATGCCGCTGTTGTTCAAGCGTGTCATTACGTGACAAAAGAGCTATCAATTCGTCAACCGCAACCTGCGGTTCCTCTGAGAGTTCAATCGTCGAATTTTGCCAGAAGAGCATATCGTCCGCCATGCGTGAGATGGGCCGTCGTCCAGCAACAATACAGCCCGACAGCAAAGACTCCAGCCAGCGACTCGTCACCATCATTGAACGGGGTCGATCACCCTGCGGCTCAACAAAAAGATGGACGGCCAGCGAAATACGGATTCGGTACAACAGCTCGAACAACATGCCCCGTCCATTTATACTATTGCATTAAAACGAGATACAGCAAAGAAAAAACATCAAAACCGACCTGAACCTTACAAGAACTTCACAAATTTCTTGATAATCCCGTTTTTTAAGCCTCCCGTATACTTATGGGATATTTTGAAAAGTCAAGATAAACAAGGAAATAGAGGGAATAAACTTTTGACGTGCGAATTTTTATTCTCTTCAAAAAGGGTGCATTTGATACACATCCTGCATTAGCCAATGGTGGCGAAAAAAGCCCCGGTTGTTGCCGGGGCTTTGGGTGGAGTGGTGATGGTAGTTTTAATTGAATCAAAAAGCCCCGGCAAATTCGTGCTGAGCGGGCAACTGCGATTGTGTGACTATTCCGCTGAGGGCGACCTGAGTTTCGATCACCTCGCCGCCATTCAAGTCGATATACGTGGTGTATGCTTCGTCGACTGCGGCTGCGGAAACCTCCAAAGGAACAGTATGGCTTCCGTCTGGACGAGGCTCAAAACGTCCGAATGAGATGTAATGCCGGGCAGCAAAATCATTCGCTGCATCTCCGCTAAGGTGGAGAAGATCATTTATCCAGTGCTGTAAATCCGAATTCGCCGCAAGATATGCCGCAGAGTCGAAAGTAATGAGACGACCTTCGTTGAAGCCATACTGGATATAATGCTTGGCAGCAGTTACCGCATCAGCATCAGTGAGGCCATCGGCAGCAAGCCAATTCATCAAATCAGGGTTGGAGGCAAGATACTCCCATGCGTCAAAGGTAATTGACCGAGCCTCAATACCCGGAACCACAAACGTGTTATAGTGCCAGGCAGAATTAGCCGAGTCCCTCGCATCCAGCACGCCATCAAGTAGCGCCCAGCCCCTTAAATCACCATAGGAGGCAAAATACTCCCAACTCTCTATTGAGCCTGCCGTAATGGGAGAGAGAACCACATGTTGTTCTGTGGTAAAGTCATAGGCAGATGTGCCAGCATAACTGTTGCCGGCAAGATCCTTTATTGAACCGGGATCCAGCGTCACAAAATAGTGGGTGCCGTAGGCAAGATCAGCCGTCGGGTTGATGGTGAGGGTATGGCCCGATACCGAAAGGCTGGTGCTTGTAGCCACATCATAGGTTGCTATAGGTGTGCCGGTTACTGAGCCACTGTGTATCACTATCGTACCGCTTCCTCTCTGAATGGCTTCGCTGAAGTCCACCACGATGTTATGGCCAACAGCAACATCGATGCCCCCATCCGCCGGGTTGAACGCTGATACTGTCGGTACTGTGGTGTCAGCAATGCCGGTGAAGCTCGTATCGAGGCTGCCGTCACTGTTGTAACGAGCCAGGGCAAAGTCGCCGCTACTTGTGCCCGATACCACGATTTTGCCATCAGCAAGAACAGCAAAACTTAAAGCAACATCAGTAACTCCAAAATCAGTCGTTACCTTGCCTCCTGTGCCAAAGCTGGTATCAAGAGAACCGTCAGCATTATAGCGCACCAAGGCAAAGTCACTGATTCCCTCCACCAGGTGAATCGTAGTGTCTCCCTCCCAACTCCATACATTTTGATGAGATGTTGAGCCCGCAACAATGATTTTGCCATCGGACTGCGTCGCCACATCGATGCCACCGTCAGTAGCTCCAAAATCCGTTGTGACGATGCCGTCACCTGAAAAGCTTGTATCAAGGCTTCCGTCGGTATTGTAACGCAGAAGAGCAAAATCACCGTTACTTGAACCTGAAACAAGAATCCTGCCATCAGCCTGTAAATTCAAATTATACCCTTCATCACGATAATTGAACTCCGTAGTAACGATACCATCGCCGGAGAAGCTTGTATCAAGGCTACCGTCTCCGTTATAACGAACCAGAAAGAAGTTGCAGTGACCGTCACCAAGCCAGGTTGAACCTGCCACAACTATCTTGCCATCACTCTGCACTACCACATTTCTCATCACTTGTTCATCATGTCCCAAGTCAGTGGTAACAATACCGTCGCTGGAAAAACTGGTGTCGAGAGTTCCGTCAGCATTATAGCGTACCAAGGCAATGTTTCCGTTATGGGATGCATCGTAGCTGAGACCCACTTCAAGTATTTTGCCTCCAGGTAGTACCATTACACCAGAACCAAGGTCATTATATATACCAATGGATATCGTCACCTTTCCGTCAGTGGAAAAACTTGTATCGAGGCTGCCATCAGCGTTGTAACGTGCCAAGGCAAAGTCACCGTTACTTGCCCCTGAGACAAGGATTTTGCCGTCAGGCTGCACCGCCGCCGATCCGAAAACAAAATCATTGCCACTGAAACGTGTTGTTACCTTGCCATCAACGGAAAATGTGGTATCAAGACTTCCGTTGGTGTTGTAACGTGCAAGGGCAAAGTCGCCATTACTGAGGCCCGCTACAAGCATCTTCTCATCGGACTGAACCGTCATATGCAGGCCATAGTCGTTGCCACCGAAGTCTGTTGTTATCATGCCGCTGCCGTTTGCGGTAGTGAAGTCATAGCTGGTAGTCCCGGCATAGGAGTTACCAGCCAGGTCCTTGACAGAACCAGCATCGAACGTCACAAAGTAATGCGTATTACTTGCCAGATTGACGGTTGGGTCAATGGTGAGCGTACTGCCCGAAATAGAAAGATTGGCGCTCGTTGCTACGTTGTAGCTTTCCAAAACCGTTCCGGTTGCTGAATCGCTGTGAATGGCAATGGTTCCGCTTCCATTCTGGATTGCTTCGCTGAAGCCCACGACAATGTTGCTGCTGATTGCGGTACCGGTAGCTCCATCCACCGGGCTGAAGGTCACGACTGTTGGAGGTGTGGTATCGCTGACGGAACCGCCGGTATCGAGAGTGCCGTCAACATTGTAACGAGCAAGGGCAATATCAGCATACGATGAGAGGATATTATCACCGTGTCCCCCGACTGCAACAATTCTTCCATCGGCCTGAAGCGCGATGCTGTTGATGCCTTAGAAATCGCCAAAATCTGTCAAGACCTTTCCATCCCCAGAAAAATTGGTATCCAGAGTTCCATCTGCATTGTAACGCACCACGGCAAAATCCCCGTTACTGAAGCCACCAACAAGAATCTTGCCGTCAGCCTGCACTTTCACGCTCTGTCCAGCAGAGTTTGAGCCGAAGTCTGTGATGACGGTACCGACGTCGCCAAAACTTGTATCGAGGGTGCCATCGGTATTGTAGCGAGCCAGACCGAATCCGTCAAAGGTGAGGCCGCCTTCATAGCTGCCCCCTGCCACGAGAATCTTACCATCGCTCTGCAGGGTCAAGCTGCAATTGGTCTGATTACCGCCAAAGTCTGTGATGAGCTTCCCGTCGCCTGAAAAGCTTGTATCGAAAGTACCGTTTGCGTTATAGCGCGCAAGAGCGAAGTTCCAATTGCTACCATTCAATGCAACGCCTGCAACGAGAATCCTGCCGTCAGCCTGAACAGCAACGCTGCTGCCCGCTTCAGAACCTCCGAAGTCTGTGATGACCTTCCCGTCTCAGGAAAAGCTCGTATCCAAGCTCCCATTGGCGTTATAGCGCGCAAGGGCAAAGTCACCATCGTGGTTTCCCGCTACAATAATCTTGCCATCGCTCTGAGTCGCCACACTGAAGCCAACGTCAAGACCGCCAAAATCGGTTGTTGCGATGCCGTCGCCTGAAAAGCTCGTATCGAGGCTACCATTGGCATTGAAGCGCATCAGGGAAAAATCACCGCCGGCATTGCCGTCATCAATGGCACCTGAAACGAGAATTTTGCCGTCATTTTGTACAGCTACACTCACTCCAAGTGACTCTGGACCGGAATCAATAATCACCTTTCCATCACCTGAAAAGCTTGAATCGAGGCTGCCATCGACGTTATAGCGTGCAAGAAGTGAGTGGACAGAGCCGTCGGCATCCATGGTACCGCCCGTTACAAGAATTTTTCCATCACTCTGCAAGGCGACACTATATCCCGTTTCCACTCCTCCAAAGTCAGTCGTTATCATGCCGCCGCCAGCAGTAAAGGTCGATGTTGAGCTTGCCATAATAGGTTCAGTTGATGGTTGATGATATGCGGTCCATACAAATCAAAACGCTCAGGCAAAATCGTACTGAGTGGGCACCAGCGATGGCGAGACTATGCCACTGAAATTTTCAGGATTTTCTGTCACCTTGCCACCATTCACGAAGGAGAATTATACGCAAAAAAGCAGCGCATTTCCACAAAAAAATATAACCTTGCACGGCTGAATCTTCAGCTCGCTGTCTGATTTACAAGAGAGCGCCATTTTTCGCCGACACCACGGACAACCGTAAACCGGGAAAAGAGAGATTTCAACTCAAGGAGCAACGCTCTCTTGACAGGTTGCCCCATAGACAAAACGGGATGGTAACTACCATTGCCCCAGAGCAACAGAAGGGTGACAAAGGGAATTTGCGGGAAATCGAGAATTGCGGTTGGGCAGAGTGGTATTATCTGGTTCATGCAGATTTCCCTCGTTGAAGCCGGATAGGCCAAACTTGCCCGTGGGCTTCAACGAGGTACTTGACAACACATTCCGAAAACAAACAGCGGGCAGGGTTTACCGAATCGTTTCAAGAAAGCGTTCTGCATCAACAGCGGCCATGCATCCAGTTCCTACAGCGGTAACCGCCTGGCGATAGGTGAAGTCCTGGACATCGCCACAAGCAAAAACGCCAGGTACATTGGTTTCTGTTGACGATTTTTTTGTTTGTATATAGCCGTAATCATCCATATCGAGCTGATCCTTGAACAACGCGGAATTTGGTGCATGGCCAATGGCGAGAAAAACCCCATCACACGGATGTTCTGAAAATTCACCGGTCACGACATTTTTCAACCGGATTGCCGTTACTTTTTGACCGTCACCAATAATTTCATCAACGACCTCATTGAGCATCATGCTGATTTTCGGATTTTTTCGGGTGCGCAGACTCATGATTTTCGATGACCGGAACTCTTCACGGCGATGCACCAGAGTAACATGAGAGGCAAATTTGGTCAGATAAAGCGCCTCCTCCATTGCGGTATCGCCTCCACCAACAACAAAAACCTTGCTGTCGCGAAAGAAAAATCCGTCACAGGTCGCACATGCCGAGACACCCTTGCCACGATAGCGACTCTCCGAATCTATTCCCAGCCATTTGGCATTTGCCCCCGTTGCGACAATAAGCGCATGGGTCAAAAATTCACGACCATCATCAAGCGTCAGGCAGAATGGGCTGCGTGAAAGATCAACCTCGGTGACACTGCCACTGACAAACTCCGTATCAAACTTTGCTGCCTGCGCACGCATTTTTGCCATAAGTTCCGGACCGCGAATTCCTTCAGGAAAACCGGGGAAATTCTCAATCTCTGTCGTAATCATAAGCTGACCACCAGGCTGAAATCCATCAATAACAAGTGGCTTAAGGTTTGCCCGACCTGTATAAATGGCTGCTGAATAACCGGCAGGACCGGTACCCATAATGACAATATCACGTACGTTACTCTGCATGATCTGTTTTTTGGCGAAGTGTGATTAAAGAGAACCGATATACTCGTCAAGTTTCGTTGCAATCGTATTTTTCGGTATGGCGCCAACCATCTGGTCGACAACCTGACCATTTTTGAAAAGAAGCAGGGAGGGGATGCTTCTGATACCATACTGAGCTGCAATCCTGGGGTTCTCATCAACATTGAGCTTGGCAACGACAGCCTTTCCGGCGTAGTCAGCAGCAAGTTCTTCAATAACAGGGCCAAGTATTTTACATGGGCCACACCAGGGAGCCCAGAAATCGACCAGCGCTACTTTATCTGAATCAAGAATCTCTGCCTTGAAATTCAGCTCCGTGGCCGCAAGATAGTTTTCACTCATAACGTTTATCTACCGGTTTAAATTAATGACAGCCTCAATCACCACGATCAACCTGAATGAAATAAATATATCAGCACAAACCTTTAAAGACTCTGAAGCCAAGCTTAAAAAACCCTTAAAAAAAGGGGGACGTTGTTGATATTGTGTATTTACTTCCCGATGCGACGAAACCACTGAACAATTCTCTGATTATGGGGCCGTTGTCAAGTACTTGTACGAAAGGGTTCTGGAGATTGCTGACTGGCTGCATAAAAATTACCCCCAACAGGGAGTCCCTTTGAGAATTGCGTGACGTTGAACAAAGGCAGCATCCCGGCAGTTGGTACCGGGATAGCTGGCTTTGTTGTTCAGCGGATATCATATCAACCGATATGCTCGTCGATTTTCTTTGCGATCATGTTTTTTGGCATGGCTCCAAGCATCTGGTCGACAACCTGGCCATTTTTGAAAACAAGAAGGGACGGGATGCTTCTGATGCTGTACTGGGCAGCAGTATTGGGGTTTTCGTCAACATTGAGTTTTGCAATGACAGCCTTTCCTGCATAGTCACCGGCAAGTTCTTCGATAACAGGGCCAAGCATCATACATGGGCCACACCAGGCTGCCCAGAAATCAACCAACGCTACTTTATCGGAATCAAGAATCTCTGCCTTGAAATTCAGGTCTGTTGCCACAAGATATTTACCACTCATTTTTGTATGTACCCGTTTAGATTTAATGATCGTCTCAGCGTTATAATCAATTGAAAATCAATCAGTGAAGAAAGTAACAAAAATTTATCAATAAACCGGACTACCCGGAAATCCGCACATTGTCGGGGCCAAGGAGCTCCTCAAGCTTTTCAATAGTGCTCTCCGCCGGATCAATGGGGGTACTGCGGGCAAAGAGGGTGATGGTTTCAATATTTTCACCCGACTGCGCTTTCACCTCAAACTCGACCGGCGTTCCACCCTTGTTCGCATCAAATATCTTTTTGACCTGAACGAGCTTTTCCATCTGCATCTGATCATCGGCATCTACTTTCAAAATAATTTTTTTAACAAGAGCGTGCCGCACCTTTTTTATCGGAATAATCTCCCTGACAAGCAGTTTGAGCATACCGCCGCTCACCTCTCCTTCAGCAACCAGCATCAACACCTCTTCGGGTTTGATAAGATGACCGTACTGCTCATAAAGACTGGCAAAAACGGTAAAATCAGCCTTGCCAGTAAAGTCCTCAATAGAGCCAAAAAGCATCTGCTTGCCTTTCCGGTCCTGATAGGGTTTCACCGATACGACAAGACCGATCACCTTGTACTGTTTTGCCGCAACGACCTCTTTTGCGTGAAGCTGAAGCGTCGCAAAAGCCTGCCAGTCGCGACGGTAGGGCGAAAGCGGATGATGGCTCAAATAAAATCCGACAAGTCTCTTTTCATGCAAAAGCTTTTCAGCTTCCGCCATCATCTCGGCACTCTCCATTTCAGGATAATGCTCCTCTTCAAGCAAAGCCCCCTCTTCAGCCGTAAAAAAGCCACACTGCCCCAGAGTCACCGAACGGTTCTGCATCTGGCCGAACTTAAATGCCTTGTCAACATTGGCAAGAAGCTTGGCGCGATGAGAGTCAAGCTCGTCAAATGCCCCCGCAAGAATCAGGCATTCAAGCGCCTTGCGGTTCATGACCCTCAAATCAACCGATGCTGCCAGATCAAAAAGGTTTACAAAATCACGTTTTCTGCGAAGCCTTGAGGTAACGACCGCTCTTGCCGCCGCCCCAACCTGCTTGATGGCGCTCAGCCCGACACGAATAAACGACCGGTCTGCGACATCCTCAACCGCAAAAAGTGCGTCACTTTTGTTGATAGAGGGCGGCAGTGTCGATATGCCGAAACTTTTCGCCTCATCAGTCAAGTGCTTCATCCGTTCAATATCACCAATTTCACTGTTCAAAACCGCCGTCACAAACTCGATGGTGTAATGGGCTTTCAGGTATCCCGTCCAGTATGCAAGAACCCCGTAAGCAGCAGAGTGGCTTTTATTAAAACCGTAACCGGCAAACTCGGCCATAAGCTCAAAAACCCGAGTGGCAAGCGTATCGTGCACCCCCTGCTGGACAGCTCCCTGAACAAAATCAGCCTTGTACTTCTCCATGATTTCAGGCTTCTTTTTGCCCATCGCCTTGCGCAGATTATCCGCCTTGGCAAGAGAGAATCCGCCCATCACCTGTGAAATCTGCATCACCTGCTCCTGATAGACAATAACACCATAAGTCTCTTTCAAAATGGTCTCAAGCATGGGATGCATGTAGTCGATCGCTTCACGGCCATGCTTGCGGTCAACAAAAAGATCAACGGCATTACGCTTCTCATCAATGCGGGCATTGAGAGCGCCTGGGCGATAGAGCGCGCTCATGGCAATGATATCACCAATCTGCGTGGGCTGAAGGCGTGTCATATAACTCTGCATCCCCGACGACTCAAACTGGAAAATACCAGCCATCTTGCCCTCCTGGAAAATCCTGAACGTTTTTCGGTCGTTCATGGGGACTTTTTCAAGCTCAATATCAAGATTGTGTCGCCGCTTGATCATCTTGAGGGTTTCATCAATAACCGCCAGGGTTTCAAGACCGAGATAGTCAATCTTCAGCAATCCGGCGGTTTCGATCCAGTTCTTGTCAAACTGGGTAACGACCTGCTTTTCATCATGAGCATCGGATGCCTTGCCCCTGACATGATCGGGTTCATCAAGATCAATCTCATCAGCAAATTTGCGCACCTCGGTCTCAATCTTGTTGGAGACATAGAGCGGAACCTGCTCCTCAAGCCGTCCATCAGTAATAACAACAGCACCGGCATGCATCGAAACGTTCCGCGCTCTTCCCTCAAGGGCACGGGCATAGCGCATCAGCTCCCGGAGCTCCGGCGTACTGTCAGCAAACTGCTGCATCTCTTTTGCTTCGCTCAACGCCTTTTCAAGCGTTATGCCTGGCTTTACTGGTACCAATTTGGCCAGTTTGTCTACCAAAGGCAGTGGAACCTCCAGCACCCTTCCCGCATCACGAATTGCCGCCTTGGCCGCAAAAGTACCAATGGCAATAACCTTTGCGACACTCTCGGTACCATATTTTTCAACGGTGTACTCAAGCACCTTCTGCTTGCCAACAGGGGTAAAATCGATATCAATATCCGGCATTGAGGAGCGCTCAGGATTCAGGAAGCGCTCAAAAAGCAGCTTGTATTTTAACGGGTCGATCCGTGTAATCCCGGTCAGATAGGCCACAATGCTCCCTGCCGCTGATCCCCTGCCCGGCCCAACCGAATAGCCAAGCCGCCTCGAAGCCGCAATAAGATCGCTGACAATGAGAAAATAGGAGCTGAACCCCATCTTTTCGATCACACCAAGCTCCAGCTCTATTCTCGCACGCACATCCTCCGCACTGATTCCATCGGCTTCTGAATCAGCATACTTCTCCTTTGCCCCCTCCCAGGTCAGGTGACGGAGATAGGCAAACTCATTGTCAAACCCGGCAGGAAGAGGAAAATGGGGCAGAATAGGCTCTTTATTGCTGAAACTGTAGGTGCATTTTTCGGCAATCAGCACCGTATTGCTCAACTCCCGATGTTCGTCGCTGAAAAGGGCGCCCATCTCGACGGAAGACTTCAGATAATGGTCGCTTCCTGCAAGTGCCAGCAGATTCTGGTTAGAGAGCTTCTCCTTCGTGCGGTTGGCAACCATCGCCCTGTAGCAGCCAGCATCCTTTCTTTCGAGATAGTGGACATTGTTGGTGGCAACCAGTTCAACAGAAAATTTTTCCGCCAGAGCAATGGTTTGTTCATTAAGCTTGTCATCGAACGGTGTGTTATGGCGCTGCAGTTCGAGATAGAAATTCTCTCCAAAAATCTCCTGATAGTAGGCCGTAAAGGTTTCAGCCTCATCAATGGCTCCGGCAAGAAGAGCCCGGCCTATTCGGCCCGAAGAGTAGGCAGAAAGACAGACAAGCCCTTCGTGACAGCTCTCAAGCAGACGGCTCTCAATATGCGGCATGCCATGAACAAACCCCTCCTTGGCCGCCCTTGAAAGCAGAATGCAGAGGTTTCGGTATCCGGCATCATTCTGGACAAGAAGCACCAGCGAAGAGGATGCGGGAATGCGGCTGTGCTGATGCGCATCGGTTTCAAGCAGCAACAGCTCGCTGCCTATAATAAGCTTTACACCGGCATGTTTCGCCTCACTGAACAGCTCCGGCATATTGAACATTGCACAATAATCAGTGACCGCAATGCTCTTCATGCCAAACTTTACCGCAGCAGAAAATATCTCATCCGGAAAAATCGGACTGCTCTGCATCGAATAATGCGTATGAGCATGTAAATGTATAAAATCCATTTTGACAACAACCCTTCACTCTTTAATGGCAGCAGATTTCGTAAAAATCCCGTTTTTCAAGCTCTGTGTACACCTGAAAAATATTTTTACAAGTCAAGATAAGGAACGGATGATGTGTCATCTTATAAACATCAAAAAAAGTTCTCTCAGTGGCGGTTTCGATGGTTATCCTTGCCTGCAATCAATACGACGATTACGCAGTTCTTTTTTGATTGTCGTCCCGGAGAACTCTCTGTTGGAAATGTCACTGCATTTGATGCAACTTTCAAATCAGGCGAGAAGCGCGGGCAAGAAGTCCCCATCCTTTATTTCACTCAATCGGTTTTTCCGCAGCAGCATGGCAGAAATCCTTTTTTCCATACCCGACCTCCGGATGGTCTCCTACGGCACCACCATTGCCGCGGGAGTGCTGCTCTGGATCCTCGAAGGCCTCTTCCCTTTTTTCTCCCGCCAGAAGCACCGCGCTCTCCATGCAACGCTCAACCTCTCCATGGCCGGAGTCAACCTGCTGATCCTGCTCCCTTCCGGCACACTCATGGCATTCATGCTCGACTGGTCCAGAAACGCCTGGCCGGGAATCGGAATGCTGACCCTTCCTCCCGCTCTCGAAGCCATCATAATCATCCTTCTCATCGACCTCTGGATGTACTTCTGGCATCGTCTCAACCATGAAACGGCATTTCTCTGGCGGTTCCACGCCCTACACCACAGCGACGCCACCCTCGATGTCACCACCAGCTGGCGATTCCATTTCCTGGAGATACTGTTCTCGGAACTGCTGCGTCTCCCCATCTTCATGCTGATGGGTGCAGGAATCGAACACCTGCTGCTCTACTCGCTTCTGATGACACCGGTCATTGCATTCCACCACAGCAACCTCTCCATTCCGCCCGCTCTGGATCGTCTGGCCCGGCTCATCATCCCCTCCCCCACGATGCACCGCCTGCACCACTCGAGGCAGAAAAGCGAACACAACTCCAACTACGGCAGCATGCTCTCCCTGTGGGATCGACTCTTCGGCAGCTTTCTGATGAGAGAGCATCTCGACGACCTCCGTATCGGTCTCGACCATGAAAGCGACCCCGACAAGCAGCGTCTCTTCGCCCTGCTCCAAAGGCCGTTCCGCCCATAAGCCCATTCTACTGCCGCCGTTCGACCATCATGGCCCAGAGTGGATCGTAGGTGTCGATATCGTCCGTCTCACCAGACGCATCGACGACAGGTCGGCCCTCGTTATACCAGCGAAAGATGCCGCCTCGCAGATTGCGGCAACTCTTCGCTCCCGCTTTCCCGCACACACTCTCCACCCGCTTGAGCAGTTCCGAGCTGCGCTGGCCGACCGAACAGTACAGGACAAGGTCACGCCCCGCCAGAAGTGCGGCGTATCGAGCCGCGAAATCATCCAGGCCGGTATCCGGATCGACACGCACGGCCGTTGCAATACGGCTCTTCTCGTACTCCCCGGCGGTTCGAACGTCGAACAGCAACGGCGGTTCCGCTCCGGCAAGCATCGCAGCCAGTTCATCAGTCGCCAGGTTTTCCACCCGGTGCGTACGCTCGATCATCATGATTGTGGCATCAAGCAGCCAGTCACTACCGAACATTCTCAACATCCCTCTCCGAGGGAGGTAAGATATTTGTGGGCATAGAGCTTGTCGACTTTTGAGAGTTCACGCAGTTGGTCAAAGAAAATCATCGGGATACTGTATTGCTGACGAATCCGGTCGATCATTGAGATCCACAAATGCGCGGTCATCTCGGCATCCGCCAGCGCACGGTGAAACGTTCCGCTCTCCGGGATACCCGCATGTGACACCAGCGTCTGCAGCTTATGGTTCGGAGAATCCTGATAAATCCTTCTTGCCACCAGCAGAGAGCAGCAGCAGGCGCCTTCGTATGCCCGTTTCGCCCGTTTCAGCTCGAATTCCAGAAAACGGCGGTCAAATGACGCATTGTGCGCGACAATATTATGACCGGCAATAAACTCTGAAAACTCAGCCATCACCTCTTCGCAGCAAGGCTGGCTTTTCAGCATCTCATTGGTAATACCGGTATAACTCTCGATAAACCGGCTGATCCGGAACCCGGGATTCATAAGCTTTTGAAAGCGGTCGACAATCACCCCATGCTCCAGAAGCACCGCACCGATCTCGATAGCCCGGTCACCATACTCCGGAGACAAGCCCGTCGTCTCAAAATCCAGCACCACCACACTGTCCGCCAACGTCTTCTGCAAG
>CAIRXW010000056.1 GCA_903882665.1 uncultured Chlorobiaceae bacterium | reverse complement strand
GCCCCCGATGAGCTTCTCTTATCACCACGGCTATTACCATAACAGGTTTGGTCATAACAGGTTTGGCATTTATGACCCATACTGGCCGGGCCCTTACGTGAGCTATTACAAAGAAGGCACGTTGGTCATCGACGTTACGGATCAGAAAAGCAATGAACTGGCATGGCGTGGCATGGCTCAGGGTATCCTGAAAAATTATGATACCGGCAAAGAGATGCAGCAGGATATAGATAGTGCCGTTGCGAAAATACTTGCGGAGTTTCCGCCACTTAAACGATAGTGAGCGACAGTCTTCTTGCCGGGAACATACCGCTACGACAACTTCGGATGGTACAAGTATGGGTAGACATTCACAAAGAAGAACTCATGGCTGACTGGGAACTCGCCTGTGCAGGTGAGGAACCGTTTCGTATCGCACCGCTTCAACAAGAAGGAGTATATTATGGAACAACTTCTTGATATCATCACCGTAACAACTCATAAAGACTTCACTCTGGAACTTGTTTTTGAAAACGGGGCAAGGCGAATATTTGACATGAAGCCTTTTTTCGAAAAAAAACCTTTACCAAGCTCTGCAACTCTCCACTCTTTTTCAAGGCCTCTGTTAAATACGGCACTGTCGTTTGGCCAGGTAATCTTGATATTGCACCGGAGACACTTTGGAACCGGTCTGTGCCTGCCTGAACCGGGCAGACCAGAGTCATTTCTAAACCCATTCAGACCGAGCGGCAAAAAACGATCTGAAGATTATCCAACAATACGAATACGTAAATCACAAAACGAAAACAGCTTTTGATTGATCGACTGCGAAGACTTGATCAAACGGATACTTTATCCAGCTCTTCTGCCTGCCCAAGAATTGTGATTACAACAAGTTGTCATGCACTCTCATTCACCCTGAAAAATACGCTCTACCAATTTTCAACATAACAAACCCGAACAACTCTCACTCGGTCAAAATAGGGACTGAGAGACCAAGCATAAACCAAGAACACACCCATTAACACCCATTTCCAAGTTAAACACCCAATAAAACGGGGCAAATTGCCATAGTTCACTGCCGGGCGGGGAAAATCTCCATGCTCAACGGTGAACTGTCGATAACACCTTCGTTGGTTACGGCTGCCCCGGTATAGAGATAACTCACAACCTCGGCGTTGCTGCGTATTTGTTGTTCATGACCAGCGTACAGCACCACTTTTTTTGCGACACGTTCGCCAAAAATGGCTGCGACTTTGTTGAGCTGGATGAAAGACTCCTGATTGATCGTCTGCGATGACTTGATTTCGAAGAGTCTTATCATGTTGCCCGCTTCCAGCAGAACATCAACTTCCATTCCGCTGCAGTCACGATAAAAATGCAGATTCGTCTGCAAGCCAGCATTGATGCGTGCCTTGAGCATCTCAAGAACCACCAGATTTTCAAACAGCGATCCTCGCAAGGGATGAGCTTGCAGGAGTGACTCCTGCGTTATTCCGATAAGCCAGGAGGCCAGACCCACATCGTAAAAATAGAGTTTTGGTGACTTTGTCAATCGTTTACCGACATCGGTGAACCATGGGGGAAGTAAAAAACAACATAAGAGGCCTCAAGCAGTACAAGGGTGCGGTTCCTCCCCCACTCCATTGTCCTTGCGGCAAGCTGTGTAGAGAGTTTTCAATCATGGGTGCTCTATTCAAGTAACTATTTTGAATTGAGGCTGACTGACTATGAAAAAATTACCCGCAGGAATACAGACCTTCAGCTCTGTTTCCTCTGCTCCAGTTTTTTGGGAAGGGGTCTTGATAATGCAGGGATGATTATGTAATGTAACATGTAGCCAGTTGAGGCTTCCTGTGCTCCTTGTATTCAAAACGATAGGTTATGCATCATTTTTATTCCTGGTATTGGTCTAATTCCTCACCTGTGGTATCCATTCTGGTAATGATATTGTTATGGGCGGCATATTTCATTCCATCCGTTGTGGCTTTTTTGCGAGCACATCGCAGTAAAGTGGCAATCCTTACCCTCAATATCCTTCTCGGATGGAGTGGTATTGGCTGGATCGTTGCTCTGGTATGGGCGCTGGCTTGGCCCGGCCACGATTAAAGGCATAACCGGGCGGAGAAAAGTATTCAGCAAAAGCTTGATCTCCCGTAAAGATCACTTTTCGGAAGTAAAAAAAAGACCAATAAAGCCATGAAAACACAACTACAACGTATTATTGAGCAGATCGAGGCCGGGCAGTACAAAGAGGCTTATGACGCCCTGAAGGTGATGAGAAAAGACCCGTCACTTTCAGACGAGATTGTGGAAGTAGCAGAAATTGCCAGCATTGAAATCGGAGTGACCGAAAAGCGCAGGCAGTTAGAACCGAAGGGTGGTTTTTATGCAAAAAGTGCGGTATTAAGGCTGCAGGAAGCGTTAGGCGATCCCGATGCGGCTGAACGGCTGAGAGAGCTCAAGGAACAGATGAACCTTGCTATAGATGCGCAAGTCAATAGCAGAAACTGAAAGCATAATCATAACGTAAAAACGTCGTTGCGGAAGCCGTCTGCGAACGGTGATAAGACTCCTTGAAAAATGAAGACCACAATTATCATGCTCACCATTCATGAGACTTTCCAGAATACATGCCGGCCCGGTGCTCGACTTTTTTACTCCGGACTTTACAACGCAGCTTGAGCTGCCGCTTGCCGGCACAGCAATTGCCGCCGGGTTCCCCTCTCCGGCTGAAGAGTATCTTGATCTTGCCCTTGACCTGAACAAGGAGTTGATCAAGCACCCGGCAGCCACCTTTTATGCCAGAGTAAAAGGCGACTCCATGGTTGATGCGGGCATTCAGGATGGCGACTTGCTGGTTATCGACAAGGCCCTTGAACCGAAAGAGGGCGCTATTGCTGTTTGTTATCTTGACGGAGAGTTTACGGTGAAGCGCCTGGCTGTGCAAGAGGAGGGCGTTTACCTTATGCCTGCCAATGCGGAATTCAAGCCGATCAAAATCAGTGAAGAAAATGCTTTTCTGGTGTGGGGCATTGTCGCTTACGTGATTCACAAACCGGGATAACCCGCTACTGGAGACCTACCCCATGTTTGCCCTTGTTGACTGCAATAACTTCTATGCTTCGTGTGAACGGGTGTTCAACCCTGCCCTGCGCTTGCGCCCGGTTGTTGTGCTGTCGAACAATGATGGCTGCATTATCGCCCGATCGGAAGAGGCCAAGGCGCTTGGCATCCAGATGGGTATGCCGGAATTCAAGTGCCGCCCGCTGCTGAAAGAGCATGAGGTGGCTGTCTTCTCGTCGAATTATGCCCTTTATGGCGATATGTCAACGCGGGTTATGATGACGCTTGCCGCCCTTGCGCCTGAAATTGAAGTCTATTCGATTGATGAGGCTTTTCTCGACATGTCGGGCTTCGCGCGCTTTGACCTGACGGAGTATGCCCGCCTCATTCGCCTTACGGTCAGGCAGCATACCGGTATTCCGGTCTGCGTCGGCATGGCACCGACAAAAACACTTGCGAAAATCGCCAACCGGCTGGCAAAAAAGAACCCGCACTATCAGGGCGTCTGCGTGCTCGCAAGCCATGCCGAGATCCAGATAGCGCTTGAGCGCACCAGGGTTGAGGATATCTGGGGCATCGGACGGCAGTGGAGCAAGCTGCTGCAGGCAAAGCGGATTGAGAACGCCGCTGACCTTGCTGCCGCGCCTGCCGCATGGGTAAAGAAGCATCTGCATGTTGTCGGCGCCAGGATTCAGGCTGAGCTGCAGGGTAAATCATGCCTGCCGATGGAGCTGGTTCGGCCTGCAAAGCAAAGCATCTGCACCTCTCGCTCCTTTGGCCGCAGCGTTACCTTGCAGGAGGAGCTGCAGCAGGCCGTGGCGACGTTTGCGGGCAAGTGCGCAGTGAAGCTGCGAAAAGAGAACTCGCTGGCTTCGCTGCTTACCGTTTTTATCGCTACCAGTCCGTTCGATGAGTCGTGCAAACGATACTGGGGAACCAGGACGGCTTCCCTTCCCTGCCCGACGAATGACTCCATTGCGATTCTGAAAGCGGCACAAACGATGCTTGATGGTATCTTTCTTGCCGGTAAGAGCTACAAAAAGGCCGGTGTTCTTGTCAGCGGGATCGTGCCGAAAGAGACGTCCAGTAAAACGCTTTCGCTCTTTGCGGAGGAAGCTCCAGCACCAAATGAGCGGGATGGCAGGATTATGCAGGTGATGGATGCGATCAACAAGCGCTATGGAAGCGGTGCCGTGCGACTGGCGGCAGAGAACTCAGAGAGCTGGAAGCCTCATCAGGAGCGGCTTTCGGCAAGATACACGACACAGTGGGATGATATTAT
>CAIRXW010000055.1 GCA_903882665.1 uncultured Chlorobiaceae bacterium | reverse complement strand
TCGACTGCATTGAGACGACCCACGTGCAAACAGCCATGGGTAACTACCGTTGGTCTACCGAATCAGTAGCCAGAGACAGGTTGTTCCTGGAATATCTGGGAGTGCCCTGCAAATAGTGTGCGCTTTATCCTACTTTCAGGGTATTATTGTGATAAAGCTGATGCCCTGCGCTGCTCCTCCCGGACCGGCGTCAATCCGTGGGTCAGGAACCTCTACGTTGGTTTTCGAGTGCTTCGTTCCAGTCCTTTTTCTTCCTGAAAATCTGATCCTCTGTTCTCAGGAACTCTGAAAAAGCAAGCTCACTCAACAGAAAAAAACTGACATGGAGAGGCTGGAAAAAAAATTTTCCCGAAAGGAGATTATTGCGCAAGAAAATATGCCAATACAGCAATGGCACCATAATGTGTGGCACCATTGCTGTAAACGGTTTCTTGCTCAGGGTTTAAGCAGCACTTCGCAATTCGGGTGGAGCTCAATAAAGCGTTCAAGCTCTGTATGGTGAATCCTGCCGGCTGAAAGCTCTACTTTTTCAAGGTTCTGCAGGTGCATGATGGGGCCTATTGTAGCGATGGAGGTGTTCGACAGATCGAGCTCTTCGAGGTTGGCAAGCTCTTCGAGGGGTTCGATATCGAGAAGTGGCGTGTTTGCAAGACTCAGTTCTCGAAGATCAATAAGATTTCTCAGTGCTTCGATGCTTTTTATGCCGGTTTTGTTGCAGCGGAGATATTCGAGGTTTTTGAGTCCGGCGAGTGGCGTGATATCGGTAATGTTTGAATTGTCGATGCCAAGCTCCACAAGATTTTCGAGGTGCCGGAGCGGTTCAAGTGAGGAGATGGCGGTTTTGTAGCAACTGAGCTTTTCGAGGTTGATAAGCGCTTTCAGCGGGGAAAGGTCGTTGATGGCGGTTTCGGAACAGTAGAGCTCTTCAAGAGCAAGCAAGTTGCTGATCGGTTCAAGTGAGGTGACCTTGGTGCTTGATATCCAGAGAAGTTTCAGTCCGTTCAGGTTGCGAAGGGGTTCAAGTGATGAAAAGTCGCAGTCGAAAGCGTAGAGGCGACGAAGCTTCTCAAGGTTCCTGAGCGGGTCAAGACTTTCAACAGGCGACTCATCGCAACGGAGCTGCTGGAGGTTTTCAAGTACCTGGACGGGCAGGAGGTTATGAATCCTGCGGTTGTCGCAACGCAGGTGTGTGGTTTCAAGAAAGTCAAGAAACTCCACGTCAGAGGGCTCCCGGACAACTTTCAGGGTTGTTTTGACGATCTCTTTCCAGTCAGCCGACAGGGCAGTCCACCATTTTTTTCGTACGCTACTCTCCTTGAGGAGCTCGGCTCTTGAAATATGGCTAAGGTAGTAAACGTCATCAGTGCATTCGACGCTCTTTTTTTGCGCTTCCTGATGAGTGCTTTCTCGGGCAACGGTCGCAGGGTCGTTTGTGCTGATATTAAGTTTTTCGGTAAGGCAGCGGGTATACCACTCGGCTCTTTTCCCTTCCATATTGTGATGGTGAAGCTCCTGGGATTGCTGGTCAAGAGAGGAGATATCTTCAAGAATATCGTTTCCGCACCGGGGACATACCGCACTCTGCATCGTGAGGGGATAGCCGCAGACCGGGCATTGATTGTAGGTGTTTTGCTCCAAAATTATAGTGATTAAATCATTTAAGTAGTCCAGATGGCATATTATCAAATAATAAGAAAAAAAGCGTTATCGACATAAAGAGCAGCTTTAAAACCCACTATAAAGATTGATGTGCTTTGGCTTATGCCAGTAATTATCAAGAGTGAGATGGGGGCCTCTGATATCCTTTTCTCCTGATTTTTATTTATGTTGATGTAAAATAAGTATATTTTAAAAGCAAGATCGGCGTTCTTTAAGGGGCGGATACATCATTATCAGCGACAAGCAGCAGGGGGGAGTATTATGGATAAGCGATATGAACAGGGGAGTGTTGGTGCCAGATCAGTGACCAAGGCATTGCTTGAGCTTTCTGCTGAGGAGTGGTTGCTCAGGCGAAGGGGTTTATGCGAGGGAATCAGCCGCAGGCATTTGGCCCTCACCTCTCCGGAAAAGCAGTTGATGAGGCAAAAGGAATTTCGCAACACTGAAAACAACATGCAGGTCAATGAGAGTCTGTTGACCATCGGGAACGGTTATCTCAATATCAGGGGAAGTCTTGAGGAGTTGTCTCCCGGAAATTCCGGAGGTATGTACCTGAGCGGGATTTTCAATAAATCAGAAGCCGATGTTGAGCAACTGGTTAAATGCCCCATGTGGACTGATGTATCGGTCTGGAACGGGGGGTATAAATTCTGTATGCCAACCTGCAAGGCACTCGATCATGAGCAGATCCTTGATATGAAAAAAGGGACATTGCACCGTATCTCCACCTTTAAGGATCCTTCCGGAAAGATTCTCACGTTTGAAACGATACGCCTTGTTTTCATGCATAATATGCATCTGGGGTATATGATGGTAAAGATTACTCCGAGGAATTTTTCCGGCCCGATCAGGGTTCTCAGCGGTCTGAACGGAGAGGTGTGCAACAGAGGATATTTCCCTCGCGAAATGTTCAAGCATCTGCAGCTTGAAAGAATCGAGCGTGGCCGGGTTTTTATGTATCTCGAGATGAAAACCAGGGAACAGGGTATACGGATTTCGGAAGCGGTTTCATGGAAGCTGGTTTCTCCGTTATCCCATCAGCAAACATGGGAACCAAGAATTTACGGGGAAAAGTTTACCAGCGAAATTACTCTCGATGTACGGGAGGGTGAGAGCTATGTTTTCGAAAAACTGGCTGTTGTTGCCACAAGCCGCGAGATTGAGGCTGATAAGATGTTCAAGGGTACAATCGGCAAATTGAAATCCTTTGTTCGCAGTGGTCCAGCTTTCGAAATAGTCGCTCACCTTGAAGCATTGGATAAAAAATGGAAGCAGGCAGATATTGTTATCAAGGGTGATGACAAGGCTCAGCATGCATTGCGCTTCAACATCTATCAGTTGCTGATCAATGCTCCTTCACGACCTGCTGGCATTGGCGCTAAATTCCTGAGCTCCGAAGGGTATATGGGTCATGTTTTCTGGGATACCGAGATTTTTATCCTGCCGTTCTTTATCTACAATTTTCCGGATATTGCCCGGAATATGCTTCTTTACCGTTATAATACGCTCGATGGTGCCAAAAAAAATGCGGTAAAAATGGGATATAAAGGGGCGAAGTATGCCTGGGAATCGGCAACAACCGGAGAGGATGTTACTCCGAGATTTGCCTCAAAACTTGAACGTACCATACGGCTGATCTATACCGGTACCGAGGAGGATCATATTGTTTCCGATGTGATCTATGGCGTGGAAAAATATTTCCGCGTAACCGGAGACGAGAGTTTTCTTGTGGACTACGGTCTTGAAATGGTTTTTCTTACGGCCAGATTCTGGGCATCGAGGGTAGTTGAGGCGGGAGAGCATTATGAAATTCGTTGTGTCATAGGCCCTGATGAGTTTCATGAACATGTCAACAATAATGCCTATACGAATTTTTTGGTTAAATGGCATCTTGGGCTTGCTGCTCTGCTTTTCAAGTACATGGGCAGGAATCATCCTGAAATTATGGCTGCTCTTGCCGCCCAAATAACGCTTGAAAAAGAGGAGGTTGATTCCTGGATGGTTATCAGCCGGAAGCTCCGTATCTCGTACGATCCCCAAACAAGGCTTTTTGAACAGTTTGACGGGTACTTTTCACTGAAAGATTATCTCATAGAGGGGTTTGATCGCAAGGGTCATCCAATCCTGCCAGGCGGTATTGATTACAACAATATACAGCAGACGCGACTCATCAAGCAGGCTGATGTTCTCATCATGATGATGCTTTTTCCTCATGCATTCAGTGATGAGGATAAAAAAGCCAATTTTGATTTTTATGAGCAACGCACCGCGCATGCATCCTCACTGAGCCACTGTATTCATGCCATGATGGGGCTTGCTGTCGGCAGGCGCACAAGGGCGTATGATTATTTTATGAAAACGGCACTGTTTGATCTGGAGAACCTGCATGAAAATACAGCGCTCGGGATTCATGCTGCCGCCGTGGGAGGTACCTGGCAGACAGTGATTTATGGTTTCGGAGGGTTTTCAATAAAGTCTGACCGTATTGTGCTGAAACCGTGGTTGCCGAAAAAATGGGAAAGTCTCTCGTTTTGCGTGCAGTGGAGAGCGAGAACCGTTGAAGTTACGGTTTTCCATGACAGGGTTTCAGTGCTTATTCGTTCACAGGATGAGCAGTCGCTCCCCCTTAGCCTCTATCAGAAGTCCTTTAAAATAGTGACGAACAAGAGGTATGAGTTGCCCTATTGTACCTCAAAACATTGAGGAAAAGAGGTGATGGAAAAGAAATTGAGAATTGCACAAATTGCCCCGCTAATCGAGAGAGTTCCTCCCAAGAAATACGGAGGAACGGAACGGGTCGTTTACTATCTGACGGAAGGGCTTGTTGAGCGGGGTCATCAAGTTACTCTCTTTGCTTCGGGTGATTCACTGACCAGTGCAAGGCTTGTTGCGCCAGTCAGCGAAAGTCTCCGACTCGGACGGAAGGCGCATTCGCCGTTCCTGATGACCATGATGATGCTCAGCCAGGTTTATGAAAAAATGATCAGTGAATTTGACATCATCCACTCTCATCTTGAATACATGACGCTGCCCTTTGCGTACAGATCTGTTGTTCCGACCGTGCTGACCATGCACGGAAGACTTGACATCAGCGATCACTGCAAAATGCTGCGTTGTTACAGCGGTATTCCCTATGTCTCAATCAGTGATGCCCAGAGGGCTCCAGTGCAGGATATTAACTGGATAAAAACCGTTTATCACGGCTATCCCTCATCCTGTTTTGAGTATAACGACCAGCCGGGCGATTACTTTCTCTATCTCGGGCGATTTTCTGAGGAAAAAAAACCTGAAGAGGCTATTCGGCTTGCAAAAGCATGCCGTATACCTCTGAAAATTGCCGCCAAGATAGATCCAAGTGAAAGGGCCTATTTTGAAAACAGGGTAAGGCCTCTGCTCGATCACCCCCTTATTGACTATGTCGGCGAGGTTGACGACCGGCAAAAGCGGGAACTGTTAAAAAATGCAAAGGCACTCCTGAATACCATCGACTGGCCTGAACCTTTCGGGTTGGTCATGATTGAAGCACTTGCCAGCGGCACACCTGTGATTGTCAGAAAATGTGGATCGGCTCCCGAAATCATAATCAATGGTAAAACAGGATTTGTTTGTGAGAGCAAACTTGACTTTATCGAAGCTATACGCGGCATCGATCGCATTTCAAGAAAAACGTGCAGAGCTGAGTTTGAAAGCCGTTTTTTATCAGAAAGAATGGTCGAGAGTTACGAATCGCTTTACTACGATATTCTGGGAGCTCGCACTTTTAATAGGACGCCGTTCAGCGAAAACGGTATGGCCGGGAATGAAAAAGTCATCACTGGTTCCAAGTAGCGGCGGAAGAACCACAAAACATATTTGAGAGGCTTTGAGGGAATTAAGAAGTCAAAGTACCTGCACCGGTATGACATCCGCCCCGAGTAGAGGGCGCTTGGCGAGACTCGGGGACATTCAGTAAGCACCGATTAACCTGCAGGAAGTCAAGAGGTAAAAGTCACATACAGTGAAAGTGTAGCGTTTAACACTGGCCCCGAGGCATGTTTCAATAGTATAGATGTCAGGCCCGCCGACGGCGATTTCATTGTTTCCCTCCTCTTTCGCAGCATCGAAGCAGACTTTGGCCAACTTCTCTTCATCAGTGGCAGAATGGTAAAAACTGATAATGGCTTTGCCGCCGATACCGATCGGGGGATATTCTTTTTTTCAAGCATCGGCATCAGAACAAGAAACGATATCTGTCAGCGTTCATGAATGATTGTATGCCGGTGCATGCTTGATGTCCGGCATATTCGCGGCAAATTGCCGACGGCTGTCTGCAGCTTGTCGTACGGAAAAGCAAGAAGCAGCTCATCGGGTGCGAGAGAGAGCCCGGCGTTGCCGCCGGTGTCGCCAAGCGTGAACGTCGGCTTTCCGGTTTTCATGACATAGCTTGAAACCATCTCGCAGGTCGAACCGCCAGCTATGCCGTGAACCAGTTCGCCGCTGTCGAAGCCGTAAGCCCTCAGGATGTGCTGTCCCTGAAAGGGTTTGCAGACGATGAGTACCACATCTGGCCGCAGGGCATCGTCATTCATGGCAGAAAGAGGTCCGACGATTTGCGCTTCAAACTCTCCATCTTCGAACGGCATGGTCGATGCCAGTGAGCAGCGGAGGGCTTCCATCGTTCCGAACAGTTTTCCGTCACCGATCATGAATTTTTCTGCAACCTCGATAGGCAGAAGGCAGCCGAAACCGGCAGCTATTGCACCGCCGCCGCAAACCTGATGCTCTCTGGTCGTATAGAAAGGGCCGGCGCCCCTCAAACAGTCGCCCCACATGGCGCAGAGAAATGATTTTGGAGTGCGTTCCCCTGAAGAGGCTCCAAATTTTTTCACTCCGTCGGGCAGGTCACTGAGCGAGGTAACAAATTTGACCGCTATGGGATTGCAGGCAAGTCCTTCGCTCTGTACGAGTGTTTGCGACAATTGCTCGGGTGTCATGGTTCACTATTGAATCGTTTTGGAGGTGTTAACCGGAAATCCTTTATTTCATGCAGTATACTAAAACTGACGAACATCACGGAAAGAAGGGAGCATCCCCCCGCAGAAAAGCGCGACAAATAAGCACGACCTGGATAGCTGATGGATAATCGGCACCGGACCGAACTTCTTCGTTGATGAGATGCTGACGGAAACCCCTGGGAACGTCATAAACCTGCGATCTTGTTTGTAGACTCTATTGTTTTGGCGACATTGTTGTTTCCGATGCAGAGTTCTGCATTATATGGTTTTTTGACATCAGCCGGAGCCGGTGTAATGATAATTGGTAATTATTGCTTGCAGAAGACGTTGGCGGACAGTGTGGTGGTGCTGGATTTTGAGACGACGGGCTTGTCTCCGGAGTATGGTGACCGGGCTATCGAGATCGGTGCGGTGCTTCTGGAGCATGGGGTGATTGTCGACCGCTTTCAAAAGCT
>CAIRXW010000054.1 GCA_903882665.1 uncultured Chlorobiaceae bacterium | reverse complement strand
TTGACAAATACAGCAAGAAGAATAAGCCGACAGAAGAGTTACAGATAAAAGAGGGGCAGCGCCTTTCCGCTGCATAAACAGGTCAGGTTAGTAACTTAAACTAAGCCACTTTTTGTCTACCGGTTGGGGTCCACTTCAATATTCACTTGCCGAAATGAAAAATAAATATATCGGCAAAATTGGTACTGAAGAGAGAGATCAATACGAGTATGAACTTCGGATGGACGTTTTGGGAAAAATGATTAAAACGGCACGACAAGAACGAAACTTGACACAAGAACAATTAGGAAAGCTTGTTGGCGTTCAGAAATCCCAAATATCAAAACTTGAAAGTAATACAAACAGTGCAACAATTGACACGATTTTGAAAGTTTTCAAAGCTCTTAAAGCAGACATTCATTTCAACGTAACACTTGAAAATAACTATGTTCAACTTGTTTGAAAAGAAAGGCAAGAAACTGCACCCCCCATTCTGATCCCCCACATCACTCCTGCTTCAGTTGATGGGCTTCGGTAAAGAAGCGGCGGTAGCCTTGCTGCACAATCAAAAATGAGGTCACGGCTACAGCTCCGGTTATGGCGCAGAGTATGGCAATCTGGTACCGCACGGCGATGATGGGTTCTGTCCCTGAAAGAATCTGGCCGGTCATCATTCCGGGCAGCGCAACGATTCCGGTGGCCGCCATCGTGTTGATGGTTGGGCGCAGGGCAGCACTGTAGGCATTCCGGATGGCCTCTGCGGCGGATTGCCGGGAAGTGGCGCCAAGAGAGAGGGCGCATTCTATCTCTTCGCGCCGTTCATGCATTTCTGAAGATAGCCGTTCGGCGGCAAGGCTTGCCCCGTTCATGGCGTTACCGAAAATCATGCCTGCCAGAGGGATCAGATAGCGGGGATCGAACCAGGGCGAGTAGCCGACGACCAGCAGGCAGAAATAGAATGTTACTCCTCCACAGCCAATGATGATGGAACTCCCTACCACACGATAGAAATTTGGCATCCGTTTCTTGATGCGCGATCCTGCTACCTGGAGCGAAAAACCGGCCATGGCGAGCAGCATGAGCACGACCGGCAGTGGAGAATTGATGGCAAAAACAAGATGCAGCAGGTAGCCGACCGCGATGAGTTGAAAGAGCATACGCATTGAGCTCCAGAGAAGCTGCTTTTCATGCCCAATGTGCTGCAGGCGTGCGAGGCCCAGCGAAAGCGGAATCAGCGCGTAAGCGTAGACCAACTGGATCACATCCAGCGGAATGATGTGCGGTTTGTTCATGAGGATAATTTCTGTTCTCGTTCTGGTTGTGCCAGAAAATTGCTGAACGCGTTTGTTTGCGGCATGGCGAGCATCTGTGCGCCAGCGCCCTGTTCTTTAATTCGGCCCTCTTCGAGGTAGATCAGGTGATTGACGATATGTTCAGCAAGATAGAGGTCGTGGGTCACCACAATAATTGCCAGATGTTCACTCTGGCAGATGTTGCTGAGTGTGCTGGCCAGTCGTGCTGTTGACGGGCGGTCGAGGGCGCTGGTGGGTTCATCGAGCAACAATACTTCCGGGCGGTTGACAAGCGCACGAGCCAGATTGACTCGCTGTTGTTCACCCCCGGAAAGTGAACGGGCATCCCGCTGAAGCATCTCCCGGGAGAGTTGAACGAGATCAAGCACGCGGGCAATGTCCTGGCTTTCGGCTGAAGGTGGAGTCATGTTGCGGAACATGAAGGGTCGTTGCAGGTTTTCAAGGAGTGTTCCATGAAACATGAAGGGCTTTTGCAGAACCATGGCAACTTTGCGACGCAGCACCAGCGGGTCTATGGTTGCAATGTTTTGCCCATTCAGTTTAATGGTTCCCGCAGAAGGATCATCAAGGCGGTTGCACAGTCGAATCAGGGTGCTTTTGCCGCTTCCTGAAGCTCCGATTATTCCGGTTATTTGGCCCTGCCAGGCGGTAAAAGATATCCGGTCAAGAATGACCATATTCATAGCTGCCGGGCTCAGCTTTGTTACCCCGACATCAATGAACTCAACACATGGGTCGTGGCCGGATTTTTGTTGCTGATTCATGTTTATCCAGCGATCAGTGTAAATGAAAATAAATTCTCTTTTTCAGAAAGTTTATACTTTGTCTGAAGGCTATCTTTGTAACGTTTTCTGTGCTTCTTTTCAAGATATTGAATAAACAGATACGTATCGTACCATATTCGAGATTTGCACCATTCTTTGCCCGTTTGACTTGAGCGCCGGGGCTCTTGGGTTAACCGCTCATAACCGAAATCCGCATTCCGCGACAGGGCGGCATCCGCATGACATCAATGGTTTTCAAATGGTAATCATCGGAAATTATTTACAGAATAAGTATATTTTATGTATACGCTTTTAAACAGTATTTGCTACGTTCCCTGTAAGAAAAACGTGCCAGAGTAAGGCTTTTTATTACCGGCTTGCTGGCTATTGGTGGTCAATGCAGGCGGATAAGGTTAATCATGTTTTTAAACCAAACAGCCGTTTTCTGAGGGTATTGGTGGCAATGAATACCCCGGAAGCTAACCCTGACGGCACTTTATACGGTATGATAAAACCAGATATTCCTATGAACCTGACCGAAACAGCAGAAAAGGCAATTGCCGCGTACGGCGGACGCGCGCTCTGGCAAAATGCAAAAACGCTTGAAGTTGAGATAAGTGCTTCCGGACTGGCGTTTACACTGAAACGGCGACCGTTTTTCCGCCATGCCAAAATGGTACTTGATGTTCACCGGCCATTTTCCTCCCTGACTCCGATTGGTCTCGATTCTTGTGTCACAGGAGTTCTTGACGGTCCAAATGTTCGTCTGGAAAATAAACAGGGTCAGCTCATTTCAGAGCGCCGCAATGCGCGGGATTATTTCAAAATCAATAGACGGCTGTTCTATTGGGACGACCTCGATATGAGTTATTTCGCCAACTATGCTTCCTGGAATTACTTTACCCTGCCAGCGCTGCTGATGCGTGAGGATATTGTCTGGACGGAGATCGAACCGGGTTGGCTGGAAGCACGTTTCCCTGACGCGATTCCCACTCACAGCCGGGTGCAGCGGTTCCGGTTTGAGCGCGAAACCGGGCGCCTGATTCAGCACGACTATACTGCCCAGATCATCAGCCCGCTTGCAGCCGCATCCAATGTCGTTTTGCAGCACGCAAAAAACAGTTCAGGAGTTGTTTATCCTTCTGTAAGGCGGGTAACTCCGAAGGGGCCAAAAGGCAGGCCACTCGGCGGCCCGGTCTTGATTCACCTTGAAATCCACGATTACAGGATGATCATGTCTCATTGACAATCCGCTCAATCTGGTTGACCATGTAAAAGGGGAGGTTGATCAGCCGCAACGCTTTTTTACACCAAAAGAGCGGTGACAGAGCGGCCTGCTCTTGCCCTCCTCTGCATGATGGCGCAAGGAGTTTCCTTTCCGAATTGGTATTTTACGCGAAAGAGAGACTGCATTGCAGGAGTTGGAGCAACCCTTCAACCCTTCACCACCAAAAAGAGGCATGGTAATTCTGGCAATCGACCAGGGAACCATTGTCACCACCGGTGTACCCTATGACAGGGAGGGTCAACCCATTGCCAAAGCTTAGCGTGAGATCGCCCAGTTCTATCCCGAAGCAGGGGGTGGGCGGAGCACGATCCGGAAAAGATCAGGCAGAGCGTTGTACAGGGCTCAGGGAGCTGAGGGCGCACTGTTCGCAGCCAATCACCGCCATCGGAATCACCGACCAGCGTGAATCATTCGAAAGGACTTGCCGAAGAGTTGTTTGCCGCTGCCGTAATTACACTTTTTTCAATCATCAAAATCCCGCGCTGATTTTATTGGCTTCGCGGGCTTTTTCTGCTACTTAATGTGTGATGTCGGGGAATCTTTCGATTCGGTTTTTTGATTTTATTTTCTCGTTATAGAGGGAAAAATCCAATTTTTTTCACAGTTTCTTTCACGCCATCAACGGTTAAAAGCCACTTATATGATTCTTTACCTACGTTCTCTTTTGCTCCTTCTGGCGGAATCAATTTTGCTGCAAGGTAATGTACTTTATATTGAGAACGATATGCTACAGTTTTTCTTTTTGAAAATGCTACACTATAGTTAAAGTGCTTGAGGCCAGAAAAAAAAATACGGTCGCCGATTTCTGTTAATTGCCTTGGCATGTCCAACCAAATATTAAAAGTCTTAAATGCTTTTTTGCTAAGGAAATAACAACTCGTATCAACGTGTGTCAGCGCCTTCTCATCAGAAGATTGCAGGCCGATTATTTCCGTTCCATCGAGCAGATGTATTGTTGTGAATGAACAGCATACATCTGCATTTGTGGATTTCCAGAGATCGAATAATGATGCAAGGTGATCAGCGTGAAACCAATTATCGGCATCAAGATATGTAATGAAGTCATAGCCCTCCGCTGCCGCAAGAATGCTTCCTATGCCTCTTGGGGTGTTTCCAAAATCTGCGTGTGCTATCGGAAGAATAATGTGTTTTATATCGCATTTTTCCAACTCTTCCTGTGGAAATCCATCGGCAACCAAAAAGTGATCAACATCAGCGTCAACTACCTGACCGATGACACTTTGATGACACTGTATCAGGAACTCTAATGGCTCCTTGTAATAAGGTGTGATAACTGCGATTCTGAGTTTTTGCGTCATGAGCGTGACTATTTATTTTTTATGAGTAAAAAAACAAATTGGTTGAGTGGTCTTTTCAGATTCAGATGTTTATATCTTTGTCAACATCACTGCTGTAAGGTTATAAATTCATTAAATTAAATGAGTTATGGAACACGCTAATCAAGACTGCGGCATCGGTTTTTTAATCTGTTTTAAATTATATGCTTATCAGGTTATGGCACTTATATTGCGGTAACAAAAAGTGTAGACAATTAAATAGATATTAACCTCTATTTAAAAAACGTATTAAAAGGAGTTATTAATAAGATTCTTTTCAGGAAGAAATACCGGGATGAAGCAAAATGTAATATTTTTTTTACCATTCTTGATCCGGTTTGTATTCTGCCTGGCAATAAATCTACCACGTTAATTTATTTTTTCTTATCAAGATGTGCAATCTTAGTCCCGGCTAAAGCTTTTTTACACTAAAAGAACGTCGGCGGAGTGGCTTGCCCTTGGCCTCGTTCTCCGATGATGGAGCAAGGAGATTTCTTTTTGAATCGGTATTTTATGGCGGCGCAAAGAGAGTTTTACAGGATCTGAAGCAACGCAATTAAAAAAGAGGGCATGGCAATTCTGGCAATTGATCAGGGAACCACAGGCACCACTTGTGTACTCTACAACAGGGAGGGTCAACCCATTGCCAAAGCTTACCGGGAGATCACCCAGTTCTACCCCGAAGCGGGGTGGGTGGAGCACGATCCGGAAGAGATCTGGCAGAGCGTTGTACAGGGCGTCAGGGAGCTGAGGGCGCACTGTTTGCAGCCAATCACCGCCATCGGCATCACCAACCAGCGTGAAACCACCATTGTGTGGGACAAAAGAACCGGCAAGCCGCTTCATCATGCCATTGTCTGGCAATGCCGCCGGACAAGCGACCTTTGCCGGCGTTATGCTGCAGAAGGGGAGATGATCACGGCCAAAACCGGTCTTTTGCTCGATGCCTATTTCAGCGCCACCAAAATCCGCTGGATTCTTGACCGCTATCCTGATGTGCATCCTGAAACCCTGCTGTTCGGCACGGTTGACAGTTGGCTGCTCTGGAAGCTGACCGGAGGCTGGGTTCATGCCACCGATTTCACCAATGCGTCGAGAACGCTGCTGTTCAATATCAGGGAAAAAAAGTGGGACGATGAGCTTCTCGCTCTCTTTGCCATCCCGAAATCGATGCTCCCGGAGGTAAAAAACTCCATGGATGATTTCGGTCGTGTGACGGCCCTTGAGGAGCTTGAGGGCTTGCCTGTTGCCGCTGTTGCAGGCGATCAGCAGGCAGCGCTTTTCGGTCAATGCTGTTTTGAGCCGGGTTCCATCAAGAACACCTACGGGACAGGCTGCTTTATGGTGATGAACACGGGCGACAGCTTTATCCGGTCGCAGCATGGTCTCCTCACAACCCTTGCTCTCAATGCGGAAGGCAAACCTTGCTACGCCCTTGAGGGATCGGTCTTTATGGGCGGAGCGGTGATTCAGTGGCTGCGTGACGGCTTGCAGCTTCTTGGTCATGCGGCCGAATCTGAAGCGATGGCTCGGGAGGCCGGGAGCAATGGAGGGGTCTATCTGGTGCCAGCCTTTGTCGGTCTTGGTGCGCCGCACTGGAAGATGGAGGCGCGGGGTACTCTTGTGGGGCTGACGAGAGGCACAAACAGAACCCATATTGTCCGTGCAGCGCTCGAATCAATTGCCTTGCAGTCTTACGATCTTTTCACGGCGATGGTTGCCGATACCGCAATTGCTCCGAAAGCGCTCATGGTCGATGGGGGAGCGGTGGGCAACGCCTTTCTCATGCAGTTTCAGGCCGACATCCTCGACCTTCCCCTTCTGGTGCCGAAACAGAGTGAATCAACCTCCCTCGGAGTTGCTTTTCTTGCCGGGTTGCAGAGCGGTGTGTGGCAGTCAAGCGCTGAACTGCGCGGGTTGCAACAGGCAGAGCTGACCTTTGTGCCCGCCATGGAGCCCGCAGCAAGAGAGACGATCCTCTCGGGATGGCAGAAAGCACTTCGTCAGACGCTTACAAAATAATAACCTTCACCACTGAACAACCATGACCCATTCCATTGAGCCTACTCCCGGAAGCGGTAAAACGGTCCGCTGTCCGATCTGTTACCAGCAGTTTACCTGCGCTCTCTCCTCAACATGCTGGTGTTCCACCAGAAAAGTTCCGGCTGAAGTGAAGGAGTATCTTGCCGAAAGGTATACAACATGTATCTGCAGCACCTGCCTCGACCGGCTTATTGCGGAAGCTGGTGCGGGTGAAAGTGCCTGAGTGTTTTTGCTTTTTTTTGTTAACTGTAATAGGAGGTATGTCATGAAGAACGTCGTTTCTTATCCGCTTTTTGTCATATTGATTGCTTCGATGTTTCCCCCAGGGCTGCTGGCCGCCGAAAAGCCTTCTCTGGAAAAGGGGCGTTTGCTTTTTAATTCCCGCTCACTTGCTGGTGCGACTTCCGGAAAAAGCTGTGCAGAATGCCATCCCGCAGGTGCGGGGCTGGAAAACGCATGGAAGAACCCGAATCTTGCTGGCCAGGTCAACAACTGTATCGCTGGCCCGTTGAAAGGGATGAAACTCGAGGTGAATTCAGTTGAAATGCAGTCACTGATCATGTACATTAGGTCATTGAAACAGTAACCGCAAAACAAGTGCCATGAAAAAGGAAAAGATCACGATACTCGGGTGCGGCTGGCTTGGATTGCCGCTTGCCCGTTCGCTTGTTAAAGAGGGCTATTCGGTCAAGGGATCGACCACGAGGGAGGAGAAGCTTGAAATCCTTCATGACGCAGGCGTTGAGCCCTGGCTTGTACGGCTCGATCCGGAGGTGACAGGCGACGATATTGTTGCTTTTCTGCAGAGTGACACCCTTATTGTCAATATCCCTCCTCTGAGGCGCGACGATATTATCGAGTACCATATTGAGCAGTTTTCTTCACTTATCGATGCGCTCGGCCAGTCGCCGGTGCGCTCGGTGCTGCTGGTCAGCTCCACCTCCGTCTATCCGGCACTCAACCGGGAGGTTACCGAAGAGGACGCTTCAGATTCTGAATCTCTTGCCGGTCAGGCATTGCTGCTTGTTGAGGAGATGCTGATGCAGGAGAGTGGCTTTCAGACCACCGTGCTGCGCTTTGGAGGCCTCGTTGGTTATGACCGCAATCCGGAAAAGTATCTCGCCGCCATGACCGGGATAACACACCCCGACCAGCCGATGAACCTCATTCATCGTGACGATTGCATCAAGATCATCTCGGAAATCATCCGTCTGAAACAGTGGGGCGAGGTGTTCAATGCGTGCAGCCCGCTCCATACCCTGAGAAAAGAGTACTACGGCAGGGCGGCGGCAATTGCAGGAATCGAGCCACCACCATTGGTGCCATCCGCTGAACCAGCTCCGTTTAAACTGGTAAACAGTGACAAGCTGATCAATGCACTGCACTACCATTTTCTTCATCCCGATCTTTTTGCGCAACAGGGATAGAGATGGTCTTACAGTATGCATTCCAGATCGTACCCCTCGGCCTCTGACTCTTCGACAAACTGCCGGAGAGTTTTCAGAAAGGCAAGAAACCGTGCGGGGTCAAGGTCACGGAGGTACGCCACCCCGACCGGCTGATCCTGCCAGCCAAGCAGAATCATCTCATGATTTTCAGGGTTTATTGCTGTTACGCATACATCAATAATGGCGTTCATCATCGCAAGGCTGCTGTTATGCAGAAACGCCTCGTCCCAACTGTCGAGTCCGTTGTTGCTCTCCGAAATGAAGGGAAGAGGGTTTAACGCTTCCGGAAAGTTGTAATGGAAAAACGCGGCATAGTTGTGGGCGTCGAGCTCTATCGAGCCGTAAATCTTGTACGCTTTGTCCTCAAGCCGTACCTTGTTTATCTTTGCAGTTCGGTAAATTGAAAGGTCACGGTGTGCCGCATTGTTGTCGTCAATAAGGATGTGTTGAACATTCATGGTTGTTTCGGGACGGTGGAGAACCTTTAATTCGGAGCGCGGGTTTTCTCTTTTTTATGGAATTGCTGTAAAGTAACTATCTTTATGGAATTTATTTGCCGTGTGCATATCAGTGGGTGGTGACGGGGTATTCACAACAATTTTACCGATAGAGACCAGAATGGAAGGAAATTTTTCAAACAGAGTACAGGATGTCATCCGTCTCAGCCGGGAGGAAGCTCTCCGGTTGGGTCATGACTATATCGGGACTGAGCATCTTCTCCTTGGCCTCATAAAAGAGGGCGAGGGTATTGGCGCCAGAATACTGAAAAATCTCAAGATAGATCTTTTCGACCTCAAGCTGAAAATTGAGGAAAGTACACACTCACGGGTTGCTGAATCCCAGATGGGCAATGTTCCCCTGACCAAGCAGGCTGAGAAGGTGCTGAAAATCACCTATCTCGAAGCAAAAATCTGCAAGTCGAATGTTATCGGTACCGAGCATCTTCTGCTCTCGATCATGAAAGGGGATGACAACATTGCTGCCCAGATTCTTGAACAGTTCGGGGTGACTTATGAGCTTGTCCGCGATGAGCTCATGAGCATCACCAGCAGCAAGAGTGAGTCGGAAGATCCTCCCCTTGAGGGCGCTTACTCGTCCGGAGGCCCGGAACGGCAGCCAAAAAAGCCGGATCCGAGAAAAGGCGAAAGAACAAAGACGCCCGTGCTCGACAACTTTGGCCGTGACCTCACCCGCCTTGCCATCGACGACAAGCTTGACCCGATCATCGGTCGCGAAAAAGAGATTGAGCGGGTGGCCCAGGTGCTGAGCCGCCGCAAAAAGAACAATCCGGTGCTGATTGGTGAGCCTGGCGTTGGCAAAACCGCCATTGCCGAAGGTCTTGCTCTCAAGATTGTGCAGCGCAAGGTGTCGCGGGTACTGTACGACAAGCGGGTTGTTGCCCTCGACCTGGCAGCGCTTGTTGCCGGCACCAAATACCGGGGCCAGTTTGAGGAGCGCATGAAAGCACTCATGAACGAGCTGGAGCGGTCACGCGACGTGATTTTGTTCATCGACGAGCTGCATACCATCGTCGGTGCAGGTGGCGCTTCCGGTTCGCTTGACGCAAGCAACATCTTCAAGCCGGCTCTTGCCCGCGGTGAACTCCAGTGTATCGGAGCAACCACACTTGACGAATACCGTCAGTTTATTGAAAAAGATGGCGCCCTCGACCGCAGGTTCCAGAAAATCATGGTTGAGCCCACCTCGGTTGACGAGACCATCCAGATCCTCAACAACATCAAGTCGAAGTATGAGGTACATCATCATGTCAACTATTCTGGTGACTCCATCGAGAAAGCGGTAAAGCTTTCCGAGCGCTATATCACCGACCGTTTTTTGCCCGACAAGGCCATTGATGTCATGGATGAGGCTGGCGCAAGGGTGCATTTAAGCAACATCCATGTGCCCCAGGAGATTCTTGAACTTGAAAAATCCATCGAGGAGGTCAAGACAGACAAGAACCAGGTAGTGAAGATGCAGAATTTCGAAGAGGCCGCAAGGCTTCGCGACAAGGAGAAACATCTGATTGATGCACTTGACCTGGCCAAACAGGAGTGGGAAGACCGGGCCGCCGAAAGTGTCTACGATGTCACCGAGGCCGATATTACCTCCGTGATTGCCATGATGACCGGCATTCCGGTGGCCAGGGTTGCCCAGTCGGAATCGAAAAAGCTGCTCTCCATGGAGGCTGATTTGACCAAAGAGGTGATTGGTCAGGACGAGGCCATCAAAAAGATCACCAAGGCGATACAGCGGACACGTGCCGGGCTGAAAGATCCTTCACGTCCCATCGGCTCCTTTATTTTTCTCGGGCCCACCGGTGTCGGCAAAACGGAGCTTGCCAAGGCGCTCACCCGTTATATGTTCGACACCGAAGATGCCCTGATCCGCGCTGACATGAGTGAGTATATGGAGAAGTTCTCCGTCAGCCGTCTGGTTGGTGCGCCTCCCGGCTATGTCGGCTACGAAGAGGGCGGTCAACTGACCGAAAAAGTGCGTCGCAAACCCTATTCGGTAGTTCTTATTGATGAGATCGAAAAAGCGCACCCCGATGTCTTTAATATTCTGCTCCAGGTACTTGATGAAGGGGTGTTGACTGACGGCATGGGACGGAAAGTTGATTTCCGCAACACCGTTATCATCATGACCTCAAACATCGGCGCCAAAGATATCAAGAATTTCGGTGCAGGCTCCTCTATGGGCTTTACGGCGCCGGACGATTCGACCGGCAACTACAAGGCGATGAAATCCACCATTGAAGATGCCCTCAAACGGGTATTCAATCCCGAGTTTCTCAATCGTATTGATGATATTATTGTTTTTCACCCGCTCGAAAAGCACCATATTTTCAAAATCATCGATATTACTGCCGGCAAGCTCTTCAAGCGGCTCCACGATATGGGTATCGAGGTCGAAATTGATGAAAAAGCCAAGGAGTTTCTTGTCGACAAAGGTTATGACCAGAAATATGGTGCCCGTCCCCTGAAAAGGGCCCTGCAGAAATATGTGGAAGATCCTCTTGCCGAAGAGATGCTCAAAGGGCGATTTGTTGAAGGGAGTACCATCCACATTGCCCTTGATACCGAAAAGAATGAACTTGCCTTTCTTGACGGGGTGGTGCCGGTCAGTGAAGGCGAAGGGCAGGTACACAGCGAGTAAATCATTTCTTTTTTTCCTTGCTTGGGAACACCGCCTGAATAAGGGTGGAGTTCCCAAGGTAAGCTGAAGTGGTTTTATGCTAAAATTTACAGCACAGTATGAAGCATGGAGGTATCCAATGGCGACTATGCAGATGACAGAAAAAATTTATGAGCAGGCTTTGGAGCTGCCAACAGGTGATCGGTTGATTTTAATTGATAAACTTCTTCACAGCACTAACCTGCCGACACAACTTGAGGTTGATAAGCTTTGGGCTGAAGAAGTTGAACGGAGAAGCAAGGAAATCGAATCCGGCAAGGCAAGGCTGATTCCAGGCGAGGAGGTGTTTGGAAAAATAAAGAAAAGGTTTGGTAAATGAATTTCAGCTTTCATGAGCTCGCCGAAGATGAGCTGATATCAACGATGGGATATTACGAAGAAGTATGATGTGGGAAGAATTAGAGATATTAAAAAAGACATATCTTGAAATGGGATTATCAGAAGCCATTGATTATGAAAAGTTTTCAATGATTTCGATTGTGTATAATTCCACAAAAATTGAAGGCTGTTCGTTAACCGAGAATGATACTCAATTGTTGTTGGAGAATGATATTACAGCAAAAGGAAAACCATTGACTGACCACATGATGGTTAAAGACCATTATGCAGCATTTATGTTTCTTAAAGAGATTTCAAAACAGAGACAAAAGATAAGTGTTGAGTTAATAAAACAAGTTGCGGGACTTGTAATGAAGCATACTGGTGGATTGGTCAATACAATGTCAGGGACATTTGATACTTCATTGGGAGATTTTCGAAAGGCTCAAGTCTATGTGGATAGAAAATATTTTCCTGATTTTTCCAAGGTTGAAAATTTGTTGCTTAAACTTATTGATAATGTTAACCAAAGACTCTATAAAGTTTCAGATAATGAGATTTTAAAGCTATCTGCTGATCTCCATTACAACTTGGTTAATATTCATCCTTTTGGGGACGGAAATGGGCGGACATCAAGATTAATGATGAATTACATACAAATGTATCATCAAGAACCTTTTATCAAGATATTCACAGAGGATAGAACTGAATATATTGACGCATTAAATAAAACCGAAGAGCTGGAGGATATTTCAATATTCAGGGATTTTATTTGTGGTCAACAGATTAAATTTTATAAGGCCGAGATAAAAAAGTTTCAGCGAAAGGATAAAGGATTCTCTTTGCTGTTTTAAGCAACCCGTTACCCTGTGCCTTTTTGCAAAACAACGAGAGTAACGGGGAGTTTGCTTTTACGATTGTGGAGGCAGCGGATGATCTTTTACTGCAAGAAGCGAGCGTTGCAGGAGCTCTTCGGGGAGGGCGTAATCGCTGAGTTTTCCACTCATGAACGCGTCATAACCCTGAAGATCCATCAGTCCGTGGCCCGACCAGTTCATGAGAATCACCTTCTCCTTACCCTCCTCTTTGGCCTTTTTTGCTTCGCGGATAGTCTGTGCAATGGCATGTGAGGTCTCGGGTGCGGGGATGAACCCTTCGGTATGGGCAAACTGCAATGCGGCTTCATAACACTCCGTCTGGCCAATAGAGGTCGCCTCAATAAGTCCCAGTTGCTTCACATGGCTGACCAGCGGAGCCATGCCATGATAGCGTAAACCCCCGGCATGAATGGCGGCAGGAATAAAGCCGTGGCCGAGGCTGTGCATCGCCAGCAGCGGTGTCATTTTGGCCTCATCGCCGTTATCGTAGATATAGGGGCCGCGGGTGAGGGTGGGGCATGCTTCGGGCTCTGTTGCAATAACCTGTACCTCACGGCCATGAATCTTGTCACAGATAAAAGGGAAGCTGATACCGGCAAAGTTTGACCCTCCGCCGGCACAGCCGATGACGATATCAGGATAAAGACCAACCATCTCAAGCTGTTTGCGCGATTCAAGGCCGATAATGGTCTGGTGCAGCATCACATGGTTCAAAACGCTGCCGAGGGCGTAGCGCGTATCATCACGCTCGACGGCCTGCTCGATGGCTTCACTGATAGCAATGGCAAGGCTGCCCGGTGTATCGGGCATATCCGCAAGAATTCGGCGTCCAACAGCGGTTTGTGTGCTCGGGCTCGCAATGCAGTCGGCTCCCCAGGTTTTCATCATAATTTTGCGGAACGGCTTCTGGTCGAAGCTGATACGCACCATAAAGACCTTGCAGTCGATACCGACAAGCTTGCAGCTCATGGCAAGCGCACTTCCCCACTGGCCGGCACCTGTTTCAGTAATGAGATGCTTGATGCCGAACTCTTTATTGTACCATGCCTGGGCAACTGCGGTATTGGGTTTATGGCTACCTGCCGGTGAAACTCCCTCATTTTTGTAAAAAATCTTTGCCGGGGTTTTGAGTGCCGCTTCAAGCCGCCGTGCGCGGTAAAGTGGAGAGGGACGCCAGAGTTTAAGGATAGCCTGCACCTCCTGCGGGATAGTAATCCATCGCTCCGTGCTCATCTCCTGTTCAATAAGGTTCATCGGAAAAACCTTTGCAAGGGCATCCGGGCCTATCGGGTTACCATCCGGCCCCAAAGGCGGAGGCAGCGGCACAGGCAGGTCAGCCTGGATGTTGTACCACTGGCGGGGCATCTCATCCTCATTCAGCAGGATCTTCGTAAATTCCGAACTCATGATTGTTCTGGTTTGGTTTTTTTATCGCAGCAACATCGAAAGGAAAGGAAAAGAGTGAAAAACGAAGGTACCGAAGACGGGAATCGAACCCGTACGTCCATTGCTGAACACGGGATTTTAAGTCCCGGGCGTCTACCAATTCCGCCACTTCGGCAAGTCACATTGTTTCGTGACAGGTCAAACAATTTACCATCTTCACACTCTTTCCCAAAAAAATAAATCTCTTCTGCCCGGCCTCTCTTTTTCTTGTTATGGAAGCCGTTACCGGGAAAAATGGTCAAATCCCCTGATTGAGGAGAGGTCTATTTTCATGCCGTAAATATCGCTCAACAGCACTCCCTCCTTCGCGTCGGTGGTTTCACCGATGACAGCAATCTCTTTGTTGTCGGCAATGGCCGGGTACTCCTCCCTGGGGATGGTAAAGAGCAACTGATACTCCTCGCCGCCCGTCAGGGCCCAGGTGAGGGCATCATCCTGCAGTTCATCGGCAATCAGGCGCGTACTGCTCTGGATTGGAATACGACCTTCATCAATCAGTGCGCCAACTCCCGACTGACGGCAGAGATGCTGGAGGTCGGAGCTGAGACCATCGGAAATATCGATCATCGAAGAGGGACGCAGAGCGCGCGAATGGAAAAACCGCACAATATCAATGCGGGCAAGGGGGAGCAACTGCCGCTGTATCGCCTCGCGGTACTCCATCAGGTCAGCCATCACGCTTCTCTGGTAGCTCTCGTTGTTTTCGATATGGTTCAGCATGATCTCCTTTTCACGCATGAGGAGTTTAAGGCCAGCCGCCGCACCACCAAGAGAGCCGGTGATGCAGAGCAGCTCTCCCGGCCCGGCACCGCTTCGGCGGGTAAGCTCTTTTTCTGAAACCTCCCCGATCATGGAGATTGAAATGACCAGACCCGAACGCGATGAGGAGCTGTCGCCACCGGCAATGGCAAGGCCGTACTCTTTCGCTGCAAGGCTCATGCCGAGGTAAAGCTCCTCAACCATTGCCACAGAAAAAGAGGCAGGAATGGCAAGAGAGATCAACGCATAGCGGGGGAGCGCATTCATGGCGCAGATATCGGAGACATTGACGCTGATGGCCTTGCTTCCAAGATGCCGCAGCGGAGTTGTCAAGAGATCGAAGTGCACCTGGTCGACAAGCATATCGGTGGTGGCAACCTGCAGAAGCTCCGCCGAAGGGCAATAAATGGCGCAGTCGTCACCTATTCCCGTCAGCAGTTCCGGCACGGCAGAGAGCGTGGGTTCGGCAAGGGCTGCGATTTTGTCGATCAGACCAAACTCCCCGATTTCCGACATAGCTTTATATGACATATTTTTACGTAAATTATTAAAGTGTATTATTGCTGTTCATCATCACTACCTAAAAGCCCTTCTTTCTCTATAAAAAACAATACTTTATATATATCTCTTGTTTTTGTTTCTTATTTTTTGTTTTTGTCTTTTACTGCAATTCTTGTAACTTGTTTGTAACATTAACAAGAACGTGTTACAAGGCGGTGAGGCATGGGCGTAAAGATCAGAGAAAGGAAAATGGCTTCGGGTGATGTTGCCTTTTACATTGATACCTATCATAAGGATTTCGGGCGGTTCTCCCAAAAAACAGGTTTGCAGGCGAATCCGAAAAACCGGAAAGTGTTTAGTCAGATCAAGGCTGAAGCGCTGGAGATGATGCGCAAGGTTGAAAAGGATTTGCAGCGAGACCCTTCAGGGGTATTCTCCAGAAAAGCAATGGCCGGTGATGATTTTGTTGAGTATGCACGTAAGCGGGCTGAAAAAGAGCACTACGCTTCATACATGAATGCGCTTAAAAGATTGGTTGAGTTTACCGGTGGAAGTGTTTCGTTTAAAAGCCTCAATTCTCAATGGCTTGAGCGGTTTAAAGGTTATCTGTTGACCGTTGATGGATTAGGTAGTAATTCGGCGAGTACATACTTTATTTTTGTCAAGGGAGTTATCCGATTAGCGTTCAAGGAAGGGTATGTTTCTGATGATTTCGTTGGCAAGGTGGACGGAATAAAAAAACAGCCGGTTGAACGTCACGTTTTAACCCTTGATGAACTTGATGCACTAAGCAGAACAAAGTGTACGAACCAAATGGTTAGGGCGGCGTTTATGTTCGCCAGCTTTACAGGGCTTAGGCTTTCTGATATTGAGTTGATGAAGTGGGAAAAGATCATCATTGAGAACGGGCAGTACTTCATGAAGTTCAAGCAAAAGAAAACAGGCCAGTTCGAGAAAATGCCGTTATGCGCTCAAGCTGTTGAGACGTTGCAGAGCGTTCAGAAACTCCATGCTGAATATGCGCCAGATGGTGATGAGCGGGTTTTTATTCTGCCGGGCCGGTCGCAGATTGGTGTTATTCTGTATGAGTGGGGGCTCCGGTCGGGCTTGAGTTGGCGGTTACATTTTCATGCCAGCCGTCACACTTTTGCATCAATGGCCTTATCAGCGGGTACTGCTTTTTTTACAGTCAGTAAATTGCTTGGACACCGAGATTTACAAACCACTGAAATTTATTCTCACTCATTCCAGAAAGACCAGATCGAAGCAGTTCAAGGCTTTCCGATGTTATCGCCGGTGATAGAACCGCAGGCGGTCACAATGTTGCCATCGGTGATTGTATCAAAGCCGGAGCAAATAGTGAAACTAAAACCAGCAATGAAACCGCAGCCGGGTAGCGTCACCGAAGCTCTTCAGGCGAAGGGCGAAAAAGTGGCAGCAGCTCTTTCATTGAAACAGAATGCAGCAGGGAAGTATGTGTTTAATGGGAAGGAGTTTACAGCGTTGGAGCTTGCTTTGGAGGTTTGAGCAATAAGGGGATTTTATTTTATGACCCGGTCTATGCCGGGTTTTTTATTGCCTGAAAATAAGGCATTGGAGGCTGATGATGCCGTCGGTGGTGGGGTTGTGTGGAAAAAACGGCCTGGTTGTTTGAGGTGATGGAGCGGTACCAATTTGAAGGTTTTGAGGTGGTGATAAACGAGAGGGGTGCCGCCAAAAGTTACCCACAATGTTGATAACTTTTTTGATAATGGGGAAGCGAACCCCACTTTATGGCTACTTTTTTTTTGTTGGGAAGCAAAAAAAATCTGTAATCGAATAATATAAAACAAGATAAAAAAATCACTCTTTCATAAAGGAAATGCTGTTTTTGTCCACATAGGATGTTATAATTAATGGTTGGTGATGATAAAAGCCTGTTAGTGGTGTAAGCTTTTGATAGGTAGTATGTATAAACAGGTGGAACGCAAAGTGATCAATAAAAAATAGTGCGTTTTAATTGTTGTACAGCATCATTACATATCAGTTGTTGGGGATGTGAGTATTCTAAAACAAAACACAGTACAATGAAACAAGGCACATGCACAAAACAGGAGTTACGGGTTGAGCTTTTGCAGAAACCGGTACGGATTTCGGAGCAGTTTTTGGTAAAACCGGAACCGAAATTTTTTACCGTTGAGGCGTTGCGGTCGTACATGGAGAGTGTGTACGGTTACAGCTTATCCAAGAGCCGGATTTATGCGCTTACCATGAATGGTGAGATTCCGCATATCAAGGGGCCGGGGGGGAGGTTGCTTTTTCCGATTGCTGAAATTCCGGGATGGATTGAAGGGGAAACTGAAAAAAAGGAGGGCGTATGAGGGATGATACTGATGGAAAAAGCAGGGGCCTCAAAGT
>CAIRXW010000053.1 GCA_903882665.1 uncultured Chlorobiaceae bacterium | reverse complement strand
ATATGTTTATTCGATTTCACAAAAGCCTGGATAGTGCTCCAGGCTTTTGTGTTTCTCTTGGATCTCTCTTGATTATCCACTGAACGTGCTGAAAACCAGCCCCGCTTGGGGTGGCATATTGGTTGTGCTATCCGATTGCGTGGGTGCCAAGGGCATCCATGATCTCTCCTGCCCAGAACCCATTGAAGATATGGCTGTAGGGGTCATGCGTGAATGACCCTGCCATTTCACCCGAGGCAATCTGGTGGCTTGTCAGCATTGCAAGGAGTCGAGTAATGACACGGGCGACCATCTCCGGATTTGCTCCAGCCTTTTTGCACAAGACCGCACCCTTAAGGGCGAGGCCTATCATATGAGGATCCTTGTCACCGTTGCCATTGGCTGCAGGGGCCGCAGGAGCGCTCTTTTCCCTGAATTCTGTTGGGACATAGCTGTCGGATGGATGCGCTTTCAACCAGCCATCAAGCCACCCAAGAAAGGTGGTGCTTACCTTTGAGGCACTGGTAACAGCCGGGGTGCTTATTTTTGAGTTCATACACTGTTGCCAGAAATCGGCAACTGCTGCAAATGGCCGATACTGGAATCCGCCCCAGAAGGTATTTGGATCGGGCCCTTCCCAAGTAAAGCTGTTTTTGACGGCCTTGCCTAAAAAAGAGTCGTCATAATGGTATACTGGAGCAAACGGTCCCGTGATTCCAGTGCTTTTGGTGTATGCCGCTTGAGCGTCAATCAGAAATTGCAGCATGTTTGCTGCTGCGCTATAATCTTTCATGTAATGCCAGGGCAGAGGATTCTGGTATCCGGCATAATAGGGCCCGCGAAAAATCGGGGTGGCCAAAACCGAGAGATTCGGTCCTTTGTTGCTGTATTCAAATGGTATAGCTCCCTTGTAGACAATTTTTTTCTGTGGAGCATTGATCAGTTGAAATTCCCTGAACATAGAATTTTTTGCATTCAGCCATTTTGTTTTCAGCTCACCGGTTTCGAGACGGGAAAAGAGATCAAATGTTTCTATAAACCAGTGCATTGAATCCCCAGCCGTTGCAAATTCATTTGGTCGCAACTTTCGCCATGTTGGCCAGCATTCATAAGCCTCACCATAAGCAATATGTTCCGATTCATGACCCTTCTCTTTCGAGTTGAATGCCGCGCCACCATTGACAATCCAGTGAGATCGCCAATGAGATGCTGCTGCAGGAAGAGTGCCGAAAAAGAAATATTTGACCAGTGCATCCGCAAGAGTGCGAGCAAAGGTCAGGTAGTGGATCTCTTTTGTCGTCTGATATGCTCTGAGGTATCCCCGTAACATCATCACCTGACTCTCTGAGGTGCTTGCCCTGCACTGGTAATACCCGCCACGACCAGATTCTTCATCCATGTTATTGCAGACAAGAGCCTCTGGAGTGATAATATAATCTCCTGTGCGTCCTGTCCAGTGTTGAATAAAGGTATCAAGTTTACCAAGAGCTGTGGTCATAGTTTCTCCGATCAGATGATGTTTTTGAGGAGTCTATCGAATTAATCTAATGATAATTTATGCATCAAAAAAAAGATGGTTCAAGCTGCTATGCGGCCGGGTAAATAAGATTGTTCATTGTGCGTCGCAATGTGTAACTTCCCGACTGTCAGTTTCAAGTAACACAATACGTTAAGGAAATGGTATGGCACAGAAAACCCTGAACGTCATGTTCATCGGCGATGTTGTCGGTACTCCGGGTCTGCAGATGGTGGAACGGATGCTGAAAAGTTTTATCAGCAAGTATCATGTTGATTTTGTCATCTGTAACGGAGAAAATGCCCATCATGGCAAGGGGTTGAGTCTTGAGGCGCTGAACCAGCTTCTTGAGGCAGGGGTTAATGTGGTGACCGGTGGAAATCATACCTGGAGCAATTTCAATTTTTTTGATACCCTGAAAACGCATCCACAGGTCTTGCGTCCGCTGAATTATCCCAAGGGGACCTACGGCAAGGGGTATGGAATCTACAAACTGCCAAACGGAATGGGCGACATTGCTGTCGTTAACCTTCAGGGCCGAACCTTCATGTACTCAATCGACTGTCCTTTCCGGACGGCAGACTGGGTGATCAAGCAGATTAAAGAGCAGGGAAAAGAGAAGGTGCGGCATATTTTTGTGGACATTCATGCAGAGGCAACGGCTGAGAAGATAGCGCTTGGATGGTATCTTGACGGCAGGGTATCTGCGGTTATCGGTACACACACTCATGTGCCTACAGCGGATGAGCGTATTCTGCCTAAAGGTACTGGCTATTGCACTGACGCAGGTATGACCGGGCCTCACCAGTCAGTTATTGGCATGCAGATCAAATCAGCAACAGACAGGATGCTCTATCAGACACCACACAAATATGAATGTGCCGAGGATGATGTTCATTTCTCCGGGGTGCTCTTGTCGCTTGATGCGTCAAGCGGAAAAACGATTGGAATCGAGAGGATTTTTTACCCGCAGTTTGATCGCGGAGTAGTGCAGGGATAACGGACAATAATTAATACCAGCCCCCGCACATGTAGGGATTTGCCATGGCAAATCCCTACATGT
>CAIRXW010000052.1 GCA_903882665.1 uncultured Chlorobiaceae bacterium | reverse complement strand
TTCGACGAAGAGTTTGTAGAACTGGGTATCGTCTTTCAAGATAAGTTGCATCACTTTGCCGAGTGCTTCGTCGTGTACCATGCGGGCGGTGTGCGGGGTGTTTTCTCTGGCGTTCCGGTAGGCAGTGTTATCGGCTACTTTCGGCGCAATGTCGTCGATGATGCGTTTGGTCTGGCGTTCGGGGTCTTGCAGTTGCCCGCCCCATCGGTCGTTGAAGCTCTTGAGGATATTGCTCAGACGGTCGAGCTCCGGTTCGGGTTTGTGACCACCGCCTTCCATTGGTATGGGCTCTATTTCGGCATCGCTGTCCTGGAGTACGATTTTCTGCATGGCTTTCTTCTCGACGCGGTAGCTGTCCATGTCGATAGCGTCGAGGATACCTTTCGAGAGATCCTCCTCCACCGGAGCCGGAAGTTTGGGGATAAGCAGGTTCAGGAAGATCGAGAGCTTTTCCCATGCGGCGTTGCTATAGGGTAGAATCGAGGAGAGGAAGCTGTATGATCGGCAGAAGGCTTTGGCATTGCCCTTGAATTTCACCTGCCCCTCCTCATCGAGCGAGCTGGTATAGAGTGCAACACAGTTGTCGAGGATCGGGTCAAGCTGGTCACGGTCGGCACCGCCAAGAAAGAGTAAAACAAGCTGCTGCACCTGATCGGGCGTATAGAGTTGCGCGTTGTCGAGCGCCGACTTCAGGTCGTTCAACTTGTTCGGGTCGGTCTCTTCAGCAAGCAGCGTGGTGCGGTAGTAGTCCTGGAATGCGTAGGCAATGGTGTCAGCATTGTTCTGGAAGTCGAGGACAAAGCAATCGTACTTCAGCGGGTGTGAGCGGTTGAGGCGCGAGAGTGCCTGCACCGCCTTGATGCCTGAAAGCAGTTTATCGACATACATGGTATGCATCAAGGGCTCGTCATAGCCGGTCTGGAACTTGTCGGCACAGATGAGGAACCGGTAGGGGTCGTTCTTGATCTTGTCGGCAATCTCGCTGCTCGGGAAGCCGTTAAGCGAAGCTTCACTGACCTGGGTTCCATCATAATCGTGCACTCCTGAAAATGCCACAATCGCCTTGCAGGGGCTCTTGCGTTCCGCAAGATAGTTCTGGAAGGCATGAAAGTACTGGATTGCCCGTTCGATGCCGCTTGTAATCACCATGGCCCGCGCCTGCCCCCCTATTTTGTTGGCGGCCAGCACCTGCTCGTGAAAGTGATCCACCATAATCTCGCTCTTGAGCCGGATGGCGTGGTCGTGGCTTTCGACGTACCGGTGCAGTTTCTTTTTTGCTTTTTTGGTGTCGAATTCCGGGTCATCCTCAATCTTCTTGATCAATTTGTAGTAGCTCTCGACGGGAGTGTAGCTCTTGAGCACATCAAGAATGAAGCCCTCATCAATCGCCTGCTTCATGGTGTAGCTGTGGAAGGGTCTGTGTTTCACCTTGCCTTCAGCGTCGGGCGGCAGCGCTTCACCGAACATTTCGAGGGTTTTGTTCTTGGGCGTTGCCGTGAAGGCGAAGTAGCTGGCGTTGTTCAGCATTTTACGGGCAGCCATGCGTTTTTCGAGAGCTTCGTTCACCGTGTCTTCAGGATCAGGCTCTTCAGCGTCACAGGTATTCTTGCCGGAAAGTGCCTGACTCATTGCTGCCGATGTCTTGCCGCCTTGGCTTGAGTGCGCTTCGTCAATGATAATGGCAAAGGTTCGAGCTGCCTCCATGGCGATTTCGTCGAGGATGAAGGGGAACTTCTGCACCGTGGAGACAATGATCTTCTTCCCCTCCTGTATGAAGCGACGGAGGTCACCGGATTGGCGGGCATGACCTACCGTGGCGCCAACCTGCATGAACTGGCGAATGGTTTTCTGAAGCTGGTCATCGAGGATTCGGCGGTCGGTCACCACAATCACGGAGTCGAACACTTCCTTCCCCTCCCGCTTGAGCCCGATAAGCTGGTGCGCGAGCCAGGCAATGGAGTTTGATTTGCCACTCCCGGCGGAGTGCTGGATGAGGTAGCGCTTACCTGCTCCAAACTCCTGCACATCAGCCAAAGCCTGACGCACCACGCCGAGCTGATGGTAACGGGGCCAGACCTGACGGCGTTTTTTTCTCCCTCTCCGCTCATCTTTTTCCTCAACAATCTGCGCGTAGTTCTCAAGGATGTTGGTCAGCCCTGCCGGAGTAAGCAGCTCTTTCCAGAGATAATCGCTCTTGATGCCGTTCGGGTTGGGAGGATTGCCGGCACCATCGTGATAACCCTTGTTGAAGGGCAGAAACCATGAACCCTTGCCTTGCAACTCCGTACACATCTGCACCTCGCTGTCGTCCACGGCAAAGTGCACCACACAGCGGCCAAACTCAAAGAGTTGCTCACGCGGGCTACGGTCGCGCTTGTACTGCTCAACCGCATCGGCAACGGTCTGTTTGGTGAGGCTGTTCTTCAGTTCAAAAGTGGCAATGGGCAGGCCGTTGATGAAGAGGCAGAGATCAAGAGAGCGGCGGGTTTCATCAGTGCTGTATGCCAGTTGGCGCGTGATGGAGAAGCGGTTCAGCGCGTGCAGTCCGGATGCCTTCGCGTTGCCTTCAGAGGGAGTGCCGTAGAAAAGGTCGAAGTGAAGGGCCCCATGATCAATACCTTTGCGCAGCACATCAATCACGCCCCTCTTGCCGATTTCGGTGGAGAGGCGGGCAAGAAACTTGAGGCGGTTGATATCCCCCGGTTTGTTCGCTTCTGCCAAGGCAAGCTTTGCGAATGGTTTGGGCTGCGTGGCACGCAAAAAAGCAAAGAGCTGCGAAACATCAAGCGAATAAGCACGGTTATACTCTTTTGGAGTGCCCGCGATATATCCGGTTCCTCCATAAGGTGATGACTGTTCAACCAGAACGGTAGATGGTGCAAGACCGTCTGTACCGGTCATAGCCCGAATGATGAGGGTTTCAAGCCCTTTTTCGCTGATATCGGTGGTCATAGGAAGCCCTCCATCAAGTAACCGTCAAGTAAGATAAAAACTATTAACTCACATAAAAATAAGCTTTTCGTAATCCCTATAGCCATAACGAATACCGTTTTAAAGTGCCCGTCAAGTATCGAAATACTGCTCACCCCACTCTTCAGCTATGGTGAGCAATCCACATCCTCTTCCAGAGCAACCAGATCGTCCTCAAGTTCAAGAGTCTGTACTTCATCAG
>CAIRXW010000051.1 GCA_903882665.1 uncultured Chlorobiaceae bacterium | reverse complement strand
TTGACAAATACAGCAAGAAGAATAAGCCGACAGAAGAGTTACAGATAAAAGAGGGGCAGCGCCTTTCCGCTGCATAAACAGGTCAGGTTAGTAACTTAAACTAAGCCACTTTTTGTCTACCGGTTGGGGTCCACTTCAATACCAGAGTGATGTTTTCACCAATAAGCCGCTTCAAAATACCAAGCACCCGTTCAACCATGGTGTTAAGATCAAAAACTATTGGCATGACGCACTGATTACGGGAAAAAGCAATAAGTTGATTACAGAGATAAGAAGAGTGCTCAGCAGCCTTAAGAATTGCCTTTATATTATCCAGAAGCGGCCCGTCAATAGCCTCTTGATTCATAGCTATCTCAGCATTGCCATGAATCACTCCCAACATGTTATTGAAATCGTGAGCAATACCGCCAGCAAGCTGGCCAACCAGTTCCATTTTTTGAGACTGAAAAAGTGACTTCTGGATCTTTTGTTCCGACAACTCTGCACGTTTACGAGAGAAAACATCCCAGGCAAAATTAGCCAGAATGCCCGCCATTATTGAGTCATCCTCATCATAATCGTACGACTTGCCTCCCACGCAAAGCAGTGCATGAGCGGTGACTCCCCGCATCAGGGGAATCAAGAGGAGCCGTTTGATGGCAGAATCGGCATCCGGTGCATCACCATGCTTTATTGATGCTTCGTAATTATTGAAAATAACAACATCTCTCTGCTGCATCGCAACGGCCAATATCTCCTCTTCGTTCAGGGATATGTTATGTTGTTCTTCTTCAAGATTTTGCGTGCTGGTTGAGCGTACCCGCATTGAAAATTTTACCTGATCATCACTGACAACATAAAAAAAACCAATTGAACTCTCCGTCAGACGTTCAACTTCATCTATGGCAACCCTCAATAGCTCATCCAGGGAAGCGGTATCCATAATATCGTGAAGACGCAGACGAAACGCCGTGATGGCTTCAAGCCGCTTGCGCTCCGTGATATCAATACCAACAGCGACAACGAACGGTTCATCATCAATTATTATCCTCTTGCCTGTTATCATTCGCCATTGGAATTTCGGTCCGCCGCGAAGCAAGACTCTCCCTTCACCGGTTTCTTCAATGCCTTGGTTCAGGACATTGAGCATTTTGTCCAATACAAATGCTCTGTCATCTGGATGAAATACCTCGAGAGCATTGGTCGAAAACATCTCGTGATCATCTTTTCCGACAAGCACCGCTTGATAATAGGTGTTCCACCAGACAAGTCGTCCATTGGCATCACTGATAGAAAACGAGCCAGGTAAACTCTCAATCATGATTTTCGTGAACGCCCGTTCGCGCTTCCCTATCCCCTCTCTTTCTGCGGAGATGTCATTTTTTTCTTTATCACAATCCGTCTCTTTCACTGAAAATTCTTATTAGCTTTCGTTCGAGCAAATTGTATTGTTTGTCTATATTGAGTAAAAGTTTTATTAGGGAAAAATATACACTAAAGCATTACTGTTCAGCAATTTATACAAAAATCAAGACTATGGTCAACTTTATTTTTCTTGCTGAAAATTGCTCAACGACAAGAGATATTTTTCATTTATCCGCTAAGCCACATCTCACTTTCAAAAATTGGTTACTATCTTGATTGCAGGCAATCGAAATGTCTGTTATGTACTCACCAACAATTGCATTACGGGACACTAACCCTCCAATTGTCTCTATGAAACGTTTTATTAAGCTTGCTCTGATATTTTGTCTTTCCGCAGGTACCGCTGCAGCTCTCTTTTTTTTAAGCCTTGGTATACTTGTTTCACAACATGCTACCAATCCTGAAAAAAGTGATGTCATTGTTGTGCTGGGAGGTGATAGTGGACTCCGTGTACGCAAAGGGGCTGAACTCTACAATGCAGGATATGCCGCTCACGTTGTTCTGACAGGCATTGACGAACGATTTTACCGTCCGGCTCACCCTAACTGGCGTGAACGGCGTATGAGGGAACTTGGCGTCCCAAAAAAAGCAATTATTATCGATGCAAAATCAAAAACAACCTGGGATGAAGCAATAAACACATCAAAAACGATGGAAAGCAATGGATGGCAACGTGCAATTGTCGTCAGCGACCCACCCCATATGCTCCGGCTTCATCAAACATGGAGTCGGGCATTTGAAGGATCTCCCAAAACATTTATTCTGGTTTCGACAAACCCTTTATGGTGGCACAGGGTGCTCTGGTGGAAAGATAGGGAAAGTTACCAGTTTGTGATCAGCGAGATCAAAAAAAACATCTTCTACGCAGCGGTACACTACTAAAAAAACCAGGAGCGGTTACCGACAGCGTTTTGCCTCAACTGGAAATGGATAAATACCTTTGTTGAGTTATCGGGTTAAAGTTAGCTGCAGTTGTCGAAATATGGTGACAATCGAGACTGTGTCTTATTTCCTGTCTTTTTTGTTTAAGTGCCTCTCTGGCGGCTTTAAGCTTTTTATCCCGTTCTGTGAAAATCTCTATGTCACGGCACTCCAGTTTGTCCTTGGGGGCAATATAACCAATCGCACAGTGCAAACGTTCATCGTTGTAGTATTGGATTTACTCGATAATCTGATGTCTGGCTTCTTCCGGTGAGAGTGGTACTTGCGGAGGAAACTCAGCGTTGAGGATGTCCGCCATTACCAGCGCATTATCGTGGCTATGACCGAAACAGAGATGATTATGAGGTTTTATATGCCAACCATTGAGTCTGGAGCATTCTTACGTAACAAAAACTATTATAATGGCCATGATTTTCGTTAGTTTTCGTCAAGGTGTTCATGATGGGTAACTGTACAAATATCTGTTTTGCAGAAAACCTTCAAAGGTCGAAAGTAGACGAGCCATGCCGCAAAAAATTAACCACGAAAAATCAGACTCCACTCAAACTTCAAGAATGAATATGAGTAATGTCGAAAATGGACCTGATTTCGTCAAAGACATCATTGATTCGATTCCCGGTCTATTTTACTTGCTGGATGCCAACGCACAATTTGTCATGTGGAATGACTATTTGCGCGATTCAGTAATGGTTAAATCCGAACATGAGATGACGGCTACCAGCGCGTTACAAAGTATTCATCCGGATGACCGCTTGTTGGTGAAAGAAAAAATTTTGAACATCATCAACAACGGCGTTGAGGATTGGGTTGAAGTGAGAGCTTTTCGTCGAGGCGGTCCGGAATTTCTGTGGTATCTCTTAAGGGGCAAGAGGGTTATCATTGATCATAAGCCATTTCTTATTGGTCTTGGAAGTGACATTACCGAGCGCAAGAAGTCGGAGAGCGAGCTTCAGAGATTGAGCCGCACACTCCTGGCGTTAGGCAAATGTAATGAGAGCATTCTTCATGCTTGTAGTGAAGTGGATTTGTTGCATACGGTTTGCGATATTATCGTTGAGATTGGCGGCTATCGGATGGTATGGGTCGGGTATACGGCACAGGGCAAGGCAAAAAGCCTCCGCCCTGTTGCCCAGGCAGGTTTTGATGAAGGGTTTCTGGAAAAGGTGATAGTCTCATGGGCAGATGTTGATTGTGGATGCGGATCTACTGGAACAGCAATTCGTACGGGTAAGCCATCGTTAGTGTATGATATTTTGAACGATCCGCAATTCGAGCTATGGCGTATGGATGCCATAAAGCGAGGTTACGCTTCCGTTCAGGCCTTCCCCTTGAAAGTCGGCAATAAGGTGTTTGGCGCAGTAACTGTTTATTCCTCCTATCCGGATGCCTTTGATTCAATGGAGACAGCGCTGCTTACAGTACTGGCTGACAACCTGGCTTATGGAATTACAGTATTGCGGAGCCGTAAAGCACAGCGACTGGCGGAGAAAAATCTGCGTCAGAGTGAAAAACGTTACCGGCACCTCTTTCAGAACCATCATGCCGTGATGCTGATCATTGATTTCGAGGATGGCAGGATTATTGATGCCAATCCGGCAGCAGCAACGTTTTACGGTTGGCCAATCGAAACACTCTGCCGGATGCACATACAGGAGATCAATACCCTTTCTCCTGAAGAGGTAAAAACGGAGATGGAAAACAGTTATTCATCAGAGCAAAATCACTTTTCATTCCGGCACAGGAGGGCAAACGGCTCTGTTCGTGATGTGGATGTGTTCAGCAACAAGGTTGAGATTGCTGGCAAGGATTGTCTCTATTCGATTATTCATGATGTTACCGAGCAGAAACGTTTCGAAATGGTTATAGCATTTCACCACTCCCTTATTTTGATGGAAGCAACCCATTCGATAGAAGAACTCTTGCAAAGGACAATTGATGAAGCCGCACTATTAACAGAAAGCTCTCTTGGTTTTTTTTACTTTGTTACGGAGGATCAGATGATGCTCTCAAAGCATGTGTGCACAACCATCACGACAAAAAATATGTGCCCAGCGAAAAGTGATGCTCGGTACTGTTCTCTGAACAAGGCGGGAATATGTGCCGATGCTGTGCGCGAAAAGAGAGCCGTTATCCATAATGATTATGAGGCAGTCAAGGATCGTAAATGGATTTCGGAGGGTCATGCCGAGGTGAGGCGTGAGATGGTTGTTCCAGTTTTGCGCGACGAAAAGGTCGTTGCAATTCTTGGGGTTGGCAATAAACTGCGTGAGTATGATGCGGATGATGTCAAATGGATGGAACTCCTTGCCAACAAGTTATGGGATATTGTCGCTAAAAAAATTGCTGAAGATGAGCAGGAAAAAATGCACGATCAGCTTCAGAAATCAATGAAGATGGAGATGATCGGGCAGCTTGCAGCCGGAATCGCTCACGAAATAGGTAACCCTCTCAATTACATCACCCTCAACGAATATAACCTCCAGGATGATTTTGAGGATCTTTGTGAACTTGTGGGTCAGTATCGCTGCCTAATTGACAAATTCATAGCCGGAAGTGCTGAAACCGAAGAGGTAGAACAACTCCGTAATAAAGAGAGAGAGCTTCAGATTGAACAACTCCTCAAAAGCATTCCTGAAACTCTTGAAAACTCAAAAAATGGGATCGAACGCATTACGGCCATAACCCGCAGCATGAGAAGCTACTCTTTCAAGAATGTGCTGAACAGCATAAGCGCACTTGATCTAAACAAGGTAATTCGGGAAACTCTCGTCATTGCAAAACAGGAATACAGCACTATTGCCACTGTTGCCTTAAAGCTTGAAGAGCTCCCCCCTCTTTTTTGCGATCCCTCACAAATCAATCAGGTCGTCCTTAACCTGATCATCAACGCCAGCCATGCCATCAAGTTACAAAACCTGAAGAGTCCCGGCCTGATTGAAATTAAAACATGGGCCACCGCCGAAAGCATCTTTTTTTCCATTACAAATGAAGGCCCAGGAATTACTGAAGAGATACAGAAAAGAATATTCGACCCCGTTTTCGCCTCCAAAAAGCACAGCAAAGGAACCGGCCTTGGTTTAAGCATTAGCCACGACATCATCGTCAAAAAATATCAGGGGAACCTTTCTGTAGACTCTCCACCTGAGGGAGGCACAACTTTTCAATTTTCACTGCCAATACAAATACCTCCAAAGCTGCTGTTGAATTCTGAAGATAACCCTCTCGCAATATCGAAAAGCAAAGTTTGAGCTGCTCTTTCATACAGGAGAGCCGATTCACTTTAAAGATGAGGTTATCAATGAGACCCGTGAGGCTGATCGCAATAAAAAGGTACTCTATCAGATTGCCGTCTATCCAGTCTATGACAACAATGGGAACATCGTCTTGCTGGATTTTTCTGTTATAAAAACAGCAATTCGCATGATTTTGATATTTATAACAAAGAATTGAAAGCAAATAGCCTACTTCTCATATATCGGTGTAAAATTATTTTAACATTAATGGCCAAGAGGCAAGTTGTTTTTAAGCCACCAAACCTCTATTCTGTCCCCTGCTGTAAACTCAATATCACTTTTTTTTCCCTGGCCAGTGCAAGATTCTGATATGCCGTACGCAAAATCAAGCTGTTTTTTGGCTTTCGGGCAATGATTTCGCTAAAATCATTGATTGCCCCATCCAGATCACCCGCTTCAACTCTCGCCATTCCGCGGTTACCGTAGGCATTGATGGCCTCTCGAAACCGGAGTCCAATCTTGAGTGCCATAGTATAATCCCTGACAGCATCGTCATACTTCCCGCAACTGCTCCATGCGTTGCCCCGGTTATACCAAGCCTCGGCATTGCCAGGCTCTTCCATGATGATCCTGCTGATTTCAATCGCCGTCCCCCGATATCCGCCCATCGCATCTTTCAGCACGATTTTTTCCTGTTTAAATTTTGAAACTTCACTTGATCGACCAAGCAGCTTCTCAGAACCCGGCACTCAAAACCGGCCTAAACCCACTCTTCCGCCAGAGTCTCACCCTGCAAACCGATAACAATTTTTTTGACCGGTACCTTGCGTGTCGCCTTTCGAAGTGCTTCGGCAACAATCGACATCAGGCCACCGCAACAAGGCACCTCCATAATCGCCACAGTGATCGTGTTGATATGTGACAGGTCGATCATCGTGGCAAGTTTATCAACGTAAATGTCCATCTCTGAATCAAGCTTCGGACAGGCAATTGCCAGGCTTTTGCCGTGCATGAAAGAGCCGTGGAAGTTGCCGACGGCAAAAGCGGTACAGTCGGCTGCAAGCAGAAGATCTGAACCCTGATAATAGGGGGCCTGTGGAGAAACAAGGTGAAGCTGAATCGGCCACTGGCGAAGTGCGCTCTGGATTGACACTCCAGACACGGGAGCAACCGTTGCTGCAGAAGAATGTTTTTTTGCGCTGAAATCAACCACTTTGCTTCCGGGACATCCCCCGCCGTGAGGTGCCTGATGGTGCCCCTTATGCAACTGTTGGACGAGCAAATTATCGTGTACCTGGCTATCAAGCGGGTTGGCAATTCCCTGCTCTTCAAGATAGGCAATTGCCTGTTGCACAAAATCACTTTGGCCATGATCGATAAGGTGATGCAGATGAGCGGCAATCACGTTCGGGCCGCCACGAACAATACTCTCTTGCATCACCCGTTTTTCATCATAGGGTTCAGCCTCCCGGGTTTCAATTTTCATTGCTCCGGTCGGGCAATGGCCAATACAGGCTCCAAGACCATCGCAAAAAAGATCACTGATCAAGCGGGCTTTACCGTCGATCACCTGCAATGCTCCTTCTGGACAACCCGGAATACAGTCGCCACATCCGGTACATCGTGTTTCATCTATTGTGATAATCTGCCGTTTCATAAGTTTATTACTCCGTTATGGTCTTTTTTTTGGATGAATTGTTCATTTGTGTTCAATGCTGGTAGCTACCCCACAAAACGGCAAGCCTCAACAGTGCCCGTATTGCGTGATCACTTTTTTTTGTCAATACCTTCACGGTTACCCGCTTAATTGATATCAATATAGTATCAGTTGTAATAAAAACAAATTATTTCAAGCAAATCTGGCTTGTTGAAATGCAGAATAAAATCCAGTCATCTTCAAGGAGAAGTCGCAAATCAAGGATGAGAGGGTGTTCAACAGAGGAGTTGGAGAATAAAAGAGGTGAAATACATAAAAAAATGGTAAACTGATTTGTCGTGAGTTCGAGGATTGCAAATTCAGGTTACCATGAGGAAATTCATCAATGCTTGTCAGAAAAAAGTTGCCACTTCATCCAGGAACGGTTCTGCTTGAGGATTACCTCACCCCCATGAATCTCAGTGAAAACAGAATTGCCGAGGATCTCTGTATTCCCGTCTGGCGCATCAACGATATTATTGCGGGAAAACGGTGCATAACAGCCGAGACAGCTCTGCGTCTTGGCCGCTATTTCAGTACACCAGCACAGTTCTGGTTCGGGCTGCAGATGGATTACGATCTTAAAGTGGCCCTGAACAATGACGGCGCAAGGATTGAGCATGAAATCAAGGCTTACGACGAGTCGAGATCATAGACATTGTTACTCGTTCTCGAAAGCATCACCTTCAACTTCCGCAGCAAGTTCCGACGGTATCTGGCGGCTTACCTTTGCTCCGAGCTTGCGAATTTCCTCAACCCGTCCCACCAAATTTCCCCGCCCCTCTTTCAGGCGTTTAAGGGCGAGGTCAAACGACTCTGATACTCCTGAAAGTTTTTTACGTGCATCAATCATGGCTTCAAAAACGAGAACGGCCTGATCATAAATCTTTCCAGCCTTTTCAGCAATAAGCTCGGCATTACGGTTCTCATTTTCCCGCCGCCAAATCTGTGCAATCAACTTGAGCGTGATCATCAGCGTTGTTGGACCACACAAGACCACACTCTTGCCGGCAAGATCATACATTAACTCAGGATCACCCTGCATGGCCGCTTGCCATGCAGGTTCGAGAGGAATACACATGATGACAAAATCGAGCGTCCGGTTGCCGCCGATTCCGCAGTACTCTTTCGATTGTAAATCGGCAATATGGCGGCGCACTGACTGCACATGATCCCGGAGTGCCGTCTGCCGTTGCGTTTCTTCATCAAAGCTGCAGAAACGCTCATAAGCGGTCAGTGACACTTTTGAATCGACGATCACCGCCTTGTCACCCGGTAGCATCACCATGAAATCAGGGCGTTTAAGTAAACCGCCCTCTCCCCGAAAGCTCTCCTGCACTATATATTCACGCCCTTTTTCGAGCCCTGAAGATTCAAAGATCCTCTCAATAATCATCTCGCCCCATTCACCCTGCTTTTTTGGGTCGCCCTTTATAGCCCGTGCCAGCATGTTTGCCTCATCACTCACTCTGCCACTGAGCTCCTGCAATTGACGAACCTGCTCAATAAGGCGCACAGCCTGTTCTGTATCACTGTGATGCACCTCGTCAACCCTTCTCCGAAAAGAGTCAAGCTGTTCGCGCAAGGGCTGCAGGATTCCGGCCATTCGTTCGCGGTTTTCCAAACCAAGCGCCCTGCCTCGCTCCTCAAAAATTCTGTTTGAGAGATTTTCAAACTCGATTTTCAGGCGTGATTCCGACTCTTGCATAAGGGCGATCTTTTCCGATGAGCTGCGCTGCTCATTCATGATATCGGCTTCAAGGCGAGCATGTTTAATTTTAAGATTTTCAAGTTCCTGAGATTTCGACTCAAGCCTCATAGCTACAGCATGGGCATCAAGCTCAACAGCCCTGAGACGCAGAAGTTCAGTTTTAAGAGGGGAATCACGCACGATACGCCAGGCAACAAAAGCAAGCAGCACAAAAAGAGGAAAAAAGAATATAAACGAGAGGGCAACAGTCATGAGCATTACAGGCGTTTGTGAAAGGATGAAAAACCGTATTTTTATGGCACCTACGACTCATATAACGGTAATAATAATGTTTATCTGTTGAAGCGACAAATAAGGGTCTGCCCCGATTTGCAAAGAATAACTTTTTTCTTACCTTAACACTCCCTTAATGGCGAAGTGGCCGAGTGGTTAGGCAGAGGTCTGCAAAACCTTGTACAGCGGTTCGAGTCCGCTCTTCGCCTCAAGCAACAAAAAAAAGCCTGCATTGCGCAGGCTTTTTTTGTATGAACAACTCTCCTCCTCGCTATCCGATCTTTTTTGAACCGGAAACGATGGCCTGAACAAGCTTCTCAATCGTCACCTCATCCATCAGCACAGGAATGTTCAGACAGATACTGCTGCGCAGCATGATACCTGTTTTCGGCCAGAGCGCTTCAAGATCGGCATCGCGGTACCGGTCATACTCTCCAAGAAGGTGTCCCCATACCCCGGCATAGTGCCAGTCGAGCGCTTCAGGCAGAATCTTGGTACCGAAACCATGTTCCGTCAGGTGTGCTTCAAACTGCAGGGCGGCTTCACGATCCCTGACCCTGAAAATCAGGGTATCTCCCTGTGAGCCAGCTTCATCACTGAATGGTCTAAAGATAAGGTTGTCAAGATGACGGATTGCCTCCTTGATTTTCTTTTTATTCTCTCTTGATTTCGAAAGAATGGCATCAATTTTTGCAAGCTGGGCCAGTCCGATTGCCGCAGTCACTTCACTGAGACGCAAGTTCAACCCTTTTGAGCGTCTGGGATCTTTACCTCTCGGTAAACCGGGCTGGTGCATGTGACCATGGTCAGAGAACTCCGCTGCGCGGTCATAGATCTCTTTGTCGTTGGTTACAATGATTCCGCCCTCACCGGTGTGAAGCGTCTTGCCTGCATCAAAGGAAAATGAGGCAACACTCCCGAAAGTGCCGAGTTTCTGACCCTTGAAAGAGGCTCCAAGTGCTTGTGCAGCATCCTCAATCAATATCAGGCCATGCTTGCGGCAAAGCGCAGACAGCTCATCCATTTTTGGTGACGCCCACATGGGAATTGCTACCACTGCTTTCGTGGCAGGTGTAATAGCTTTTTCAACCTCAAGCGGGTCAAGATGATAGGTTTCATCAAGCTCAACCGGCACCGGCAGAGCGCCAAGCGCACTGATAGCCTCGACTGGAGCGATAAAGGTCCATGCTGTTGTGATAACCTCATCACCAGGCCCAATCCCTGCACCTGCAAGGGCGCAATGGATTGCAGCGGTACCGGAAGAGACAGCATGGGCATACTTTACACCCATCCATGCAGCAAATTTCTCCTCGAACTCCCTTGCCTTGTAATTACCCCCGCCGTAACGGTATAAATTGACCTTTTCGTGGCTGAAAAGCTCCTGTATTTCAGCCAATTCCTCACTTCCGATCAGTTCTGCGCCAGCCATAATATGTATCCCGCTCTTTTTTAGGTTAATTGAGTAACAACAGCCAGTGCTGATTCTTCAGTAAATGAAACCGGATTACCCGAAAAAGAGCCTTTCAGGGCTTCTGAAGCGTTACGGGCAAATTCGGCTACATTACCTTTACCATACCCGTAAGGGACAAGTGAAGGTATCTGAAGTTGCCGATAGAGTTCATCCATCTCTTCAAGCAGTTCGACAGTAGCCTCTCTGGGCGAAGGGGTTGAACGCATGGGATTAAGGAGTGCATATTTTTCGTAACCATGAAGGTGGTTATAGCGCATCACCTCCTTGAGAAAAATCGCGCCGGCAAGACCGTGCGGTACACGGTGTTTTACGCCGAGATAGTAGGCAAAACCATTTGTCGGACCGTCTCCGGAGTTCATGAGTGCTGCCGTGCCACAGACACTGCCAATGGCAAGATCAAGTCGCGACTCTGCCCGATCAAGCTGGTTTTGTTGCAACGCATAAAAGGTGCGCTGAAATCCCTCTACAGCAAAAATCCTGCTCAAAGCGGTATGCTTTATCGAACCGAAACTGTCAACGCAATGCACAAGACTGTCCATAGCCGACGCAATAACGCTTTCAAGAGGGGCCGTCATGGAGAGTTGCGGATCAACAACAGCTTTTTTGGGGAAATTCTTCCGGCTGTTAATGCCAAGCTTCCGCCCCTCGACTTCATCAATAAAGACCGCATTAAAGCTGATTTCGGCGCCACTGCCAAGAAGTGAGGGTACCGTTACAAGCGGCAGAGGATCGTTCACCCCGGAAGGAAATCCCTTGAGCGAAAGAGCCGGGACGGTGTTGGTCATAAGCAGTGCAACCCCTTTGCCGAGATCAAGGGTACTGCCTCCGCCTATGGCAACAATGGTGTCAGGTGGATTACTCCGGAAAAATTCAGCCACCGTTTCAAGATGGGTATAGGTCGGCTCTCCGCCGAATTCGTTGCAATAGAGCACGGCATTGGTATACGCAGAGGTGAGGTTCCTCAATACCTCCTGAAAATAGAGCGTTCCGGCTATGTTGGCATCGTAGATAATGCCAGGCTTCTTCACCGATAATTGTGCCAGATGCTCATTCAGCTTCAGTGCTTCGTTAACCCCGATAACAAGATCGGTGGATAAAAAAAAATTCATAAAATCAGTGTTCTAATGGTTCTGTTGATTTGCATCCTGGACGGCCAGGTTTTTTTTATACAAGTAATACTCAATCAAATCTATTTCCTCGACACTATCAATCTCCCATGTTTGCCAGAATTCCATTTCATAAACAGAGAGTTTTTGACCGATTCTGTTGCCAAAAGTAACAAGAGTTTCAGGTGTGAAAATATAGATCGAGCCATTTTCAATGAACTGCGTTGAACGATCCTGACGCATGCCGCGATTGCGGTAATCAAAATTGACACTCTCCCACTTCCCTCCCCTTGATTCCCATAAGGTAAGGTCATCGGCTCTGGTGACTGAAATGAGCGAATCCGCTTCTTCCCGAAAAAACAGCTCTGCAGCACGATCAATATCTCCCGGCTTCCGCAAGGGGGAGGTGGCCTGAAGAAAGACAATGGTACTGAGCGGCATCTTGTACTCCTGTTCAATAACCTCTGCGGCATGCAAGAGAGCCGATTCTGAGCTTGCCTTGTCGCCGGCAAGTTCCGCAGGGCGCACAATCACCTCTGCTCCATATTCAGAAGCAACTTTTGCTATAGCCTCGTCGTCCGTTGTAACAAAGACTTTTTCAATGCTTGTCGATGTCAATGCCTGCAAAACAGTCCACGCCAACAAGGGTTTTCCTGCCACGGGATAAATATTTTTCTCTTTCAGCCCTTTCGATCCGCCTCTTGCAGGAATGATTGCTACGGTGTGCATAATAAATAGTTGTTTCTTGTTGTCACCCCTCGATTACCTGCCGGCAGACATCAGCGATTTTTCTTGCTGCAGATTTATTCTGTAACGGCGTAAGGGCTTTTAACTCTTCAGGGGGCAGGCTGCAATGTACAATCTTGTTGAGGGCGGAAGCCACAAAAATGGTAGATGAAAACTGTGCTATCAACATCACGGAGTTGGCAATCATCTCTTCGGTTTTTCCTTCACTGAAAACAAGGCTCCTGGGAGCGTAGCGTTCAATTTCCCTTGTCGCCCTTTCGATATTTTCATTGGGATGCAATTTGAAAAGAAGCTGACGGCCATCGGCTATTTCAAGATACTTTCTGATGTTTTTGAGGCGATTTTCGTAAATAAACGTTTCACGGTTATCCGATGTACAAACAAGCACGTAATCGCGCCAGGCAAAATCGTTCTGAAGATACTGTTCGCAATTGTCAAAGTTTGGAATGCTTGTCACCTCAATCTTTGCTGGACTCACCCCTTTGCGGATAAACAGATTACGATAGCCTTCACTGGCAACACAAAACTTTTCATAGGCATCAGATAACCCCGTAGTGGCCGTACCGGCAATCCAGCGGGGCATCCACTGGAAGTTTCGTGCAAGATGATAGAGGAGAGTTTCTGGTTCAGTCATTCCTTCCTGTACCAGCACAATTTTTTTTCGCCGGATATGTTTCGGTACAATGAGATCCGTACAGGTCACCACTAAATCATAAGCATGCGCAAAACCACCAATGTCAAGTTTCAGATGGTTGAGGCGCAGATAGTCAAGTGTACGCTCCGACCGCTTGCGGCCCATGATCGTAAACTCAAGCAGTCCTCGGTCACTTGCAGATCCGAGGAGACCGTCACTGAAAAACGGTGAAAAATACTGGTCATAATCGGTCAGAAACCTGGCGATCTGATGCATCTGGGTCGTCTGGTTCATCGAGCCGCAAATTAATAATACTTTCTTTTTCATAACTCTCCGCTCTTCACCCCTTCCGCATCACGCAGATGAACCCCTGAAAAAAACATGACTCCATAACCGAAACTGTACCATAGAAGCTCCTTGAATCGTCTCAAAAGCACAAATGCGCCATAATCAGCGAAATTATTCATGCCGAGCGCTTGAAAAAAGAGACGATACCCTAACTCCTGTACTCCGAGTCCTGATGGGATGAAAAAAAAGAGAGCCCGGAGCATGGTAATTGCTGTATCCATTGCAAGCACCTGTAAAAAAGAGAGCTCGACACCAAGCAACCGCAGGATAATATAGCTCTCAAGTGCAAGCATGAACCAGGCAAGAATATAAATGAGTAATACAAAAAGCAACCTGCCGGCAAAAGGCGTGTCGAAACTCTTCAACTCCTCATCGGTATCAAGAAATCCCGCCTCCTTTGCAAGCAGCCATATTTTCACTTTCTTGAATGGTACCAACATCAAGAATCTGTGAACATTCTGTGCAGCGTTTCCGTTAAGCAAAAGAAAAAGCAAAAAGAGGAAAACGAGAAAAACCATTGTACCAGCACCAACCAAAATATAACCAAGCACAGCAAAGGGAAATATCGGAATAGAAATCGTCTGCAGAAGCGAAAAGCCAGCTATGGCGCCGATAATGGTATAAAGTCCCTGCGCCACACCAAGCATGAGTTTGCGCACAGCGACACTTGCAACGCCTGCAGGAAGTGGAATTCCAATAAATCGGTGACAAAGAAAAGGACGAAGAGGTTCGCCGACAGCCATTCCCGCAGGAAGCGTCATGGATATGGTTTCGGTTATAAACTGTATTTTCAGCAGTTTTGAAAACGATATCGCTGTTATGCTTGGAGGAAAAACCCTTATCCATGCAAACGTTTCCAGAAGATGAAGCATGAGAAATGGCAAGAGGATAAATGCCGAAGAAAAGCCAATTGAGGATATCCGCCCAATCACACCCGCAAAATCAATGTGACGAAACTGAAACACAACCAGGACAATTCCAAGAGCAAGACCGATATAACCGACCAGAGTACTACTGGTTTTTTTCGTCAATCCCATAAAGAATCAGGAAACAAAGCTAAAAAAACAGTCAAAATTCATTTTCACAATTTGCAAAGATAAGAATGTATGGTTAAATATTTATCATTCATTGAAATTGCCACGAATGAACTGCCCGGGGGGTGTGTCAAAGAGAATTACCCACTTATGACGCTCCGGTGAAATCCATGGCAGTTTTCCCTTTGAGGGATTTCTTCCACAAGAAAAAATCTTGCGCTGATGGCACTTATTAATTCTGATTTCCAGACATTGCCAGAACTCTTCTCCTCTGTTTTTTACCATTTCAAAGGGCAGGAGTCGAAATTTCCAATCGCAAGGAAGATCAATGGGGTGTATGAACCCATTTTTTATGATGCTTTTGAAAAAGATGTCCATACTCTCTCTGCATTTCTGAAACGCAACGGCATCTCGGCAAAAGAGCGGGTTGCCATTCTTTCGGAAAACAGACCCGGATGGTACCTTGCTGACATGGCTATACTCAATATCGGGGCTATCAATGTGCCGCTCTACCCCTCTCTGCCGGCTAACCAGATTGAGTACATTCTCAACAACTGCAGTGCGAAGGCCATCATAGTCTCAAACATGCTTCAGCTTGGCAAAATCCTTTCCATCTGGCAGAAACTTCCTGATTTGACACTTGTAGTGGTCATGAACCGGCTTGAGGAAGCCATCGAAGATGTCCTTGATCTGAATCAGGTCAAGGCAATGGGTGAAAAAATTCTTGAAGAAAAGCCATGGATCCTTGACGGGACGATTGTCGAGCCCGACGATGTTGCGACCATTATCTATACATCCGGCACGACGGGAGTGCCAAAAGGGGTGATGCTCACGCACCGCAATATTTGTGAAAATGTGAAATCCTGCTCATCCGTTATCCGCCTCGATGATTCTGATTGCGGACTATCCTTTCTTCCTCTCTCCCACGCCTATGAGCGAACCGGAGGTTATTACCTGCTCTTTTCCTGTGGAGCAACCATCTATCTGGCCGAAAGTGTTGAAACGATTTCGCTGAACATGAGCGAGGCACGCCCAACCATCATCTTTACCGTGCCGAGACTGTTTGACCGCATCAAGATGAGCATACTCAAGCAGATTTCAACACAGAGTGCCCTAAAGCAGAAAATCTTTTACTGGGCACTGAATACGGGCGAAAAGTATCACCGGGAAGTCAATGAAAGAGGTACGGCACAAAAACTTCTTTCTGTGCAACATGCACTGGCTGAAAAGCTTGTTTACAGCAAAATCAAAAGCAAATTCGGCGGACGGTTGCGCTATTTTGTTTCCGGAGGAGCTGCTCTGCCACAGAAAATTGGCGAGTTTTTTCAGGCACTCGATATCACGATCCTTGAGGGATTCGGTCTGACTGAAACCTCACCGGTAACCCACGTGAACAGACCGGAAAAGATCAAGTATGGTACTGTAGGGCCTGCGGTAAACAACGTTGAGGTCAAGATTGCCGGGGATGGTGAAATACTGCTGAAGGGCCCGAATATCATGAAGGGGTATTGGAAGGATGAGGAGGCAACCCGTGAAGTTATCCGGGATGGATGGTTCCACACCGGCGACATTGGCATTATTGACCGTGATGGCTATTTAAAAATAACCGACAGAAAAAAACATATCATTGTTACCTCGGGTGGTAAAAATATTGCACCAATGCCAATTGAGGAGCTGATTTCCGAAAGCTCGTTCGTCGATCAGGTCATTGTCATTGGTGAAAAAAGACCTTTTCTGATCGCCCTTATTGTGCCTGATTTCAACAAACTCAAAGAGGTTCTTGCTGCTGAAGGAATTCTTGCCGCCACAAACAAAGAGCTTATTGAGAACAAAAGTATCCTGCTGATTTTTGAAAAGCTCATGCGTACCGTTTCACGGCAGCTTGCCACTCATGAAAAGGTACGCAAGTTCCTGCTGGTCGACACGGCATTCACCATTGAAAACGGTCACATGACCCCAACGATGAAACTCAAACGCAAGGATATTACCTCGCGCTATGCCGCAGAGATCGACAAGGTATATAATGCGCTCAATATGGTCTATAACACAGAATAACGTAGTCGTTCACCCACTCCTGGCATGTTATTTACGCCGCATCAAGAAACTTGTTGCCCCGGGCTCCTGGAGACGGGGTAACCCCTCTTTTCATAGGCCTCTGCTCACCAGCAATTTCAAAACAATAACCTGATGTGTTACCTACCTGAAATTGCATAGATTTATTTTGGCGTAACTTTGTACGTCAACCTGAAATTCAGTGGAATTTGTTCCGGCCGCGTAGCGGGCGAGCCTTCAATTTCCCTGTCTCCACTTCGCAGTAATCGCTACCAGACACCACGCAAGACTCGGCACATGGCTTCGGATCAGGTTTCACATGGTTTCCATTCCTAATGGACAAAACCGTATACACAATTCCTTAAAAACAAACACTGTATAAACACCAATACAATGCGTTACAGGAACATGAAATTCACACAAAAAAAATTACTTTTTTTGGAAATTTCATTTTTTTAAAGCTTATTTAACAATCGTTAATACTTCAATACCCAAGAAATAACTTGAACAAGCACATTTTCATGCCCTCACAAGGAATTGCAACGGGCTGAATATCGTGGTTTTGTGTCCAGCACAAAAAATCCGTTAGAAACTTTATACGTAGCGGTTTAACGTTTCCGAAGCGATTCTGGTCTTGCCTTGAGGGATGTTACGCTCCCTCTGTCAAGAAGTGAGCGGTCTGTGTTAATACCGTGTAAAAGCTTGGCGTCAGGATAACATTTCAAGAATGAATTATTACTGGATTGCTTGAAACTCAGTTTGTAGTAACCACAAGTAATACTTCGCTAACACAAAAACGAATCTTGATCAAACGGATTTTAGAGCCTTTGAATAAAGGTAATCCTGCTTTAGTAACAATTTCTTATTTATCCTCTAAAAACTAAAAATTGACATCAGATGAAATCGATAAAATCAACGCTTTTTGCTTTATCAGCATTTCTGCTGTTAAACTCCCCGGCTTTTGCCAGCGACAGTGCCTATATCTTTCAGAACGGATATGGCGACAGTGCCACGACAAATCAGGTCGCGCATGAAGGAGCTGATAATTGGCTTAACATATTGCAGGATTATAGCTCGCAGTACGAGACGGCAGGCGTAACGCAAAATGGTAGTGGCGCTCTCGAAGCATCTATCTATCAGAATGGTGCTGGTGACGTCGCATCGGTGACGCAAAATGGCTTTTATGAGTATGCATTTATCAATCAAAACTCGGGCACGAGCAGTAGCACTGCGGTCATCAATCAGGGGTCAGCCTCTTATAATGACGCTGCAGGAATCACTCAAAACTCGGGTTATGGCAACTGGGCCCGGATCGATCAGAACGGTAGTAATGAATCAGCAATCATCACTCAGGGAGGCCTTGAAACTAACAATGCCTATATCTATCAGGATGAATTGTCTAATACGGAAAATGCAACTATCGGCCAGAGTAATTCCTCCAACTGGGGCTCAATCAATCAGTACGGTTCTAATGATATCGCAAGCATCAATCAGTCCGGGGATGGTAACACTGCTGTGATTGTGCAATTAGCTGGTGGTAGCAATAACCAGGCAAATGTAAATCAGTATAACGGCGGCAACCAGGCATATGTGTATCAGTCCGGAACTGGAAAGGTTATTAATGTTGTGCAGAATAGCGGTAGTTACGCTTCGATTACTCAGTAGGTAAAGCAAGCATTATTCGGAGTGGGAGGCGCACATTGAAAGCTGCGCCTTCCATTGCCTCTTAACATCAGGAGCAGGAAAAACGGAAATGAAAAAGGCAACAGTTGCGCTGATAAGCTTTGTTTCTATGATCGGAGTTCCTGGAGCAATGGCTCAAAACAGGTATACCAATCAAACAACCCTTGACGGTTCTGGCGGTGATACAACGTTGGAGAGTCCAGAGAGTGGAATAGAGGGGAGACATTCTCAGGACGAAGTATTGTCCAACCCGGAAACAAGCGGAGCCGCTCGTGCTGAATCAGTTCGTACAGGCGCGAATAGCGCAGTAATCAATCAGAGCGGATACCGCAATGCATCGAGTGTGGTTCAAACGGGGGATGACAATGTGGCCGAACAGATTCAAACAGGGGAAAACAATGATCTGCGGGTTGAGCAAACCGGCAACCATAATCGTTCCCGTGAAAGTCAAACCGGTAGTCATAACCGAAAAGTAATTATACAAAACGACAGGGAAGCGTTCATTGAACAGGTAACCCCTTAAAATTCGATACCACAGGGATTCATCGTAACCATGAGACAATCAGCATTGGTATTTTTCAGCACGTTGACGGGCAGCGTTCTGCGTATAGCCAGCTTTATTGGTGTCGCTCTTTTAGTTGTCCACTCTCCAGCGGCAGATGCGAGCAATCTTGTTTTTCAGGGACAGAATGCCGGGTTGTTTCCGGGTGCAAATCCTTCTGACACATCCGTGCTGATGAACAGTGTGGAGAAGCCGACGGCTAAGTCGACGATTTCGTCGATTAGTCCGGCAACGCTGATAGAGCAATCTATTGTCAGTCAGATCAGCTCGAAGATATACAATGATATGTTCAAAGGATCGGCTCCTTCGGGCTCCTACGATTTGGGAGGTGGCAACACGATCAGCTATCTGCGTGAGGGCGGGTACATCACGGTCACTATTACCAGTCCCGGCAATGGTACCACGACACTAACCGTTCTGGATCAATAATCAAAAAAAAGTTGTTCTCATGAAGATAAGAGGTGTCCTTCTGTTGGTGGCCAGCCTTGCGGTGCTTGGTGGGTGTTCGTCCCGTTTGTTCTATGAAAATGCTGCCGTATCAAAAGCTCATGTCACTGACCGCACGCGGGCAACAGAGATTCTTATGGGGCTTCCCGCTCCTCTGCATCCGATTCCTGTAGTCGTGTACGACTTTCAGGATCAGACCGGACAATTCAAGAACAACGAAAAATTCACGGAGTATTCCAGCGCTGTGACCAGAGGGGGGTACTCAATTCTCGTGAAGGCGTTGCTCGACGCCGGAACTGGAGATTGGTTTACGGTAGCGGAACGCGGAGCATTGAAAAACCTCCTGCAGGAGCGCCAGATTGTGAAGATGACGCGTGGAGAATACCCTGGAGCTGATGGTCAGAAGTTGCCCGGCTTGCCGCCTATGCTGTACGGTGGAACACTGATCGAAGGCGGAATTGTCTCCTATGACTCGAATGTGATGACGGGCGGGGTTGGTGCTGTCTATCTGGGGATCGGTGGCAGTGCGCAATATCGCCGCGACCTCTTAACGGTATATCTCAGGGCAATAAGTGTCGAAAGCGGACGTGTTCTGTTGGTGGTCAACAGTTCCAAGACCGTCTACTCTGTCGCTGTTGATGGAAATTTTCTGAGGTACCTGACAGTTGCCAACCTTTTTCAGTCTGAAGCCGGATTCACCGTGAATGAACCGGTCCAGCTTGCAGTCAGGCAGGCGATAGAGACTGCGGTTTATTCGCTCTTGATGGAAGGGACGCTCAAGAATCTTTGGGAGTTTAAAAATAAGTCTGCAGGAGAACATGCCATAGAAGAGTATCTGGCGTTGCGTGATGGCAAGGATGAGATGGTGATGGACCCGGAAAAGGAAAAGAACAAAAAAGGTCAGAAACCATATTGATGAATAATCCATATCGAGCTATTTTTACCGCTGCAACATAGTGTCGCGTCAGAAAACAGTTGGTAATGAATGTCTCAACAAACAAAGAACTACGGACAGTACCCTGCCAGCCAAAGTATTCTGGTTTGACATTACTGCTCACTCATGTGACAATCGCTTACTGCTCCCTTATCCTCAGCACTCGCCCACCCTCCCGGTTCGGATTGTCTGCTTCGTCAACGAGACCGTCTCGGACAAGACCATAAATAATCTCCTGAAGACCCCATGGGCAGTCACCGTACCTTTCTTCAAGCTCTTCGAGATAAACATGTTGCGAAGCCACCAGCTCCTTCAGAAGCCTGCCGCGATACCAGCGCTTTGAACCCTGAAATTTCGATTGCTTCGTTAATGGACGAATGCCTGTTTTGCGACTGGTGAGATGGATCGATCCGTAATCCATGAGGGCATTGTGCCACTCACGGCTTTGGCCTTTCGGCAAGAGCTGCTCTGCGGCAAACTGTATCTTTGGTTTCGGGCTATCCTCAGGCAGGTCGAATTCATGGATGATAATACGGCGAATGTTGGTATCAACGGCGGCGACATCGAGATTGTCGGCAAATACCGGAATGGAACGACAGGTATAGTCGCCTATACCCGGCAGGGTTTTCAGCAGTTCTGGAGTGGCGGGTACCACGCCGCCGAATTGATCCATGATTACCTTTGCACAGGTTTGCAGCCGTTGGCCTCGCGAGTTGTAACCAAGACCACTCCAGAGTAAAAGAACCTCCCTGAGTGAGGCTGAGGCAAGGGTTTCGGTATCAGGAAAACGATCCATCCAGGCCAAAAACTTCCCTGCAACCCGCTCTGCCTGAGTCTGCTGAAGCATGATCTCGCTGATCATGACAGCATACCGGTCAGTGCGTTCCCTCCAGGGAAAGCTTCTTTTGTTCAAACGGTAAAAGTTGAAAATCTTTTCGCGGAAAAGTACAACCTTCTGACGATGCAACCCAGAACTCACAGGTTGAAATACCATAGCAACTTCCAGCAAGGGATCGTGACCAAAAAAGAGGGGTACTCAAGGGGGGGGCATGAAAAAAGAATCCGGCATGGCCGTAAAGCCCTGCCGGATTGCTGAAAAAAAGCTCAGACCTTTTCCACAATCTTGCGTTCCTTGACTTTCAATGCGGCTTTGCCTGTACGTTTGCGCAAGTAGAAGAGTTTTGCCCTTCTTGCCTTGCCGTGCTTGACCACCGTAACACTCTCAATGTTGGGTGAGTTGACCGGAATAATGCGTTCAACACCGACACCATGAGAAATCTTGCGAACGGTGATGGTTTTATTGCCGCCAGCACCCCTGTCGCTGATAACAACACCCTCAAAAGCCTGAAGTCTCTCCTTTTCGCCCTCAATAACCTTCAACTGAATCTTGACGGTATCACCCGGATTGATTTCCGGAAAATCTGTAACTGCCTGAGTGGCTTCAACCAACCTGATTAACTGATCCATGACAACTATGCTATTTACGTTATTTTTCCTTTAATTCTAAACTATCTTGACCAAGAAGATCCGGACGGCGCTTGCGCGTTCTCTCAAGAGCATTCTCGCTACGCCACTGCTCAATCTTGCTGTGGTGACCTTTCAACAAAACTTCGGGCACCTTCATTCCCCTGAATTCCGCTGGACGGGTGTAATAGGTACAATCAAGGATTCCTGCCTGAAAAGAGTCGGTCAGCGCCGACTCACTGTCACCAAGAACACCGGGAATAACCCTCACGAGAGCATCCATAAAAAACAGTGCCGGTATCTCCCCGCCTGAAACAACAACATCACCAATGGATATCTCCATGGTAATCAAATTCTGACGGACTCTTTCATCAACCGCCTTGTAGTGACCGCAGAGAAGAATCAGGTTCTGCATCCGTGAAAACCTGTTTGCCATAGACTGCTCAAACAACTCTCCATCCGGCGAAAAAAAAATCACCTCATCATATTCTCTTTCAGCTTTAAGTGCTTCGATACAGGCAAACACCGGTTCCGGACGAATTACCATTCCAGCTCCACCTCCAAAAGGCGAATCATCAACCTGCTTGTACCTGCCCAGTCCATAGTCATGCAGGTTATGAATGTGAATTTCCAGATGGTTTTTTCGAAGAGCAATGCTTAACAATCCATTGTCAAGCGGTGAATCAAAAAAACCCGGAATGACGGAAATCACATCAATCCTAATGGCACTCATGAGCTGAGAAAGGTTTCAAAAGAGTTTTCATGCACAACCATTTAAAGGAATTCATCAAATCTTGGTACAACAATGTACTGTTCACGAAGATTAAACTCCTCAACAAACTGCTCTATGGCCGGCAACAGAATCTTTTTTTCGCCCACCTTAACCTCATAGACATCATGCGCCGGCATGGCAAGAACATTGGTAATGATGCCAACCTCACGACGTGTGCGATCAAGAACCTTCATCCCTATGATCTCATGAAGATAGGCCCGATCAGGTGACTGTGGCAAGAGTTGACTCTCTTCAACAAACAGTTTCCAGCCCATAAGCCCTTCAGCTTTTTCCATACTGTCAACCCCTTCAAAAAACAACCAGGCAAAGCCACCACCAAGAGCGGCTTTTTGTACCGTTAACCGCTGAACCGAATCAACGGAAATCCCTGCGTAATACTCCTTGCGGGAGAGAAAACTTTCAGGGAAATCCGTAATCGGTTCCACCTTCACCTCACCCTTCAACCCTTTCGGCTTGAGAATGATACCTGTCAGATAGAGTTCCACGTTGAGCGCACCGGAAGAGAGTTATTAAGCCTCTCCACCTGTAGCAGCTTTCGCTTCGGCCTCTTTCTTGGCGCTACGACGATGGGATTTCAGCGCAAGCCTCTTCCGGCGTCTTATGTTCTGATGCTCCTGCCACTTCCCCATCTCTGCCGAAATTTCTTCCTCGCTCCGGCCCATGCTTTTGAGTCGGAGTTCATAGAGCAACCCGGTCGTGCGGATAAGGCTGTTCACGGTTGCTGTCGGCTGTGCGCCAGTCTGCATCCAGTATACAATACGATCTTTTTTAATGGTGACAGCATGTGGTTTTGCTGTTGGCTGATAAGTGCCAACAACCTCAAGAAATTTGCCGTCCCTTGGTGAGCGCGCATCGGCCACGACAATCTGGTATACCGGCAATTTTTTTCTTCCTGCTCTTTTCAGTCTGATCTTTACCAAGGCTAAAGTATTTTAGTTAATGTTTACTGTTGACACAGAATGTGCAATCTATCGTTTTAAAAACTTTTCAAGCGCAAGATTCTGCGACGTAATCTTTCTGCCGGACTGCGACAGTTTTGATACCGAACGCATCATCTTCTTCATCTCTCCGAATTGTTTCAGCAGAAGGTTAACCTCCTGGACTTTCGTGCCGCTCCCCCGGGCAATTCGCTGCCGACGGCTTCCATTAATAATATCGGGAGTCTTTTTTTCCTGCTTTGTCATGGAATTGATCATGGCTTCAATGGGCTTGAAATCAAGATTCTCAAGATCCTGCTTCGGCACCATCTTGTTCAGACCCGGGACCATTTCAATCAATCCCTGAATCGAACCCATTTTCTTGAGCTGCTGCAACTGGTCGAAAAAGTCATTGAGATCAAACTCATTCTTCATCAACTTCTTCTGCATCTCAAGCGTCTTCTCAAGATCTAGGTTTTCCTGGGCTTTTTCAACAAAGCTCACGATATCACCCATACCCAGAATCCTCTGGGCCATACGATCGGGATAGAAGAGATCAAGGTCGTCAACCTTTTCTCCGATACTGATAAACTTTATCGGCTTTTCAACAACCTGGCGAATTGAAAGCGCTGCCCCACCCCTCGAATCACCGTCAAGCTTGGTAAGCACAACACCGTCAAAATCAAGACGATCATTGAAAGCCTTTGCGGTATTAACCGCTTCCTGCCCCATCATGGAGTCAACAACAAAGAGAAGTTCGTCAGGCTTGAGTGCATGCTTCAAAGCCTCTGCCTCAGCCATCATGAGCTGATCAATCTGCAACCGTCCGGCAGTATCAATAATGACAACATCTTTTGCTGCCGACCGCGCAGCCTCCAGCCCCTGAAGGGCCGCCTTCAGAGCATCCTGCTCTTCAATGGCAAATACTGGAACATCAACCTGCTGACCAAGCGCCTTAAGCTGATCAACCGCCGCCGGACGATAAACATCAGCCGCAACAAGCATCGGCTGTTTCCCGCTCTTTTTCAGCCGTAACGCCAGCTTGGCACAGAATGTCGTTTTTCCGGATCCCTGCAAACCGGCCACCATGATGATTGCCGGCAGTTTCTTTGGAGAAAGGTTGAGTGGCTTCTGCTCTCCACCCATCAGTTCGGTCAGCTCGTCATAAACAATTTTCACAATCATCTGAGCCGGTGATACGCTTTTGATGACCTGTTCGCCGAGAGACTTCTCCCTTATTTCTTCAATTAATTTCTTTGCTACCTTGTAGTTGACGTCGGCACCAAGCAGAGCTCTCTTGATATCGCGCATGGCGAGACCAATATTCACCTCATTAATGGTGGCCTGACCAGCAAGCTTTTTAAAGGTGGCTTCTAATTTATCACTTAAACTATCAAACATTGGTGCCTGCTTTTTTACAGATAACGCTTAAAAATGCTTAGCTTTAATTATAACAAAAAATAGCAAAAAATAAAACGATACAATCATAACATTCATTGCTGAATCCGATTTTGTTGCTATTTTTCACTGAACAACGACAGAACACATCATGAAACAAGACGTTATGGCAACCCTCTCCATAAAAAACATTCTTGACTCTTTTCGCCGCAAGCGAATTGCCGTTATCGGCGACATCATGCTCGACAAGTATATTTTTGGTCATGTTTCGCGCATTTCGCCGGAATATCCCGTACCGGTTGTCGATGTCACCCATGAAGATCACCGGCTTGGGGGAGCCGCAAATGTGGCACTCAACACCCTTTCACTTGGGGCGGAGACAATGTTGATAGGTATTACCGGGGCAGATAGCAACAGGGAGATACTTCTGGATCTTTTTCGCAATCGCGGGCTTGCCACCGAAGGACTGGTATGCGATCCATCCAGGCCAACAACATGCAAAACAAGAATCCTTTCGCAAAACCATCATATCACAAGAGTAGACTTCGAAAGCAGAAAAGAGGTCGACAATGAAATTGAGCAAGCGATTCTTGGCTCTTTTGACGCCATACTCGACTCGATTGACGCTATCGTGCTGGAAGACTACAACAAAGGGTTGCTCAGCTCGCAAATTATTCAACACATTATCACATCAGCACAGCAGCGTAATGTTCCGGTGCTTGTTGATCCAAAACTCCGTAATTTCTTTGCTTATAAAGGGTGCTCTGTTTTCAAGCCAAACCTTTTGGAGATGGCGGCATCGTTGGGCATCGTACTTCACAACAATGACGATGAGGTTGAACAGGCCTGCCGCCTGCTCCATGAAAAAATCAAGGCCGAAACCATTATCGTGACAAGAGGCGAGAAAGGCATGACCATCTATAACGGCTCATTTACCCATATTGAAGCAACATCGCTTGAGGTGGCCGATGTTTCAGGGGCGGGAGATACGGTTATCGGTACGCTCGCACTCGGCGCTGCTTCTGGTGTTGATATCGTGACCAATGCCACTATAGCTAATCTTGCGGCCGGAACAGTCTGCCAGGAGGTGGGTGCCGTGCCTGTCAGACCCGAAAAACTGCTCAAGGCTTATCAGGAACATCTTCAACTATAGAGAGGTGCCGTTCTATTTCCTCTGGATAGGGCGGGTCATATGAGCCATCCATCACAAGATTCTTCATATTGTTCAGTGAATAAAAAGGCACCTCAAACATGCCTGCATTACTGACCGGAGCTGGAACATCTTTTCCGGGATCAACATGCATTACAAAAGAGATATGGACCGTTCCATGATCGGTCGGGGTAAAAACCCACATCCCCATTGAGTGACGCACCCGGTGGTAGTTTGGATTGTCCGGCAGATAATCCGGTTCACCTTTCATGGTAACCCCTATGGCATTCTCTCCTGCCGATACAAGCCCCGTACGCAGAATAATCTCTCTCTTTTGCAAAGGCCATGGAGTATTAATAATCTGGCGCACAACATACTCGACACCTTCAGTTTTTTCAAGGATATCCATATCAGCAAGCTGATGAACCCAGCGAGGATAGCTTGCCATATCGTGAAAAAGGCTTATCAACTTTTTCAGCGAGACCGACACCTCGGTCTCTCCCTTGAAACCGCAAACGTCGGAACCGCTTACCCTCGAAGAATATATCTTGATTCCCTTATGCTCAACACGAAATGCCCAATTCCCATCAAGGATCATTGCGATATCCATACGCTCTTTTTTGTAAAATTATTGACCATACTGCCGCAAAACACAAAAAAAATCACTCGGTTATAAATTTTTCATAATGCTGGATAACATCTTTGGCTGATTTATTAAATGGAGCGTCGACCGGTGTCATGTACTTTTCCTTCTTGACCATTTCCCGCAAATTGACCATGGTGTGATAGGGAGTATCGATAACGGCGATATTGGCAAGCCAGGACGGAATTTCTCCGCCGGGTTCGATATGAAGGCGAAAGACAACCCTGCACTGATTTTCTGAAAGAGGAATAATGTTCCATCCCCCCTGAAGTTCGGGGACTCGGACATATTTATCATTTTTTGGCAGATAATCCGCCACGCACTCAAGTTTGATAAACACTTCGGACGTCTCAGGATCCATATACCCCTGCGATCGGGTGATGATTTCGCGATCAGAAACAGGCCAGGGAGCGCTGACAAGCTGATAGACTATCCGTCCCTCATCTTCACGCAACTCCTGCAACAGTCGCATCTCTTTGGTTTTCCAGACCCATTCGGTAGCAACCTCAATGTCAAACAAAAGACTCAGGACGGCATGTTGTGGAGCATCAATGGTCGCAATAGTAACAAATGAGAGGAAATCAGAAGTTGGAACAGGACAGGTAAATATTTTAAGCCAGTCATTTTTCAGCCGTAATGTACAGGTCGCGTCATTGATTTTTTCAAGTATCGACATAAAAAAAAGTTTAAACGATTAAAAAAATAACCAGCATCGCACTCCTCACTGCCCGACATTCAATCTCTTTTGACCGGCAGACTTTCAGCTACCTTGACAACCGGGTCACCATAAAGCACAAAAAACCTTAACTGACCCTCAGCGCCAAAAAGCTGATGAGCAATTTTCGATTTTACAGCCCGTACAATGTATTTTCTATCCCGAATAAAAGCAACCTGATTAAAGGGAATCTTTTTTTCCCGGCAGGTATTGGTAACAAGAGCTTCAAAATGGCTCTCCTCAGAATAACCAACAATAAAGCGTTCCTGAGAGGTGCGATAAAGCTGAGTCAAGCTTCGGGGATTATCAAGAATTTTTCTTGCCATATCCTCAAAAGAGCCGGATTGGGAGAGTTTCTCATAAAAATCCGAATAACTCTTTCCCGTCACCCAAAAATCAGGAATAATGCCTCCTGCATCTTTCAGTTCAGCCAGTTTACTTTGCACCTTCGATCTTGTCACAGGAATCGACGCCACCTGTTGAGGCAAGGAAGCTGTATTATACACAGAAACCTCATTGTTCTGCAAGTACAACAAACTGTCAGGATGGGTGAAGAGTTTCCGGGGATGGATATCGGTCATTGCATCCTGAAAATAATGTTCACGCCCTGCTATACCCCTGCGATAAACGCGCTGAATCTGTCGGCCCGAAGGAGTATAATATCTGGAGACCGTCATACGAAGGGCAGAGCCATCAGCAAACGGAATTTGACGCTGCACCAGGCCTTTGCCGAAAGAGAGTTCACCGACAATAAGAGCTCTTCCGTTGTCCTGCAGTGCTCCTGCAAAAATTTCAGATGCCGATGCACTTCCTTTATCGATGAGTACAATCAGATCTCCTTTTTCATAACCGCCACCAGACTTGGCGACATAACGCAAATCCTCAGCGCCGCCCTTGCGGCTTTTCGTATAGACAATCAACTGCCCTTCAGGGAGGAATTCATCAGCAACCTCAACAGCCTGTTCAAGAAATCCTCCTGGATTTCCTCGCAAATCAATCACAAGCCGTACCATACCCTGCTGTTTCAACAAGGCAAGTGCCCTGCGGAATTCATCAGCCGTCGTTGCAATAAATCGATTCAATCGAATGTATCCCACACGACGATCAATCATGAACGCAGCATCAATACTCGAAGTCGATATCTTTCCCCTGGTCACCAAAAAGTCAATCAACTTGCCACTGAGAGGGCGGAGCACTTTTAACCGAACCTTCGTCCCTCTAACTCCTCTCAACTTTCTGAGGACCTCCTGCCGCGTAATTCCAACCGCTGAAACAGAGTCAATGGCGATGATTCGGTCACCAGAAGAAATTCCGGCAGCAGCGCTCGGCCCTCCCGAAAGGGAAGTTACAACCAGCAGCGTATCGTTAATAACATCAAACTCTATACCAATGCCATCAAAATTTCCGTTGAACTCCGCCTGCGAATACGATACCTTTTCCGGTTCCAGATAAACCGTATGAGGATCCAGATGCCTGGCCATGCCTTGAATACCCGCACCCGCAAGACTGTCACCATTAACCTCATCGACATAATAATCCTTTATCAAACCATAGGCCTCAAGTATTTTTTTTTGTGACCGAGAACCGCCGCTCCCTCTCCCTCCACTGAAGCTCCATCCAGCAATAGCTCCACAAACAAACACGACCAGAATAATCAGTATACGAGACATAAGGGTATTGTTGATTTCCGGTTTCAGCAAGCAGGATTATTTCCTGAGCCTCAGTTTACCGATCACGAATCAAAATCACAAAAAAAACATTATGCATCAAACATACAACACCATGAATAACCACTCAGCGCACGGGAAGCTGATAGCCCACCAAACAAAAGAATAAAAACGCCCACAACAAAGGCAATAGATCAGAATAAAACAAAGCACAACAATGAGGCTGTAACCAAAAAGAAAGCACCAGACAAAAAACCATACCATTACAAATATCAAGACAAAATAAAGCCGCTAAAAACAAATAAAACAATATAGAGAATCATTAATAATAACGAAAAATCGAGCACCATATGGTTGATAAAAAATGCTACATAATGCATGGAACAAACAATAAAAGCAACTGAAATTATAAATAGATACATTAATTAATGACAGTAAAAATAGTCTAAAAATATTGTTATGTTAAATAACGTAATCTGTTTCATTAAAAGCAAATAATGAATTTTAATAAATATTTATTTTAGCACGATAAGCTTATTTTTATTATGACTAAAAGCATATTGAATATTGATCATAATTATGAAGTTCTAATAGTATTTTTGCTGATTATCGGATTTTATTATGATTAAATATGTTAAAAATAGCATACCGATCGCTATGATTTTTAATGGCGAAACATAGCGATAAGTGTGATTTTTGGATAAAGTTAACTGCTGATAAAAGAGGCGTTTTTGCGGGATTAAAACAATCTGCGGCGAAGGTAAGTTTTGTCAGTATTCTTAGATGATGGGGAATTTGCACTGGGCAATAAGCTCGATTTCAAGACTTGCATCAAGAGGTAATCCCGCAACACCTACGGCGCTTCTTGCGTGGCTTCCCCGCTCTCCAAAGATCTCGTGCAGCAATGAAGAGGCGCCATTGGCAATGATATGCTGGCTTGAAAAACCCTGTTCGCTGGCAACATAAAGGGTAAGCTTGACAATTCGTTCTATACTGTCGAGCGTTCCTGTCACCGATTTAATAGCAGCGAGCGCATTGAGAAGTGCGACTCTGGAGGCATGAACAACCTCCTCTTGACGCTCCTCATTAACCATGCCTTTTCCGCCTGGCTCAACCAGTTTCCCCTCAAAAAGAGGCAGTTGACCAGATGTATAGACCAGATTTCCACTCCGGATGGCAGGAGAATAAAGCCCTGCTGCTGCTGCTGGCGGTGGCAAAATGAAGCCGATCTGGATAATTTTTTCTTCGACGATACCCATTATAAACGAGTTCGGGAGGTTACAGAAACTGTTACTGGCGACTCTTCTGAAATAAACGGTTTCATAAAAAAAAGCATCAAAAACAAGATACGCGGCCCGACAAAAAAAACAGCAACAAAAGTGTTTGTTGGTACTATGCTTAATAGTATTTATAGTCTGGCACAAATCAAAGTGTTTTCAAAATGAATGGGAATCGAACCAAAAATAATCATCTTCCACGCCTCTACCTTATCAGCAGCGGAGAGGAGATGGCTGGTAGTGATACACTGCTTCTTAATCAGCTTGCCCTTCTGCCTCGCTCTCACCCCTGTATGGTACAGATCCGGGAAAAAAAGCTCAGCACAAAAGAGCTTTTGACGCTGGCCCTCAAAGCCCGGAAAATTGAGCTTCCCGAAGGCACTTTTTTGCTGATGAATGAGCGTGTTGATCTTGCCCTTGCGGCCAGCCTTGACGGAGTGCATCTGCCGGAAAACGCCTGTTCAGCCAAAGTGCTTCGCACGCTTGCCCCAAAATTGATCTATGGTTGCAGCGTACACTCTCCCTCAGCCCTGCGCGTTGCTGAAGAGGCCGGTGCTGATTATCTGCTTTTCGGCCCGGTATTTGACACCCCCTCAAAAAGAATTTACGGGGCACCTCAGGGACTCGAGAAACTTGGTGCACTCTGCCGCGCAACCTCGCTTCCCGTCTTTGCACTGGGCGGCATAACGCAAAAAAATGCTGCGCTCTGCATGACAAAAGGAGCCTACGGAATAGCCGCCCTCTCCCTCTTTCGAGACACTGCCCGACTGGCTGATACCATTGAAGAACTCTATCTCCAACTGAATCCATGACACCCTCCTCACCATTTCTCTGCGTCATAACCGATGAGGCGCTCTGCCCTCTTTCCCTTGCAGAAAAGGCGCTCAAGGGAGGAGCGACCATGATCCAGCTTCGCCATAAACAAGCATCGGGGAGCCAGCTTTTTTTATGGGCTGTTGAAATCCGCAAGCTTTGCCAGAAACATCAGGCGATTTGCATCATCAATGACCGTGTGGATATTGCCATGGCGAGCCAGGCAGACGGCGTGCACCTCGGCCAGCAGGACATGCCCATTGATGCCGCGCGAAAACTTCTCGGAAAACATCGCATTATCGGAGTTTCCGCCTCTTCGGTCAAAGAGGCCGTTCAGGCAGAAAAGGATGGGGCCGACTATATCGGATTCGGTCATATCTTTCCGACCTCTTCAAAAGAGAAGGACTACTCTCCATTGGGAGCCGAAACCCTCCGACAAGCAGCCGCCCTTCTCTCTTTGCCGATTGTTGCCATTGGAGGCATCAGCCTTGAAAATGCAGCATTGCTTATCTCATCCGGCGCCTCCGCTGTAGCAGTCATTTCCGCTGTCAGCAGGGCGCCCGACCCAACCTTCGCTGCACACAAACTGCTCTGCGCCATAAACAAAAGCCGTTCATGAACAATAAATACACAACGGTTCTCACCATTGCAGGCTCTGACGGCAGTGGCGGAGCCGGAATTCAGGCGGATATCAAAACATTTGCCGCACTGGAGTGTTACGGTTTATCGGTCATCACCGCCCTGACCGCCCAAAACACAATGGGAATAAATGCCGTCTACCCGGTTAGCGACACCTCTGTAATCGAGCAGTTCAGGAGCATTGCATCCGACATCCCTGTTGATGCGGTAAAAATCGGTATGCTTGGAAACGCCAGCATCATCAAAACGGTTGCCCTCTTGCTCAGGGAACTGCAAGGCACTCCCCCGGTCATTCTCGACACCATTCTCGCCTCTTCCGGAGGGACTCCCCTTCTTGCGGAAAAGGCCATCCAGCTCATGAAAGAAGAGCTCTTTCCCTTGACCTCACTCATTACACCCAATCTGCCCGAAACCGCCCGGCTCCTGGGTATGAGAGAAGTTCCCGAAACTCCGGAATCTATAGAAGAGGCTGCAATGAAGCTGCTTGAAAGCGGCACGACCTCTGTCCTTGTAAAAGGAGGGCATGGAGATGGCGAAAACTGCCGCGACTGCCTTCTTTACGACAATCGTTTTTTTTGGTTCAGCTCAAAAAAAATATCGACCGGCAACAACCATGGAACAGGCTGCACACTCTCATCGGCCATTGCGGCCTTCATGGCCAGGGGAGAAAAAATGGAGAGCGCTGTGGAAAAGGCAAAAGCCTATCTTGATGATGCGCTGCTGGCAGGCGCAGCTTACCGTCTCGGGAAGGGAAACGGCCCGCTGCATCACCAGTGCATGCAATGGAAACAGGGTCAGACAACTCCCCTGGGTGGACGGCCTATGGAGTAATAGGTAAATCCCGATTGCTCCATAAAATCAGGACTGTAGATATTGCGGCCATCAAAAATAACCGGATGAGAGAGATCCCGTTTAATCATATCAAAATCAGGACTGCGGAAAACAAGCCACTCCGTCAGCACCACAAGGGCGTTTGAGCTTTTAATGGCATCCTCCGGATTTGAAGCATAAAAGATCTCATCACATTCGCCATAGATTCTTCTGGCCTCATCCATGGCAACCGGGTCATAAACCCTTACCCGTGCTCCACCACTCAAAAGCTCGTCAATAACCCTGCGGCTCGGCGCTTCACGCATATCATCAGTATTCGGCTTGAAAGAGAGCCCCCAGATTGCAAAAACACGCCCCTCAATATCATCCGCAAAATGTCCACTTATTTTTTTGACCATAGAGCTTTTCTGGTCATGGTTGACCGCCTCGACCGCCTGCAAAATCCGTGAATGATAACCATGCTTGTGTGCCGTTCTTTCGAGCGCTCGAACATCCTTGGGAAAACAGGAACCACCGTAGCCAATTCCTGGATAAATGAAGGAAAACCCAATCCTCGAATCAGAGCCGATACCTTTTCGTACAGCCTCAACATCGGCGCCAACCCGATCAGCGATGTTGGCAATCTCATTCATAAAACTGATTTTTGTTGCAAGCATGGCGTTTGCGGCATACTTGGTCAACTCGGCTGAACGAACATCCATGGCAATAAAACGCTCATGACTGCGATTGAAGGGAGAGTAAAGAAAACGAAGAAGCTCTCTGGTACGCGGATTATCGACGCCAACAACAATTCGTTCCGGTTTCATGAAATCGTTAACCGCATCACCCTCCTTGAGAAACTCGGGGTTTGAAACCACATCAAAGTCGATACCCGATTTTCTCTCCGCAAGAACTGAACGAATTTTTTCCTTCACGAGATCGGCTGTACCAACCGGCACCGTCGATTTATTGATGACAATCCGGTACTCCTTCATGAAGGTACCGATACTTTCAGCAACACTCAACACATGGCGCAAATCTGCCGAGCCATCTTCATCAGGCGGAGTTCCTACGGCAATAAACTGGTAAAGTCCAAAGTCAACGCCCTCACGCAAATCCGAGGTAAAGCGCAACCGCCCCTCCCTGACGTTTTCGGCAACAATTTCATCAAGACCGGGCTCATGAATCGGAATCTGGCCTTCATTGAGACGGTCAATCTTCTTCTGGTCTATATCAACACAAAGAACATCATTACCGACTTCCGCAAAACATGCGCCAGTAACAAGCCCTACATAACCTGAACCGAATATGGTTATTTTCACAAAAAAAATATTTGGTTAAAAATTACAAAAGCCCAACAAGCCTGATTTATTATTATCACTCCTCTACAACAATCACAAGGCACCGGGACTTCTGCCAGAAAGCGTTCTCATCACGAATAAGAAGCAGCGATGAGGTTTTGCCACCGGCAAGTTCATAGGAACCTACGGTATGTGGTGTGATTATTTTCAGATTTTTCAGTGGCTTGTCAAAAAAGAGATCCCTTGTTTCAGTAATATCTATTTTTTTGAAAAGATTCACATTAAAATCAGAGGCAAGACGGTAATCGCTGCCGAAAATCCCCCCAAGCTGATTGATGCGCACAAGAATACCTTTGGCCACCAGTTGGCTGAAGGTGCCGGAAATATAATAGGCTGTATAGAGCTGACTTTCCTGACCCTGAATATACTCATCGAGGACATCCACAGTTGCAATGAGTGAAGAGACCTGATTGTTCAGTTTCTGGACATGACCCTTGAGCGCATTGACCTCCTTGTCCTTGGTGTTGATGGCAATTTTCAGCTCAGAGACAAGCCTGTCAAGAGACTCTACACGATAGGAAGATGAGCGGTTCTCCTCCTCGAGCTTCCGTATAAGATTTTTGCTTGACACAAGCGAGGAATCGATAAAACGGATACTGGTCATGATATCCTTGCCGATTTGCTCCACATTTGTTGTCTCCTTGCCTTCAATCCCGGAGGAAAGGCGTTCAACAACAGCCTCTTTCTGCTGAATCCTGCCAAGATTTTTCTGTACCTGGGCAAGAATCGCCATCATCGACTCGACATGCTCTTGTCGGGGATCCGGTTTTTGCTTCTCCGGGCTACACGAAGAGAGCAGAAGAAGAACGGCAAAAAAAACAACCCCGGCAACCCTGAGCCGACTATCCCTTACAGCCATTGAATCCATTGTTTTACCCCTTCTTTTGTACCATACCATCTGGTATGCGGTGTTGGAAGATGTCCTGCATCTGCAATAGTAACATTTTCAGCACCTTCAAGAAAACAGCTTTTTGCAGGAACAATACCGTCTCCCCACACATTGCCATCCTCCTGAACGCTTTTATAAAACTTGAAACACGTTTTCTCTAAAAAACCTCCCTGATCATTGCCATGATACTTATCGCAAACGACAGAAACAACACGACAACGCTCAAAAAAATCCATTTGCAGATGACTGAAAATAAAATCGGTCTTTATCTTCGCATAGTGCTCACAGGTATGAAAGGGTGTCCCAAGAGTGAGCAGCTTCGAAACCCTTCCCGCTGTATGATAAACATCTCCCTGAAATGGCTGTTCAAGAAGATAGATCATCGCAACTGTTCCTCCGCCGCTGTGAGCCACAAGCGTCACCCTTTCACCGGGAAACCTCCTCTCCATCTCTCTGACCGCCCGGTCAACAGCCTTCATAACCCGGTTTGTTGATTTTTCCGGCGAAGGAGGAAACCCTATCCAGTCAACAAGCGACACCGGCGCCACAATAACTCGCTCTCTGGAAATATAGCCTGCAAGCTCCTCCTTCATCGTATCGTACAACGTATCCCAGAAAAGCACTCCTGGAATGATCACGACCGGATTTTGCGAGATATCCTTCATGGCGAGTTCAGGTTTCTGTTGCAGAGCTTCAACTGATATGATTTTTATCCGCTTTTCTTTAAGCTAATTTTTTCAACACCTCAAGTAACAGGCTGACACCGAAACCTGTTCCCCCATTCACCTTTCCAGTCCCCTTTGGTGAAAATGAAGGGCCTGCAATATCAATATGAGCCCAGTTGGTATGGCCATCAATAAATTTCTCAAGAAATTTTGCAGCCGTAACCGTGCCTGCCCCACGCCCACCGGTATTATTGACATCAGCAACCTCAGACTTTATCTGCTCGGCATAAAGATCCCACAGCGGCAAACGCCACACTTTTTCACCGGACTGCTGACCCGCCTGAAAAATATCATCAGCCAGCTTGTCGTTGTTGCTGAAAAAACCGGCAACAGCATAACCAAGCGCAACAATACAGGCCCCGGTCAATGTTGCAATATCAATAATCACATCAGGCTCGAACTTCTCTTTTCCGTAGCTCAGCGCATCGGCAAGGATAAGGCGACCCTCGGCATCGGTATTGCCAACTTCAACCGTAATGCCCGAATAGGTGGTAATAACATCGCCCGGCTGCTGGGCAGTAGCTCCTGGCATATTGTCGGTAGCCGGAATCAACCCGATAATGTGCAGGGGCAGACCAAGCCGGGCGGCCGCCTCAACCGCTCCCAGAACGCTGGCTGCGCCCGACATGTCCGACTTCATCTCACCCATGTTTTCCGATGGCTTGAGCGAAATACCGCCTGAATCAAAGGTCACACCCTTGCCGACAAGTGCAACAACTTTTTCGACCTTCCCTTTTGGTTTGTAGTCAAGGATAATGAATGCCGGAGGATGATGGCTCCCCTTGTTGACAGCAAGCAGGCCGCCCATTCCAAGAGACTCTATCTCCTTTTTATGAAAAACGGTCACATCATAACCATAGAGTTTTCCAGATCCCTCTGCCGCAGTAGCAATATCGACGGCCTGCAGATAGTTCCCTGGTAAATTGACCAGATCCCGTGCCATTTGCTGGCATGAACCAACAATGCGGCCCTCGGCCGCACCCTTCTCACACTCCTCACCAGCGCCGACATCAGCCCTCAAAAGAAGCTCGGTAATTCCTTTCGACTTTTCGCCAGACCCCTTTGTATCGAGCTTGCCGCTTTTCAGGCGATCAAACCGGTAAGAGCCGCCATAACAGCCCTCAACAAAAGCAGCCGCAAGCGTTGCAACACTTTGGCCGGTCGTAACGGCAAGAGTCTCAATACCCGAACAATCAAGGGCGATGTGTTCGATCTTCATATCCACAGCTCTGGAAGCAAAAGAGCGTGCAGCCTTCCGCCAGTCATCAAGAGTTACTGCCTCTCCAAGCCCAAGCAGTGCAATCCGCAAAGCCGAGCCGTTAGCGTTCTGGCTATACAAAACGACAACCTCACCAGCCTCAGCCTTGAAATCGTGCAAAACCTGCAATTCAATTCCGAACTCGGCAAGCCTCGTTGTACCCTCTTTTTTCAACTCACCACTGCTGAACGGCAAAGCAAGAAAAGCACTCTCCACACTGGCAAGATCGCCTGTTGTTACTGTTATTTTCATAGAAGTTCAATAATCGAAGTTTACGGTATTACAATTACTCTTTAATATCCTTAAGGAAGAGGCGCAGATCTTCGAGCAAGACCATCTGGGCCTTGTCAGAAGAGAACTGAAAAAGACACCCGGCAGCATTCATGTGGCCGCCACCCCCATATTTCTTGGCAAACTGATTGACATAGATGTTCCCGCGCGACCTGAAACTCGCCTTGGTTCGACCATCCTGCATCTCGACGATAAGCACTGCAATACGAACTGAAGGGACACTGAGAAGATAACGAATGATAAGATCGGTATCGAACAATTTGCTTCCGGTCGCCTTGATCATATCCTGCGAAATGAACAACCACGAAATATCGCCCTCATCAAGAATGGTAATTGCGCTCAGGGCAGCGCCAAGCAGTTTAAGTGCCGAGGTTGTCAGCGAATTGTAGATCCGGTCATAAATCGCTGAAGGATCGGCCCCCTTTCCCACAAGATCTCCGGCAAGCTGGTAGACATAGGGTGTTGTTTTGGGAAAGCGGAATGAACCGGTATCCGTCATAACGGCAACATAGAGCGCCTCGGCAACCTCAGGGGTGAACAGCTCACGACCAACCCGCTCCTGAAGCGCATAAATCAAACCATAAACAAGCTCACCGGTCGATGATGCATAGTTTTCGCACACCATCACATCAGTAAAATCATCCGGTTCAAGATGATGATCGACGCAAACAATTTTCAGGGCACCAAGCTCTCTTGAAAAACTCACATGAGGCCAAAGCGAGCCCATCCTCTCATGCAGGTTGGCGTCAAGCAAAACAACAACATCGCAAAGCGAGAGTTCCTGAATGGCCTCCTCACTCTTCTTGTCAAAAAGGGTTATGGGATAGAGTTTCTTTAAAAAGAGATAATTCGGCGGAACTTCCGTGGGATTGACAATCGTCACCTCCTTGCCGAGCGCCTTGAGCACCCTTGCAAGGGCAACCTCGCTGCCGAGGCCGTCACCATCAGAATTTTCGTGGGTTGTAAGAACAAAATGCTGACCCTCAAGAAGCGCATTGATGACCGGAGACCATTCTGCGTTACTAAGCGTCCGACCATACTGTGGGACTATCATTAGCTGGTTGTAACTTTAAAAAAAACCGACATTCATTTTCCATACTCTCTTCCCCGCTCCGTTGGATTACAAACCGGGAATGTTATTGAAAGATAAAAGATAAACAGAGAAAACCGGGAGAATATTTTTTGACGGCTGAAATGTTTTACCCTTCCTGAATCCTATCCGGGAATGACGGATTGTTTGTCTGTAATAATTCTATATTGACAGATTGCTTGATTGCAAGATTGATAGCTTAAAAGATAAACAAACTGGTGCAACAACGGTTGAGGCTGCCCCATCCCCCGACTCTGAAAGGGAGAGCAGAGAAGCGGGCGGTCAATTTGCTGATGAACGGGATGATGAGCCGGAACCGCTGTAACCTCCTGAAGCAGCATGTCCATAAGTGCTGAGAGTCTTTTTGGCCTCTTCATATCCCTGATCAGCCGCCATGTGATACCATTTTAACGCCTCAGCTTCATTTTTACCGACACCTCGACCACACATATAGTTGTATCCAAGATTATACTGGGCACTTGCACGCCCCTGATCCGCCGCCAGACGATACCATTTCACGGCCTCGACATCGTTTTTTATCACCCCTTGACCGTTGGAATACATAAATCCAAGATTATTCTGAGCTGCAGCAAGTCCCTGATCCGCTGCCAGACGATACCATTTCGCCGCTTCGACATCGTTTTTATCAACACCTTTTCCTTTAGAGTATAACCATCCAAGATTATACTGAGCTTTGGCATATCCCTGATCAGCCGCACTACGATACCACTTCACCGCTTCGGCATCGTTTTTGTCGACACCACGACCATCTACATAAATATTTCCGAGACAACACTGAGCAAAAGCATTTCCCTTGTCGGCTGATAGACGATACCATTTCACCGCTTCGGCATCGTTTTTGTCCACACCGGTGCCCTCTGCGTACATGTTTCCGAGACAACACTGAGCACTTGAATTTCCCTGATCAGCCGCCAAACGATACCATTTTACAGCCTCAACATTGTTTTTTTCGACGCCGGTACCATCTTCGTAGATGTTTCCGAGATAATACTGAGCACTTGCATTTCCCTTGTCAGCCGCCATACGATACCACTTAACGGCCTCGGCATCGTTTTTGTCGACACCTCTTCCTTTGGAGTACAGATCCCCAAGAGCAAACTGTGCATCGGCATCTCCCTGATCAGCAACAAGACGACACCATTTCACCGCCTCTGTAAAATTTTTGTCTGCATTTGCATCTTTCTGATCAGCCGCCATGCGATACCATTTCAGAGCTTCGACATAGTTTTTTGTGACGCCAGCACCATGCCAGTAGATATTCCCAAGATTATTCTGGGCAGATGCATCTTTCTGATCAGCCGCCATGCGATACCATTTCAGAGCCTCGGCATCGTTTTTTGTGACTCCTTGACCAGTATAGTACATCACCCCAAGATTACACTGCGCAGATGCATATCCCTGATCAGCCGCCAGTCGATACCATTTCAAAGCCTCGGCATCGTTTTTGTCGACGCCTTTTCCGTTGGAGTAACAATAACCTGCCCAAAATTGAGAGACCATGTCTCCTTGTTCACCACTTTTCCTGTATACCTCAAATTCTTCAGCATCATTTGCCCTCACCGTTCCGAAAAAGGAAACTGAGTAAAACACGCAGAAAACAAAAATCATGAGAATCCATAGCCATGCGATGCGGGCTTTTACAATGAGCTTCATGATGGCTGTTGTTTTGTGATTGGAGTTAATGTGCGCCAATTTGCCTGACAAAAGCATTACAAAGGTACGGAATTTACAGTATTTACTTTCGCACAAATAGTGCACTGGTGAAGAAGGTCGCACAAAAAATGAGTCTGCCGCCTCAGCCAGTAAACCAGGATAAATTGATTACGCTATACCAATAAACTTCATTTTTTTCCTTTTGCCCGGATTGTTGTCACATAGTGTGTTCTTGCGGTATTTATGAATACTCCCACTCTGGAATTCCTGGAAGCGTCATGCGAGTGGTGATTTGGGTAAGGCTCCGTTGCCGCCGAAGGCAAGAGAGGCCGATGAGCTGATTTTACAATTTTGGGGTATGAGTAATAATCGTCCGTTTGCCGTTCATGCTGAACCGAAAAATTTTTATTGCGCAAAATATATCATATACTTACATTTTATAAGCGCTTTTTTCCGCAATTTTGATAATCCAATCGAGGTTGTTGTTTAAGGGAAAATCATATCAGTCTTCGGACTGTACATACTGGATATGGTTTGCGCGCATAGCGATCGAATATCGGATAAGGGTATTTTGTGAGTGTTCTGGATATGTTTTTTTGTGCCGATCAATATAAAACGTTAAAAAAATTAATTAACGGCGTTTTATATGATTGCAGGGTCGGGTTTTATATGGGGTATAATTCAAAAATCTGCGGTTGAGGCAGATCAAGCTCATTACTGATAATTCGGACGCTACCCACCAAGCTATCGTCGTTGCGTATTGCTATCCGTAGCGATGTCAGGGCGGACCTTGCGGTCAGCGAAAAAGGAATCAGGGCATTTCTCAATGGAGGCGGATATGGCACAGAATGGTTCAGCACAGCAGGCATCTGTTGCAAAATTGGTTCTTGCTTTTGGGGGCGGGGCTGTACTTTTGGTGCTTCTTGCCACTGGTTTAGTCGAAATTCTTCTGTTTATAGATCCCTCAAAGATCACAAAAGATAATATGGACGGGTAGGCATGTTCTTTTTCATCAATATTTACGAATAAAACGCCATCAACACGGAGTAGACTTTTTAACAACTTCAATCTCGGTGCCATCAGGTTCAACCAATGGCTATGCTCAATCCCATCGTCATAATGCTCAAACGCATTGCCGGTATTATACGGCGGATCGATGTAGATACATTTAACCTTCCCTGCATACTCCTGCTCCAATGCCTTCAGTGCAAGCAAGTTATCTCCATGAATCAGCATATTCCCGCTATCCGGATCACCGTAACTGTATTCAGGCTGCTCTATGAGAATCCTCGGTTCCAGCTTTGGCTCATGCCCTTTGCCTATCCAGGTCAGTTCTAACTTTTGATTTGGTTTCATTACTTCGGTTTCAACCCTTCAGTTCAGCAATACCGCAAAACCTTTTTTAATAATAATTTATAAAAATCGCTCTTTGTCATTAACGCACGTCTCCACGCACCTGCATAGAGGCGAGACACTCATGCGTGAGATACTACAACGCATCACTTACCCGCTTTGCGCATGAGAGGTATGAAACCCGCTTGCTCAAAATGATGATCGGTGGTCAGGACATCAGTCAGATTTTTCTCTTTCATAACGATAAAGGAGAGGCAATCAGTGAGTCCCCACTCCTTATCCATGCGAGATGCGTAAAACTCCATAGCTTTTGAAAACAGTTTCGGCGTAATTGAAACCACCTCCACATCGTTATCATCACGAAGATTATTGATAGTATCTATCGCTAATGCACGCCATTGCGGTTTTGCCAACGCATTTGCGATTTCGGTAAGAACGGCCTCAGTCGTCATCAATGAGCCGTCAAGTTGATCAGCAAGGCTTACCGCCTGACGATGGAATTAATCCTGGGCGTTCAGCAGGGCCAAAATGTAACTGGTATCAATAAAAAGAGATTTCCTCATCGCTTTTCTGTCCCGTATAAGTAATGATCATGTTGAGAGGCCAAATCAGAAACTCCTAAATCCATTGCTTTTTCTGAAAGCCGTTGCAGAACATTCTTTTTTGGTTCAGGTTGCTGTTGACTCTCAATTTGAATCAAATACCTGTGATTCGGTAATAAGTCAACCGCT
>CAIRXW010000050.1 GCA_903882665.1 uncultured Chlorobiaceae bacterium | reverse complement strand
GTCCGGTAATAAACCCGATTATAAAGCGCTTTCTTCGGATTGGTAATCCATCCATAACCTTTCGGTGCCTTCAGCCCAAGATTCTGCCGGGCATATCGTTTCCACGAAGTGCGTGCAGCAATGCGCTTTTTCAGCGATGGTACTGTTAATCCGACTTGCAAGTCATCTCCATCACATTCACCATATCGTACCTAACCCATTTCAGGATAATAAATTCTGCTTCCGCCGAACAATCAAAACTCTGACAGAGCTTTTCAACTCTCGGTTGAAACCGCTCAATAACAGACAATGACTGTGAATCTCTTGGCAATGGCGGAATGGTCGTGTATATTGTGGTGAAACGGTATCGTAAAGTATGGCGGTATGGTAGTGTAGTGGTAGTTGATGTGGATAAAAAGCCATAATGGGACAGAAATGCCAGAGTACCAGAGAAGGGTAGTAGATGACGAGCTTGACGAACTTATGCCCACACTTCCCGCCATCGCGCTGGAGGGGCCTAAGGGGGTCGGAAAGACGGCTACTGCTGAGGGGCGTTGTCGGACCGTATCCCGTCTTGATGATCCAGCCCAGCGTGCCATCGCCGAAGCGGACATTGCACTGCTCTTAACCCGAGAGCCACCGCTTCTTATAGATAAGTGGCAGCGAGTGCCTCATGTCTGGGACGCCTTACGTCGGGCTGTTGACCGCGATCAAGCGCCGGGCCGTTTCCTTCTGACCGGCTCGGCCGGGCCGGTTACGCCGCCGACCCACTCTGGAGCCGGGCGGATCGTTACCTTGAGGATGAGGCCTATGTCGCTTGCGGAACGGGGTGTAGGCATTCCAAGCGTCAGCCTGCATCGCCTCCTCAAGGGAGACAGGCCTGATGTTGCTGGCAAATGCGATGTAACACTGGCAGATTATGTTCGCGAAATCGTCCACTCCGGCTTTCCGGGCATTCGTCCATTGGCTGGTCGCGCGCTTCGCCTACAACTGGACGGCTATCTCCGCCACATTATCGATACCGACTTCCCTGAACAGGGTTACTTAGTGCGACGGCCAGAAGTATTGCGGCGCTGGCTGGCCGCATATGCAGCTGCGACAGCGACGACGGTTTCGTACGAAACTATCCGCGATTCAGCGTCCGGCGGGCAGGGTGAGAAGCCTTCGAAGACAACAACACAACCTTACCGAGATATCCTTGAACGACTTTGGATCGTCGACCCGGTTCCTGCATGGCTGCCGTCCCGGAATCGTTTGAATCGACTTGCCCAGCCTTTCAAGCACCATCTGGCCGATCCGGCACTTGCTGTACGAATGCTTGGTCTTGATGCCGATGCCCTATTGGCTGGTGTAGAGACAAAGCTGCCTATTCCACGTGATGGATCTCTGCTGGGGCACCTCTTTGAGTCCTTGGTTACCCTTGGTATCAGAGTCTTTGCTCAGTCAGCCGAAGCTAAAGTCAGCCACCTGCGCCTTCAGGGTGGTCGCCAAGAGGTCGATCTGATTGTGGAGCGGGGAGATCAACGAGTGATTGCTATCGAAGTCAAACTGAGCGGCACCGTCAACGACAGCGATGTTCGACATCTTTTATGGCTGCGCGAGCAGATCGGCGAGGATTTGTTGGACTCGATTGTGATTCATACCGGGTCACAGGCCTATCGCCGCCCCGACGGGGTTGCGGTTGTCCCGGCAGCATTGCTTGGACCATGATGTACTTGCACCAGCAGCTGCAGAGCAACCATTATCCTAACTGCTCAAGGGTTGCTGAGTACTTTGAAGTCTCATCAAAAAGCATCCGGCGAGACGTCGATTACATGCGGGACCTTCTTCATGCGCCAATTGAGTACAACAAAAAGAAACGGGGCTACTACTATGATAAGCTCGGCTGGGATTTTTTGCCATCATTGAGGATGCCCGCAGCAGGCAAACTCCATTCAACGGCAAGCTAAGCAACCAGGGGCTGTGCTGAGCGGTGACAAACCACAACTACTCGGGTCGGTTTGAGCGGATTGTTCTATTTTTCCCTTCCTTCACGGATAAAATCTACTATCTCATTTGTCGAAATTTGAGCTTTAATGGTTGGGACAGATAATGATTGAAGTATTGGCTCGCGATTAACCAACTTTGCGGTAGACTTTTTTTCTGACTCTTTGATGGCCGCAAAAATACGATCAAGATCGTTGCCATATCTTGCCGCATGGGCGCTTCTAACTCTACGGATTTCTTCTACGATTGGATCATCTTTCATTGATTAACTCCTCTGGGGAACAAAGTATTGGACTACGAAAATTCAACCGATTAACAACTTGAGTTATTTTATCTCTCATGTTTGCGTTATTTATGTGCTTGAAATTCCATGTAAGCAGAAAATCTATACCTTGCACAGCGGCAATACTGATATGTAATGCATCTTCTGCGCTTGAGGCAGGAATAGCATTTTCT
>CAIRXW010000049.1 GCA_903882665.1 uncultured Chlorobiaceae bacterium | reverse complement strand
GCGGGAACAAGCATCTTCGAAAGATTTACCGGATCAGCTTCAAGCCACGTTTTCCAGTTTTCGGGTTCGAGAATTACTGGCATTCGGTCATGGAGAGTTGCTATCTGCTCATTTGCCGCAATGGTGATAATGGTGCATGTCGTTATTGCGGGCTCTTCGGTATTCTTTGGCTTCCAGGTATCCCACAATCCAGCAAATGCCATGGGCACGCCATCAGCCCGGTGGATGTACCAGGGTTGCTTCTTTTTACCGTCGATGCGCTCCCACTCATAAAAGCCGCTCGCTGGAATCAGGCAGTGGTTCTGCCCAACCAGATGCCGGTAATATGGTTTCGAGACCAATGATTCTGCCCTTGCGTTTATTGGCCTGATTTTGGGAAGTTCCTTGGCCCAATAGGGAATCAACCCCCATCGTGCCGAGGTGAGCTTATAGGGCTCATGGTTGGCCTGAAGGGTTATAATATCGGTTTCCGGGGGAATGTTGTACCGATTCGTCTGGGGGTAATCCTGATTCTCTTCAAACGGCAGCTCCAGTTGGCGAAGAAGATCAAGAAAGTACTTCAGTTCGTAAAACCCGAATCGTCCGCACATATTTTCCTCTCTTATTTCCGTTGACAAATATTCATGCTCATCACACTCTCTGTGCAGTAATATAGAACTACGACGTGGTATATGGAGTGGCAGCCGCTTTTTAACCAACTCCCCTTTTCCTCCTCAGAATGTATATTACGGTAATGAAAACATGGAAAAACGATGAGACTCACCCGAATACATGCCGGCCCGGTGCTGGACTTCTTCACACCGGACTTCACAACCCGGCTTGATCTGCCGCTTGCCGGCACGGCAATCGCTGCCGGCTTCCCTTCACCTGCTGAAGAGTATCTTGATCTTGCCCTTGACCTTAACAAGGAGTTGATCAAGCACCCGGCAGCCACCTTTTATGCGAGGGTGAAAGGTGACTCCATGGTTGATGCCGGCATTCAGGATGGCGACTTGCTGGTTATCGACAAGGCCCTTGAGCCGAAAGAGGGCGCTATTGCTGTTTGTTATCTTGACGGCGAGTTTACGGTGAAGCGCTTGGCTGTGCGGGAAGAGGGCGTCTACCTCATGCCTGCCAATGCAGAATTCAAGCCGATCAGAATCACTGAAGAAAATGAGTTTCTGGTGTGGGGTATTGTCGCCTATGTGATTCACAAACCACGGTAACCAAGGCGCTGGAGATCCACCCTATGTTTGCTCTTGTTGATTGCAATAACTTCTATGCTTCGTGTGAACGGGTGTTCAACCCCGCCCTGCGATTGCGCCCGGTTGTTGTGCTGTCGAACAACGATGGCTGCATTATCGCCCGCTCTGAAGAGGCTAAAGCGCTTGGCATCCAGATGGGTATGCCGGAATTCAAGTGCCGCCCGCTGCTCAAGCAACATGATGTGGCGGTCTTCTCCACCAACTTTGCCCTTTATGGCGATATGTCAACGCGGGTGATGATGACGCTTGCCACCCTTGCTCCCGAGATTGAAGTCTATTCCATTGATGAGGCTTTTCTGGATATGACGAGCTTTGCGCGGTTCGACCTGACGGAATATGGCCGACTAATACGCAGGACGGTGCGACAGCATACCGGCATTCCGGTCTGTGTCGGCATGGCACCAACCAAAACGCTGGCAAAAATTGCAAACTGGCTGGCAAAAAAGAACCCGCACTATCAGGGCGTCTGCGTACTCAGAACCCATGCCGAGATCCAGGCGGCGCTTGAGCGAACAAAGGTTGAGGATATCTGGGGCATCGGGAGGCAGTGGAGTAAAGTGCTGCAGGCAAAGAGGATTGAGAGCGCCGCTGATTTGGCAGCTGCATCGCCTGCATGGGTGCGCAAGCATCTGCACATCGTCGGCGCAAGAATTCAAGTAGAGCTGCAGGGCAAATCATGCCTGCCGATGGAGCTGGTGCGGCCCGCAAAGCAAAGCATCTGCACCTCGCGCTCCTTTGGTCGCAACGTCAGCACGCTTGCAGAGCTGCAGCAGGCAGTAGCAACATTCGCCGGCAAATGCGCTGTAAAGTTGCGCAAAGAGGATTCGCTTGCTTCCCTGCTGACGGTCTTTATTGCGACCAGCCCCTTCGATGAATCAGGCAACCGATACTGGGGAACCCGCACGGCAGCATTGCAGCATCCGACGCAGGATTCTATTGCAATTTTGAAGGCAGCGGAAACAATTCTTACCGGTATATTTCGTGATGGGAAGGTCTATAAAAAAGCTGGCGTTATGGTGAGCGGCATTGTGCCAAAAGCATCATGCAGCACAACGCTTTCGCTTTTTGCGGAAGAAGCGCCAGCGGCAAATGCGCGCGATGCAAAGCTCATGCAGGCCATGGATGCCATCAACCAGCGGTATGGACGAGGCACGGTGCGGCTGGCGGCGGAGAATGCCGAGAGCTGGAAGCCGCATCAGGAGCGGCTATCGCCACGTTATAGCACGCGGTGGTGCGATATTATTGAGGTGCGGGTGTGAGGGAGTTGCGGGTGTCCAGCAGACTGTTTTGGTGGTATCGATCATAGAGTAACGAATTGATTTTGCTTGTTAATCATTTTGTTTCGTGTTGGTTATTCCTGACCTCAATGGAAATGCGAGTTTATGAGGTTTCAGCGAATCAATATTGGACAGAATAATACTTTTTGTCTATAAACTGTTAGGACAAAAAATTTACGCCACTATTTTGATTTATGAAGAACAGTTGTTAATATTCATTTGGGGTGTCCATCTACATATTACTATTATTTAGGTGTAGATACATATCTGTCTAAATCAGAAAGAATCAATTTTTTCACTCTCGGCATCTCTCTTTAAAAAAAGGCATTGAGTATATTTTGGTTGTAATTCTGAGATTTTTTATACTGAAAACGGCTTTCTGCTTTTAATGAATTATGCAGATTATGCTAAACAATATTGGGCTCACTCCGTTTAATCATGGTTGAAGAAATGCTTCCAATGCTTGAGGCAATCTCAAAGGTTTTCTCGCTGCTAACGGCGCTGGTTGGTGGTTTCTTTACACAAAGCGAACATCACAGATACATTTTTTGAATTAGATAAGGAGGAAAAAATGTCAATCCGCGATTACATTGTGCAACAGCAGAACCTTGATTTGGTCACTGATTCAAAGATTCAAATGTGGCATGGCCTTGACTTTGTAGTCTTGAAAGGGCCTATCACAGTCGCAGTTACTGAATGGCATCGTCTTTTGCCCACAGACGCCTTCGTGTACGAGCCGACTTATACAATCAAGATTCACAACGGGCAAACTCGAAGGATAGAGTGTGATCAGTATTCAGGGACTCATCCTGGTGACTGGAATACTGAAATTGTATTAGTGTCTGAGGACTGACAGGATAATGGGAAGATTTGCCTGGGTAAACCGTAAAGGTCTGAGTGCATCAAGCACACGCTAAAGCTTTTGCGTAACTTGGTATGCCAAACTCCTCCAGATCAGGGTTTCCTATGCTGGAAAACCTTGCTATCGGGTCCATGAACATGACTGCTGTTTTCCCGTCATCCCTGCTATAAATCACAACATTGCATGGGAGCAAAACCCAGAGGTTTATTTCCCCGCTTATTGCATCATAGGCGACAGCCGGATTGCAGGTACCAAGAATGATCTAATTCCTGAATTCCTTCTGCAGTTTCCCTGAAAATGTTTTGCTCATATCGATTTCCGTGAGCACACCGAATCCTTCCTTTGCCAGTTCTTCACGCCCCTTATGTTGTACTTCCGCAAAGGGCATATCCACTGTTTTACCGAACGCATAGGGTATTTCTCCTGTTTTAATTGCAGTGCTATACGCAGTTAAATCATTCCCCAGCGGTCATCCTAAATTCCTGTTAGTGGCCTTTCCTTTTCCCTTCAAGCTTTCAGGCTCTCAGTCACCGCACTTTTGAACTCTTTCGATATCTTGAATACAGGCACTTCTTTTTCGCCTACCATCACCTTTTCCCCCGTTTTCGGGTTGCGTGCCTGGCACAGGTTCTTGTGCCGGATATTGAAAGAGCCGAATCCTCTGATCTCAATGCGTTTCCTTGTTTTCAGCGAATCAATGATGCTGTCAAAGAGGCTGTTAACCGCTGATTCACTTTCATTGAGTGTCAAGCCGGTTTTCTGGGC
>CAIRXW010000048.1 GCA_903882665.1 uncultured Chlorobiaceae bacterium | reverse complement strand
GAAGAGGAAATGGCAATGAGACTTGTTCATGGCGCCCTATTTTTTCAGCAAGTTGATGAACCTGATCATCAAAAGCGCTCCAGTCGCACATTTTCATCCTGGAATGCAAACACATTCCCGACAAAAATTTATAATCAGGCTTTAATTCAAGAGCCCGCTCATAACTCAGCAACGCATCTTCGTTCCGCCTCAACTCCTGTAACGCATTCCCGCGATTATTGTACGCATCGGCATCGTCCGATTGAAGCTCTATTGCCTTGTCATAACTCACCAGCGCCTCTTCGTAACGCTTCATTTCGAGTAACACATCCGCACGATTATTGTGCACTGCCGCATTGTCGGGCTTGAGTGCAAGAGCCCGATCGTAACACAACAACGCATCTTCATACCGCCTCAACTCCTTCAACGCATTGCCACGATTATTGTAAGCATCAGCATAATCCGGATAAAGAACTATGGCTTTGTCATAACTCGCCAACGCCTCTTCGTAACGCTTCAACTCTTTCAACGCATTGCCACGATTATTGAGTATAAAGGGGTGACCAGGATTGATGGTGAGCACCTGATCAAACAACTCAAGAGCTTCCAGAGAGTTCTTTTTCTGTGCCGCAACAGATGCCAGAAGCTGCAGTGCATCAAAGTGGCGGGGCTCTGAGCACAATATTTCGTGGTACAATGCTTCAGCTTCATCCAATTTGCCTTGCTGATGCAACGCCAGTGCCGATCGCAACAGGGATTCGTTACGATTACTCTTTCGCGGAATGGCCGTTTCAGATGCAACAACACCACCCTTGCCATGCTTCGAAATTGTGGCTCTGCGATGCTTTCTGCTATACGTCATTGAGAACTTTTGGATAGAGAGCTATTTTCTGATATGGCTGATAGCATCGGCCTGCTGTGTAAAGAGATCGGTAAAAATACTCATGACCGTACGCCTCCTCACCTTGATGTTCATCGACACCGACATACCCGACTGGAGAAATATTTTTCGGCCATGAACTTCCAGATACTGACGTTCAAGCTCGACCTTGACAGGGAAATGATAGAATTTAATGATATCGTCAGGCGCAAGCACATCAGAACCAACCTGGATCACCTTCCCCTTGATGACACCAAACTCTGCCGAAGGAAAGGCATCGAGTCGCACATCCACCGGCAGTCCCTCAACAACAAAACCGATATCCTGATTAGAAATAAACGCCTTGGTCGTCAGATTGTCATCAGGAACAACTTTGAGAATCACCTGGCCGGAACTGACAATCGCCCCCTTTTTTACCTGAAGATCAAACACCGTACCACTGACCGGTGCAGTTATCGACTCATACCCTGTGGCCTGACCGGTCATATAGCGCTGCTTGTTGATCTGCTCGGAGAGGTCAGCAATCTGTGCCTGAAGCTTCAGTACATCAAGTTTTTTTTGTTCCACCTCAAATTGTGAAACGGCAGCAGTACTGAGAAGAGAGCGCAATTTACCAAGCAGCACCGACTCCGTAGCATACTGCTGGCGGGCATTGTCCAGATTAATCTGCAGCGACTTAAGCTTCGACTCCTCACCAACGGACAAAACAGGGACCATCTCAAGCAGCACCTCTCCCTTTTTGACCCGCTGCCCGTCTTCAACACGCAAAGCGCTCACCTCACCCTCAATAGCCGCCTGTACCTTCTTGACTTCACCAGTCGGCTCAAGCTTTCCTCCCGCTGGAATAGATACATCAATTTCAGCAATTGAAGACCAGACAATAAAGCCGAAAAATGCAAGAACAAGAATCCAGAGTATCGCCCTCGGCACAAAGAGAGACTGACTGAACACCTCTCCCTGACCAATAAGCTCATCAACAAATGGATTTTTCATCCGGGAATCCCCTCCATGACAGGAATTGAAAATGATTGCTTCTGAAACAGCGAATAATAACGCCCCTTTCTCTCCATAAGATCATTATGGGTACCAACTTCATCAATACAGCCGTCATGGAAACAGAGAATCATCGACGCCCCTTTCACCGAATTAAGCCTGTGCGTAATAAACAAAACCGTCTTGCCTTTGAATGCCGTAATCATATTTGCCGTTAACCGGCTTTCCGTATCCGCATCAAGCGCGCTTGTCGCTTCATCAAGAATGATGAGGCCTGGATTCTGCAGAATTGTTCTTGCAATAGCAATTCTCTGCCGCTGACCACCCGAAAGTGAGGAGCCCTTTTCACCAACCGGCGTATTGTAACCTGTTGGCAACGCCATAATAAAATCATGAGCCTCGGCAATTTTAGCCGCAGCGATAATTTCAGCATCCGTAGCTTCAGGATTGGTCAGACCAATATTCTCCTTGACCGAAACATTAAAGAGCATCGGATCCTGGGGCACAATACCGATCTGGCTTCTGAGCGAATTCAGCTCAACCTTGCCAATGTCATAATGATCCACATATATCCGCCCATCTTCAAGCGGGTAAAGTCTCTGGATCAGTTTCGCAAAAGTACTCTTGCCCGATCCGCTCTCTCCCACGATCCCCACAAATGATGCTGCTGGTATGGTAACCGTCACATTTTTCAGCACCATAGGTGCCTGCTCCCTGAAACGGAACGAGACATTTTCACAGAAAATTTCACCCTTGATGAGGGGAAGAGGAATCTGCGACAACTGATCCTTGCCACCCTCCTGCGGAGTATCGACAATATCGGCAAGCCGCTCAAGCGACATGCCTGTTTCCTGAAAATTCTGCCATAGCTGGGCAAGGCGCATCACAGGGCTCGTTATATAACCGGCAATCATACGAAATGCAATAAGCTGGCCAAGAGTCAACTCATTGCTCAACACAAGAGCAGCGCCAGCCCAGATCACAATAAGCCCTGAAGTCTGACTGAGAAAAGAGTTTGCGGAATTGGCAATGGTACCGGAGACTACCGGCTTGAACCCCTCCTTCACATAGGCGGCATACTTTTCCTGCCAGTTCCAGCGCGCCCGCAACTCAATATTCTGTGACTTGACCGTCTGAATGCCCGAAAGCACCTCAATCAGATAGGCATTCGTCACACTGTGGCGTACCGCCTTTTCGCGCAACTGCTTTCTGATCACCGGCGACAACAGAAACGTTATCAACCCGATCACAGGAACTATAGAGAGGGCCATCACCGCAAGCTTCCAACTGAACGCAAACAAAACAACAACATAGACAAATGAAAAAACCGCATCAAGCACAACCCCGAGAGCCGTACCCGTTAAAAATTGACGGATATGCTCAAGCTCGCCGATCCGGGAGCTCAGTTCACCAACCGGCCTTTTTTCAAAAAAACGCAGCGGCAAACGCAAAAGATGATCAATCACCTCCGCCCCGAGCGCAACATCAATGCGGTTGGTGGTATCAACAAAAAGATAGGTTCTCAAGCTGTTCAGTACAGCCTGGAGGACGGCAATAGCAAGCATGAACGTACCAAGCACATGAAGCGTCGAGTAACTGTTCTTGACAATGACCTGGTCGATAATGACCATGAAGAGGAGCGGATTGACCAAAGTCATGATCTGGGTAAAAAATGAGGCAATCATCACCTCACCAAGCACATTACGATACTTTTTGATCGAAGGAGCAAACCAGTCAAAACCGAATTTTTTTTCAGGGGTATCCTCTCGCGAATCAAGCACAAGCGCCTCACCCGGATGATCCCACTTCTCCCAGAACTCTTTGGTACTCAACTCTTTTACCCCTGATGAAGAGGGCACTGCCAGCGTCACCGACTTCGATGACCCCTTGTAAAGCACGGCAAAACTCTTGTTCCAGGCAATAAGAGCCGGAAGCTTCAGCCGCGGAAGAGCCTCACGACCAAAACTCACCACCTGCGCTTTCAAACCAAGCACCACCCCGACACCTCCGCAATCCTGCAGCGAAATTTGACCATTCCGGGCATACTGGTTTCCAATAATACTCTGGATCAGATCTTTTTTGACCGGAACATTCATATACTTGCCGAACATAAGAAAACAAGCCGTCGTCTCCTCAACAGCACCCCGACCCCTGAAAAAAGGAAATCCCCTTGAACCGCCGCTCCCTTGATCCTCTTCTGCATGACAACTGAACTCCTCCCTCTGCTGCGCACGTTCATGCACACGCGGGGCTCTCTCTGGCGCAGCCGCCACCGGTTCAACTGCCTGTTGATGAACAGCCACGCTGCTCTCCGGCTGAAGAGAGGACTCCCTTTTGATGCACGACAGATCAAACCCCACAAGGCGCAATGACTGAGTCCCCGAAATTTCAGCAGAAGAGGGCCGGTACTCGCTGCCTTGCGGATATGCCGGATCATCGCTCCGACTGACAAACCACGGAATCTTTTTTGAGGGAATCACCCTGCTGAACCCGGTATCGACAACCGCAACCGACTCAAACAGATGCAGGGCAAGCTCCTTGAACCCTGAAAAACCAGACTCAACCATCCGTGCCCCTATACTCGGATCATTTTTGTAGATGCTTTCGAGAAGGGCACAAATTTCTGACGGATCGCTTCTCGCAAAGAGCAGGTCATAAAGAAAGGGAAACTCATTGATCACCCTGCTCAGCGATGACAAGGGAATCTGTAGACAGGTAGTCTCTTCAGAAGCAGTGACAATCTCCGTTGGCTGACGACGCATCAGGCTTACCCAGCCAAACAGCTCTCCAGGCCCGAGAAGCCTCAACGTCTGCACTCCCCCATTGCCACTCTCCTGATAAAGCGATCGCACCCTTCCCGAGCTGATCAGATAAAGCGACTCCGGCAGCATCCCCTTGCTGATAATCGGCTTCCCTATGGTATAAACTCCAACTGAACAGAGATCAGCCAGCATTCCTATTTTATCAGACGCCAGAGCAGAAAAAAGGGGGATTGCCTCAATCACCCTGCAAAGAGCCGCACGAGCAGAATCAACGGTATTCGCCATTATCAACTTCCTTATAAATAAATCACATCATCCATGCTGACTGCAAACAACAAACCATGGATTCAGTAAAAAAATGCCCGCACCTCATCCTTTACCCATTCACGAAAGAGTTGGTCAACAAGATAGTGTTTCATTGCATCATCAAGCCTTGCAGCTCTTTTCTCGTGCAGCAAGGTAATGACGCCAAACCCGTCAATCACCACCGGCGGATTGACCACCCCCGGTTGAGCCGTCGACAATACTCTTGCCAATGCCGGATGCAACTGCTTCATCTCCATCGGGCCAATGCGGCCACCACTCACCGCCTCCCGTCCCTCTGCATAGCGCGCAGCAAGCGAATCGAAACTCTCCTCCCCTGATTCCAGACGAAAAAAAAGCTCTCTCGTCAATTCATGGTCCTTGTTGCGCAGCATAGAAAAAAGCACACTGTCAAGACCTGCCTTCAATTTCAAAAAAGCACTTCCTACCAGCGCCGCAAACCGCTGCTCCCTGAATAGCTCAAGCAGCACAGGACGATGGATAAAAAAATCAATATCCTCCTCCCGTGTCCCTTCAAGCCGCAACTGAATCCTCTTTTTCTCCAAAAAAGCAGCATCAACCGCCAACTCGGCACCATAATAATCCGCAATTGCTGATGCACTGCACCCTATCGAACGCAAAGCCCGGTCAACAACCATCGCCTCCATCAGTTGCGGCAATACATTATGACCTGAAAGCAGTGCCAGCAAATCATCACCCTGCAACTCCCTCTTCCCAACCGTCAGCACAACAGACATAACAAAACGCACACAAACGAATTACAAAAAAAACTTTTACCTGCAAAGCTCAGGTATTGATCACCTAAAAAAATCAGGAGTTTCACGACCAGGCTCTTCCAATGGCGGCAAATCCCGTTCCGTGGGATGCGGCATTGGAACATTGATATCCTTCAGGCTCGGCATCTCTCCGCGAACCACACCCATCGTCGTCAGCAGTTTACCCATCCCCGCCAACGTCCGAGCCTTCGCTATCGTCAGGTCAAAAAAACCGTTATAGAAAGCACGACGAGCCTGATAATATTCGTTTTCCGTATCAAGCAAATCAAGCAACGTCCGTTTTCCGATAGTGAACTGCTGGTGGTATGCCTCTCTTACCCGCTCCATGCTCTTGTAGTGGCGGTCAAAATACTTCAACTGTTCGGCTATCAACAGCTTCTCATTATGGGCAATCGCTATAGTCTGGCGCAACTCAATCGCCGACTTGTCCTTCAAATCAACCGTACGATACATTTTTTCCCGGTACTGGTGCACTGCTGCCCGATCGGAACCTCCATTGAGAATATTGTAGGTCAAATCAAGTTCAACAGCACTTTCATCCCGCCGGCCATCAACACCATCCAGATTCCATGACCGGTCATGGAATGCCTTTAAGTCAACACGGGGATAGAATTTCGAGTTCTGAACATCCACCGCATATTGCGCTGCACGAATATCGGAAAGGGTTGCAAGAAATCCGGAATTATGCTCATAGGCCTCCTTCAGCGCTTCGATTGCCGTCGGCGGTATCCCCTTGTCAGGCAGCACCACAGGAGCGAGGTTTTGTTCCGGCAACTCTCCAATATAGCGCTGGTAACGGACACTCACATCATGCTGGTTGCTCAATTCAATCAGGTAGTTCGACTGCGCCAGCGCAAGACGGGCCGAAATCTGCTCCATATCCACCCCTGCAGCAACTCCGGCACGAACACGGCTTTTGATCAGGTTGTAAATCTCCTGATGGTACTCATAATTTCTCTTGGAAAGATTGAGCATTTCACGGTAGCGCAACACATCAACATAGGCCCTGAAACTTTCAAGGCCAACACTCTCCATAGAATCCATAAACTCAAAATAGCGCGCCTGCCCCGAATATTTCAGTCGGGAAACCTGGCTTCGGGTATAGAAGCCATCAAAAAGCATCTGGGTAAGCTCAAGCCGTACCCCCTTGCCCCAGTAATGTTTGTCGCCAATACTCTCCGACTTCAGCCAATGGCGCCCTATACCTGCCGTGGCATCAACCTTGGGCAAATAACCCCCATAGGCAACATGCTGCTCTTCATAGACATCCCGGAAAGCATGAAATTTTGCCTTGATTTCCGGATTGGTATTGAGCGCCTGGACAACAGCCTCACTCACCGTTACCGACTTGGCCTCTGCACGGTGCGGTAACCCAAGGCAAAGCAACATGAATGCCACACCAAGAGTTTTCAGTTCCCTGTTTGTCGTATGTTTCATAACCTTCGATAGAGATGTTGTTGGGTTATCCATTACGGTACTATTGAATCATTTATGTCAGTTTGAACATTGACCTTGATCGACGAATTAGAGTTATAGGTATAGACATCACAACCATTAACAACAGAACCCTTTGTCCAGTCTGCTGCTCCTGAAAACGTAACATTGTCTCCAAGGCTGCCAAGAATGGTAAGGATATGAGGATGATCTCCTGTCATAGCAATGACATCCGTAGCGGTGATGTTCGAGAGGCTATTCGTGCCACTCTGCGTCAGGTCGATGTATTCAATATCGGAAATTGATCGATCAGCTCGAGGAAAAAGTGGATCATTAAAATCAACACTTACAGCCGCTGGCAGCAGAAGGGTATCATATCCGCTTCCTCCATCAAAGGTTGCTGTGTTGGCTTTATCAGCCGCCTGATCATACGTCAGGGTGTCATTAGGAGCTAGAATATTATCATTAAAAACGCTTATCCCAAAGTCAGAAGTCATCTGATCCAGACCATTTTCATTCTTGTCATTCATTGCCACCCTAAACACCATGTCAATCTTGCCTGGTGCCGTCTCTGTGCCTGTAACACCTGAAAAATCAGGGATATGATCCAGCGGCTGATAAAGCGTAAACCTTGATGCAGGCGTACCGCCAAATTCACTATACCCTACTATCTCTAACTTAAACACGGTGACGGAAGTCAGCGTCGTCGCCGCCGTAACGGTTCTCCGGTCAGGGTTTACCGTATAGGTCAGCGCAAGGCCGTTGGAGGTCAACTGATTAAATAATGTAAGATCCCCACCACCGAGAGCAGGAGATGTTTTGCCATTAATACCGTTAAGCAGATCCGATGTATATTCATAAAAAACATCTACAGGATCTTTTCCTTGATAAATCGTTATAACCGAATCATATGTAGTAGGATTTACGCCCGGAGCACTCCCTGAAGGTAAATTTGCCTCATATATCGAAACAGGATCTATTGGAAAAAGTATGGAAAAGGTGTCCGTCACTTTGATTTTAAATACTGCTGATGAGGTATCACCATCAGCGTCCCTGATGGTATAGGTTGCACTCTCATACACAAAATTATCCAGCGGATGATTCACGTATGGATTGGAGATATACTGAAAATCTCCGTTAGCGCTCACCTTGAGTGCACCATACTGGGCGTCCATCCAGACATCAAATGTACCAGGCTGACCTGGCACCCCCGCGGAATTGGTATAGGTGAATGAGGTCATCGTAAAGGGTGCGTCAGCACCAGAGAGATCAGTACCTGAAGGGTGGGCTACATTTATAAGCAGGTTGCCTGTCGTCTTCTGTCCTGCAGGAGTTGCAGCATAATCAGGCGAAGCGATGCCAGAACCACCCTCAGTAACCGACCACCAAGCCTGATTTCCATTCAGTCCAGCAGCATTATAATCATTGTTTGCTATCGGCACGTCGTTCTGGATCGCAACACTGAAGAGGGTGCTGCCGCCGCCAAGGCTGTCGAGCGTGACGCCGTCATGGTCTTTGTCGGTCACCGTGACCAGGGCGGTGAAGTTCAGCGCGCCCATGCTGCCGCCGCCG
>CAIRXW010000047.1 GCA_903882665.1 uncultured Chlorobiaceae bacterium | reverse complement strand
TTTACCAATGTCGGGAGCTATGCAACTCTTTCCATCAATGTGATCAAGGAGGGGTATGCCGTCGCGGCGACAGGGAATACCACAGGCTCTTTGACTATTGGCCCGGCCCACCTGACGGTGACGGCTGACAATCAAAGCCGCATCTATGGTGCCAGCAATCCTCTCTTTACTGAAACCATTACCGGCTTTGCCAACGGTGAGACGAGTGGTGTGGTAAGCGGTACGGCCACCGGCAGCAGCACAGCGACGGAAACCACGGGAGTGGGTACCGCCGTCATCACCGGCAGCATCGCTGGATTGAGTGCCAGCAACTACGACTTTAGTGCCGCAAACGGAGTGCTGACCATTACTCCAGACACCCGTGATCGGCCAGTAATACCTGAACCATCAGAGGGAGACGATCCCTTTCATGAGCCTTCAGTAACTCCGCCAGACCAGGTTGTGACGGAAGGGGCGCTTTTGGGCGGAGAGGGAAGCACTGGAATTTTGGTAGAGCTTGTCAATCCGCAATCAGGGTCAGTAACAAAATGATCCCACGATTTGCAGGCGTCGCCGCTCTGCCAAGGCCGGGTTCCACGTTGCTTCGCCAATTGCTCGGTGAACATCCCCAGGTCAGTTTCCGTACATCCATGCAGTGCTTTCTTCATGGATGGTATGGGTGTGCGGCAAAGCGGTTGTTGTTGACAAGAACAGGGCCTGGCACTATTGCATTGAGCTGCTCCTCTATCTTGATTCACCGCCGTTTACGGGGGTGCTTTTTCGATACGCAACAATTGAAACATTTTACGGGGATTTTTTTTATACTGCATGGTAGAGTTGCGGGGCAGTGTTGCCATTGAGAATTCAGTGCGTTTTTCACTGCTCTCCTGCACTCCGGGTTATTTTTTTTGTGTTTTGTGGCAGAATGGCTGGAAAAGCTTGTAAAAACAGAGTGGTCTTTATGAAAGGAATTATTCTTGCGGGGGGCTCTGGTACAAGGCTCTATCCGGTTACCAGGGCAATGTCAAAACAGCTTCTCCCTGTTTATGACAAGCCGATGATTTATTATCCACTGACCACACTGATGCTTGCGGGAATCAGGGAGATTCTTCTTATCACCACCCCTGAAGATCAGGCGATGTTCAGAAAACTGCTCGGGGATGGGAGTGACTGGGGTATCTCGCTCTCCTACGTTGTGCAGCCCTCTCCTGACGGGTTGGCCCAGGCATTCATTCTTGGTGAATCATTTATCGGCCGTGATGATGTCGCGCTTATTCTTGGCGACAATATCTTTTTCGGTTATGCCTTCACTCCGATGCTTGAGGCTGCGGTACAGAGCGTTCAAAAAGAGCACAAGGCGACCATATTCGGCTACTATGTCAGTGATCCGGAGCGTTACGGCGTAGCTGAGCTTGACGGGGAGGGAAATGTGCTTTCACTGGCTGAAAAACCGGAGAAGCCGAAATCCAATTTCGCCGTTGTCGGGCTCTATTTTTATCCCAACAGTGTCGTCGGGATTGCAAAAGGGGTGCGGCCATCAGCGCGGGGTGAGCTTGAGATTACGGCGGTCAATGAGGAGTATCTGCAGCGGAGGGAGCTCAAGTGCTCCATGCTCGGGAGGGGTTTTGCCTGGCTCGATACCGGTACGCACGAGTCCTTCCAGGAGGCGGGGAATTTTATTCAGACTGTCGAGAAACGGCAGGGGCTGAAAATTGCCTGCCCTGAAGAGATTGCCTGGCGAAATGGCTGGATAACGGATGAAGCGCTGTTACGGTTGTCGGAGCCGCTGATGAAAAGCCATTACGGTCAGTATCTCAGGCAATTGCTTGTTCAGAGAGAGTGAGTTGTCAATTTGCGGCATACTCACGGTGGGCTGCAAAAGGGAACTGCTGCAGTTGCTTGTTTTGATTGCAGTTTATTTGTTGCTGTTCAATTGTTTATTTTTGCGCATGGGGACAGCTTTTTTTGCTGCAGCCTATTTTGGTGAATCAATATTTTTTCCCGCACCGCTTATGCGAGTGATTCCTTCAGCCATACCTGATGTTCTGATTTTTGAGCCGACGGTGTTCGGTGACGATCGGGGCTATTTTTTTGAGTCGTTCCGGCAGGATCTTTTTGAGCAGCATGTCGGCCATGTTGCCTTTGTGCAGGATAATGAGTCAAAGTCAGCGTACGGTGTGCTTCGCGGCCTTCATTTTCAGACGCCGCCCTTTACGCAGTCGAAGCTTGTTCGTGTGCTCTATGGCCGTGTGCTTGATGTCGCCGTCGATTTGCGTATTGGTTCGCCCTGGTACGGTCGCCATGTCTCCTGCCTGCTTGATACGGAAAAGAAGAGGATGCTCTGGGTTCCAAAAGGGTTTGCTCACGGCTTTCTTGTTCTCTCCCAGGAGGCAGTTTTTGCCTACAAGTGCGATAACTACTATACCCCTTCGCACGATGCCGGCCTTCTGTGGAACGATCCATCCCTCGCCATCGAGTGGCAGCTTCCGCCGGAGGTGATCAGGGTCTCCGGCAAAGATGCTGTGCAGCCCGCGTTCTCTTCGGTCGACACTTTTTTGTATGAGGAGTTCCGGCAGGAAAAACTCTATCCCCGCAAATCGGTTACCCTGTAAGGGCACGCCGTGGCGTGCCCCTACGATGCCCGGTGAATGTACCATGTCGTTGCGTGCCCCGGTTGCCCGGTGAATGTGCCATGCCACGGCATCCCCACGATTGTCCGGTAAATTTGGTATATTTGAAAAATTAAAACAGGGAGAAAAATGGGAAAGACGTATGAAGTGGGCGATGATTTTTTTCGTGAACAAATTATAGCCGCTATTTTTTATGGATTTCGTAACGTCAAAAATCCCGTATCCGTAACGGTTCATCCTGACCTCATGATGAGGATAAGAGATGATTTTAAAAATAAAGTGGTTGCGCCGAAAAGTGTTGACGATGTGGAGTTTTTTTTCGGTCTTCCCGTCATTGAGGATGCGACAAAAGAGAAGGATTATATCTCTGTAAATTAAAGCAAAAGCCACCTGCCACGTCCACCATTACCCGTATGGTCGGGGTCTTCCCGCCCTCTTTGCTCATCCCGGCATCCACCTTCCCCCCATTCACACCCTCACCGCTCATACCACCTCCTATTATATCGCGCAGATATAACTATCAAATAAAATATGCCAAAATCTTTTTGTAAAAAGAAAGAAATATCTATCAAAAAGATGTAAAAAAACCGGCCCGCAGGGGCACAAACATAAAAAAACAACCCCCCAAACCGCTGTAAATCAAAGCGCTTGTGTATATTATCACGTACATATCCCTCTTTTTCGACTCACTTGTGTAATCGTGCAATGGAAGTCAAGCCAGTGACCCCGTACCATGCCTCATACTACGCACACGAACTCAGCCGTCGTCACTCGCTCAACGACTCCGAAAAGCTTGCCTCAGCGCTGGCTGATGCCCAGGTTGACCTCAACCCGCACCAGCTTGATGCCGCCCTTTTTGCCTTCCGTTCTCCACTATCCAAAGGCTCTATTCTTGCCGACGAAGTAGGCCTCGGCAAAACCATTGAAGCCGGGCTGGTCATTGCCCAGAAATGGGCTGAACGCAAACGCCGTATCATCATCATTACACCCGCCAATTTGCGCAAGCAATGGGCAATGGAGATGGCCGAAAAATTTTACCTGCCCTCCTGTATTCTCGAAACAAAAAACTATAAACAGCTCAAAAAAGAGGCCACAAACAACCCGTTACATCAAAGCGCACTCATCCTGTGTTCCTACCAGTTTGCCGCCCGCTACTATGAAGCCATTATGGCAGAATCGTGGGATCTTGCCGTTATTGACGAATCACACCGCCTGCGCAACGTCTATAAACCCGACAACAAAATTGCCAGGGCAATAAAAACGGCGCTCCTCAACACCCCCAAAATCCTTCTGACCGCCACGCCACTGCAAAACTCCCTGATGGAGCTGTATGGTCTGGTCAGCATGATCGACAGCTACGCCTTTGGCGACGACAAAAGCTTCAAAACAAAGTACGCCCGCATCTCCGCAGAGGGAGCATTCGACGAACTCAAAGCCCGTCTTGCCCCGCTGTGCCACCGCACGCTCCGCCGTCAGGTGCTTGAATACATTCGTTATACCAACCGCATCCCCCTCACCGAAGACTTCTTTCCCACTGCCGATGAAGTCGCACTGTACGACATGGTTACCGAATACCTCCAGAAAGACTCCCTGTACGCGCTGCCAAACTCCCAACGGCAACTCATAACCTTCATCCTTCGCAAACTCCTCGCATCATCGACCTTTGCCATTGCCGGCGCACTCGACTCTCTGGCAAACCGGCTGAAAAAAATGCTCAAGGAGAGCGCTCTCAATGATGGCTTGGCAGAACTCGAAACCGATTTTGAAGAATTTGAAACAGAAGCTGAAGAGTGGGGAGACGAAGAACCAAAAGAAACCTTGACGCTTGCCAACAAAGCTTCCATTCAACAAGAGATAAACGAGCTTGAACTCTTTCGCGACCTCGCGGTCAACATCACCGAAAACGCCAAAGGCACCGCCCTGCTTAGCGCACTCGCCCAGGGCTTCAAAAAAGCCGCAGAACTCGGCTCAGCACAAAAGGCCATTGTCTTTACGGAATCAAGGAAAACTCAGAACTACCTGATCAACCTCCTTTCCGCTAACGGTTACGACGGTAAAATCGTCCTCTTCAATGGAACAAACAGTGATTCATTGTCCAAATCCCTGTATAAAAGTTGGGCGGAAAAATATAAAAACAGCGACCGCGTCACCGGCTCCAGAACAGCCGACATGCGTGCCGCACTCGTTGACTGGTTCAGAGATGAAGCACAAATCATGATCGCCACCGAAGCAGGCGCCGAAGGCATCAACCTCCAATTCTGCTCCATGGTTGTCAATTACGACCTCCCCTGGAACCCTCAGCGTATTGAGCAGCGCATCGGACGTTGTCACCGCTACGGCCAAAAGCACGACGTGGTGGTCATCAACTTCATCAACCGCAACAACGCAGCCGACCAGCGCGTCTATGAACTGCTCGACCAGAAATTCAAGCTCTTTTCAGGAGTTTTCGGCGCAAGTGACGAAGTGCTTGGCGTCATAGAATCCGGCGTAGAATTTGAAAAACGTATAGCCGCAATTTACCAGAACTGCCGCACAACTGCCGAAATAGAATCAGAATTTAACCGCCTGCAGGAAGAGATGGAGTCGCAAATATCGGCCACCATGGGCGACACCCGCAAAAAACTGCTCGAAAACTTTGATGCCGACGTTCACGACCGCTTGCGGGTAAACCTCAGCGAAAGCCGCCAGTACCTCAACAAATACGACTCCATGCTCTGGAAGCTGACCCGATACGCGCTTGAAGGCAAAGCCGCCTTCGACCATGAAAAACTCAGCTTTACCCTGCACAGCGCAATAAGCGCCGACCATACCATTCCGGCCGGCACCTACGATCTCACTCGAACCACCAGCGACGCGCATCGTTACCGCATCGGTCACCCCCTCGCTCAACAGCTCATAGAGGCATGCAAAACCACCATACCCCAAGGGGCACACATCAGTTTCGACTACACCGCATGGCCACAGAAATCCGAAACACTCGAACCCCTTGTTGGCCAGTCCGGCACACTCAAGCTCCTGCAGCTCTCCATTAACGGCGCCGACGAGCAGGATCACCTCATCTTCAGCGCCATAACCGACTCCGGCGAAACCCTCCCTGAAGAGTCATCCCGCCGCTTTTTCGACCTTCCCGCAACCATCGCCGAAGAGAGCAGCATGGAGCCGCACGCAGCGCTGCAACAGCTCACAGAACAACGCAAAAAGGAAATCCTCTCCGCCCTTGCCGCCCAACAGGCCAACTGGTTTGAAGAAGAGATCGAAAAACTCAACTACTGGGCCGACGACAAACGCAAAGGGCTCAAGGTCGAACTCAAAGAGTATGACGAACAGATTGCTATCTTGAAAAAAGAGGCACGTCTTGCTCCAAACCTGCCCGATAAACTGGCCATCCAGAAAAAACTGCGCGATATCGACAAAAAGCGAGACGAAGCCTGGAAAGGGTACGACGAAGCATCAAGGCATATTGAACACCAGAAAGACGAACTGCTCGACACTGTTGAAGAGCGGCTCAAGCAGACCACGGAAGAGAAAACCCTCTTCACCATTCGCTGGTCGATGAACTAAACACCACATTATCAAGACTATGGCAGAGATCCAGCCCGAAAACATGAAAGGAACCACGCTCGACATAGCCGCCCAAAACCGTGCCCGGCTGAAACAGCTCTTTCCAACCGTTTTTACCGAAACCCGCAACGACAAAGGCGAACTGACCGAGTCCATCGACTTTGGAAAGCTCAAGGCCGAACTCGGCACCTTCAGCGACACGTTCGAGTCACGCCGTGAGCGCTACGGTATGGAGTGGCCGGGTAAAAAAGAGGCCCTGCACCTGATCCAGACCCTCAGCTCCGCCACGCTCAAACCCTGCCGTCAGGAGTCAGTGAATTTTGACACCACAGAAAACCTCTTTATCGAAGGCGACAACCTCGAAGTGCTCAAGCTGCTCCAGACCAGCTACTACGGCAAGGTAAAGATGATCTACATCGACCCGCCCTACAACACCGGCAAAGAGTTCATCTACCCCGATAACTTCAGCGAGAGCCTTGAGACCTATCTGGAATATGCCGGGCATGAGGGGCGATGGAAGGACAGCCAGTCCGCAAATGCACAGGAAAACCCACGCTACCACACCCGGTGGCTGAACATGATGTACCCAAGGCTTTATCTGGCAAGGAACCTGCTACGTGATGACGGCGTGATCTTTATCAGTATCGACGATAACGAGGTGAGCAATCTGCGGAAGCTGTGCGATGAGATTTTTGGGGAGGAAAACCAGTTTGGTGTTTTTCAGTGGAAACGAAGACAAAATCCCGATAGCAGGAATCAGTCAAATATATCTCCTGACCATGAATATGTAATAGCTTATGCGAAAAATTCGTTAGTTGAGCTTTTAGGAGTTGATATTGATACTGCCAAGTATCAAAACCCTGATAATGATTTAAGAGGAGTATGGGCAAGCATTGATTTATCCGGGTTGGCCACCAAAGAACAGCGACCAAATTTACACTACGATATTATTGACCCTAAAACAGCTATTGCTTATCCACCAAACCCTAACAGGGGTTGGTCAAAAAGTAAAGCTGTTGTAACGCAAATGATTGCTGAAAGGCGCGTTCTCTTCCCAAAATCCCCTGAAGGCAGACCGCGTGAGAAAAAATTTTTAAACGATCTAAAATCCGATATTACAGGATTTTCAACTTGGCTTGATTCAAAAGAAGTTGGTTTTACTACACATGGAACGCGGGAGTTGACAAAATTATTCGATAACAAAATTTTCGATTTCCCTAAACCTTCCAGCTTAATCAAGCTACTGGTAAAACAAACTACGGAGACTGATGACCTCATCCTCGACTTCTTCGCTGGTTCAGCCACCACAGCCCATGCCGTCCTCGATCTGAACAAACAGGACAACGGCAACCGCAAATTCATCCTTGTCCAGCTCCCTGAACCCTGCGCACCTGAGAGCGAAGCCTTCAAGGCAGGCTATAAAACCATAGCCGATATCGGCAAAGAGCGCATCCGTCGGGTCATCAAGAAGCTCAACACTGAAGAGGAGGGCAAGCTTGATCTCGACAATGCCGCCAAGCAGGATCGTGGCTTCAAGGTTCTGAAGCTCGACAAGTCCAACTTCCGACAGTGGCAGAAGCTTGAGCCTTCAGCTACTACAGAGCGAATTCTTGACCAGCTCACCCTGCACATCGACCATATCGATCACAAAGCTACACAGGAAGAGCTGCTCTATGAAATCCTCCTTAAAGCCGGATTTACCCTCACAGGCAGCATCGAAACCAAAACCATCAGCGGAAAAGAGCTTTTCTCCGTCTCCGACGGTGCACTTCTGCTCTGCCTTGAAGAGAGCGTTACCAAAGAGCTGATTGACGCAGTCATTGACCTCAACCCCCAGCAGTTCCTCTGCCTCGACTCAGCCTTCCACGGCAACGACCAGCTCAAAGCCAACGCCGTGCAAACCTTCAACGCCCACAACATGCAGAAAGAAAAGCACAACCAGATTCTCTTTAAAACGGTATAACAAAGAACGGATATGGCAAAAGATTTAACGGGTTCCAATATCGACCGGCAGAACATCCTCAACAACCCATACGCCGTTGCTGAAATCCAGAAAAGCATCGGCATAAAGGGAATCGAGTTCAATGGCAAGGTAGTACTGCTCAAAGAGCAAGTTGCCGCTTTTTTTGAAGTTACCCTTCGTACCATTGAAAATTATCTGGCAAGCAACGAGAATGAGCTTCACCAGAACGGTTACGAGGTTTTGCGAGGGAACTCATTAAAAGAATTCAAGTTAGCTCTTTCTGAGCAGGATGTTCCCGAAACAGATTTCGGGAACATCCTGAAAACGCCTCAACTTGGCATTCTCGACTTCCGGGCTTTCCTCAATCTGGCAATGCTGATTGCTGAAAGCGAAAGAGCAAAGGAGAACAAGAACATGTATAGAAAACAACCATTTTTTATACATATCAACAAGAACATGTAAAGAAAACGACCATTTTCTTTACACATGTAACCACCCATGTCTTATAGCATACCCACATTACCACTTGCGATTGAACTGGAAACAGTTCCTGTGCTTAAAAAAGCCGCATCGGCACACCGTTATTTGGCTGAATTAAAAGGGATGTCACGCTCTATTCCCAATCAGTCAATTTTAGTGAACACCCTCTCGCTTCAGGAAGCCAAAGACAGCTCCGCAATTGAAAATATCATCACCACACACGATGAACTGTTTCGTGAAGAACTTTTTCCGGAGTTTGCCTCCAATGCCTCTGCCAAAGAGGTGAAAAACTACGTTACCGCGTTGAAGAGAGGTTTTGATCTCGTACAACAATCCTCTCTGCTTACCAATAATCACATTCTTGCCATTCAGGAGGCCCTGGAAAACAACAGGGCGGGTTTTCGCAAGCTGCCGGGCACCGAGTTGAAAAATGACCTCACCGGAGAAATTGTGTACACGCCTCCTCAGTCACACGATGAAATTCTTCGCCTGATGAGCAATCTGGAGCGTTTTATCAATGACGATGCCATGAGCACGCTTGACCCCTTGATAAAAATGGCGATTATTCATCATCAGTTTGAAAGCATACACCCTTTTTATGACGGAAACGGAAGAACGGGACGAATTATCAACGTGCTCTATCTGGTAGCCAAAGGATTACTCGATATTCCTGTGCTCTACCTCAGTCGATATATCGTTTGCAATAAAGCAGATTATTACCAGAAGCTTCAAAAAGTGCGCGAAAACGGGGAATGGGAGCCGTGGGTTCTCTATATGCTTGATAGTGTCGAAACCACATCACGCAAAACCATCACGATTGTCCAGGAGATTGGGACGGCTATAAACCAGTACAGGGATGGTATCCGCGAAAGCTTCAAGTTCTACAGCCAAGACCTCATCAATAATTTGTTCTATCACCCGTATACCAAAATTGAATTCTTGACGCATGCACTAAACATTACGCGTCCTACAGCGACCAAATACCTCGACGCACTCTGCGCCGAAGGATATCTGCAGAAAGAAAAAATCGGACGTTCAAATTATTACATCAACAAGGCACTCTTTGGCATCCTGACAAAACCGTTATTGGATAGCAACACATGAAACTGAAATTCGATTCCACCCTCAGCTACCAGCTTGATGCCATAAAAAGTGTCACCGACCTGTTCGAAGGCCAGCCAGCACGCAGCTCCGGCTTTCAGATCGATTTTGGCAAAGGGGGGAGTATGTACAACGACCTCGGCATCGGCAACGACCTGGCGCTTTCAGGTGAGCTGATATTGCAAAACCTGCACGCAGTCCAATCACGCAACAATGTCCCAAAATCACGGCAGCTTCAGGAAGAGGGTGCCGCCTACGACTTTTCCAACTTCTCCGTCGAAATGGAGACTGGAACAGGCAAAACCTATGTCTATCTGCGCTCCATCTTTGAACTGAACAAGCTCTACGGATTCAAAAAGTTCATCATCGTGGTGCCTTCAGTAGCCATCCGCGAAGGGGTAACCAGCTCCATCAAGCTGATGCGCGACCACTTCCGGGGGCTTTACAACAACATCGCCTTCGATCACTTTGTCTACCAGTCAAAAGATCTGAGCCGGGTTCGCCAGTTCGCCGTGAATAATGAGATCCAGATCATGGTCATCAACATTCAGGCCTTCCAGAAAGATGCCGGGGAGAATGTTGATTATGCGTCCCTCACCGATGAACAGAAAAAACGGCTCAATGTCATCCATCAGGAGCAGGACAGGATGTCAGGCCGCCGCCCCATTGAATACGTTCAGGCCACCCGGCCGATTCTGATTATTGACGAGCCCCAAAGCGTGGACAATACCGAAAAGTCACAGAAAGCGATTCGCAACCTACAGCCGCTTTTCTGCCTGCGCTATTCGGCAACCCACAGCAACCCCTACAATCTGCTCTACCAGCTTGATCCCGTCCGTGCCTACGACCTGCGCCTTGTCAAACAGATTGAGGTTATTGATGCTTCGGGCGCTCAGGACTACAACCAGACCTTTGTCCGCCTTGATGCTGTCGGCTACTGGCCAAAAACGGCTAAAACCCCGCAGGCGAAGGTGACCATTTTTGAGGATACACCAAACGGAACCCGCGAAAAGCAGTTGAAAATAAAGCATGGCACCAACCTTGCAAGCCAGACCAACCGCACCGACTATGAGGGCTATCTGGTGACCAACATCAATGCTGAACCCGACAATGAATATGTGGAGTTTCAGAACGGCATTGTTGTAGAGCGGTTTCAGGAATCCGGCGGCATGGCTGATGAACGCATCAAAAGCCAGATTGAGCAAACCGTCGAATCCCACTTTGCCAAAGAGAAAAAACTCAAGGGGAAGGGGATAAAGGTGCTCTCCCTCTTCTTCATCGACCACGTCAAAAGCTACCGCTCCTACGACGACGATGGCAACCCCTGCAAAGAAAAGATCGCCCGATGGTTTGAAGAGGCCTACACGGCAACCAGCAGCAAATCACTCTATGCCGGGCTCATCCCTTACCGGGCAGAAGAGGTCCATGATGGTTACTTTTCAGCAGACAGAAAGAAAGGCAAAATCGTAGACCTCCTTGATACCAGCGGCAGTACCGCCAAAGATGACGAGACCTACGAACTCATCATGAAAGACAAAGAGCGCCTGCTATCGCCGGAGGTGCCTCTCCGCTTTATTTTCAGCCACTCAGCTCTGAAAGAGGGGTGGGATAACCCCAATGTCTTCCAGATCTGCACCCTTCGTGAAATGGGTACCGACCGTGAACGTCGCCAGACCATTGGTCGAGGCCTTCGTTTGCCGGTAACTCTTGATGGTGACCGTGTCTATGACGACCAGATCAACCGCCTCACCGTTATTGCCAACGAAACCTTTGAAAACTTTGCCAAAGGGTTGCAGTCCGAAATAGAAGCCGCCATCGATCCGAGCGGCAACTTCAAATTCGGTCGTCTTCCACAAATTGCCTTTACGCCGGTACTCAACACAGAAGGAACCGGTTACCTTACACAGGAAGAGTCATCTGAAATCTGGCAATGTGTTGCCGAACACGGTCTGATTGACAGTTGTGGAGACATTACCACGGCATTTACGCCTGAAAAGTCTGATTTCACTTTCAACCTGCCGGAAAAATATGCAGGCCTTGAAGATGCGGTTGTCGGACTTATGCAGCGCTACCTTCCGCGCGATTTTGTAAAGAATGGGCGTGATCGCCAGAAAGTTTCTTACAACAAGCGGGTGGAACTGAACGACGATTTTCAAATGCTCTGGAATAAAATCAGCCAGAAAACCCGGTATTCCGTCGAGTTTAAAACGTCGGAACTGGTTACTCTTGCAGCAGGGAAGATCAATACAATGGCGGAAATAAAGCCAGTGCTGATAGAAATCACCAAAAGAGACCTCGAAATAAAAGAGTCCGGCCTTGAAGGCGGAAAAATCACCAGCAGCAGAACACATCTTGTCCATAACGAGCAGCCGCTGCCGGATATTCTCGCCTTTTTGCAGCGCGAAACCGAACTGACCCGAGACACCCTTGTTGAAATCCTGAAGCAATCAGGACGGTTGAAAGATTTTACCCTCAATCCCCAGTCATTCATGACCGAAACCGCCAGAATGATCAATCGCGCATTGCACGAACTCATTATCGACGGCATCAAATACGAACCGATCAAAGGCCAATACTACGAAATGCGCCTCTTCGAAGCCGAAGAGATAGAAGAGTACCTCAGCCGCCTCTACACCGTGCAAAGCACCGACAACCGTACCCCCTTCAACTACATTGCCTACGATTCCGGCACAGAAGAAGAGGTCGCAAAACTCCTCGATGCCGATGAGCGGGTAAAGTTTTTCTGCAAGCTCCCACGCTGGTTCAAAGTAGCCACCCCACTCGGCGACTACAACCCCGACTGGGCCGTCGTCGTCGATGACACTCAAAAACTCTATCTCGTCCGCGAAACCAAAAGCACCCTCGACCGCGATAAACGCCGCTCAACCGAAAACAAAAAAGTCGATTGCGGCAAAGCCCATTTCAAGGCGCTGGGTGTCAACTTCAAAGATGCAACGACGATTTATGAGGTGCTGAATCCGTAAACCACACACTCTATGTTGCTTTCTATCAGGAATCATCCGTTGAAGGTGGATATTTGTTTCATTCAGCTTGAACCTTTGTTCGTTTCAAGTATTGGCAAGTGTTATCAGGGAACTCTTGATTGCAGAGTTTTTTCCAAGTCCAAGTTAGACCGTTATACGCCAGTATAAATAACTCAAATCAGCAGTCAACCAACAACCCAATCCAGCAGGGAGCCGCACTCCGCTTCGCTCCGTTTGCGCAACCCTCCGGGCGCCCAAGCCAACCCCGCACAGCCCACCACCCACAACCCAGCCCACCAACCCACACCGCCCACAAAAAAAATACACCATCGCCCATGGAATACTCAAAATCCCTGCGTAAATTACGTTTATGCGTACCTCGTAATTGTCGCAGGAATCAGCGTTGCTATGCTGAACAGTATAAGACGCATAAATAGAATTTAATACATCGTTTAAGTTTTTTCTACGTAAGACATTAACAGCGTTTTCCAGTGTGTGTAGGTTAAGTCTTATATGGGTTATAATTCAAAAATCCGCAATTTAGGCGGATCCATCAAATTATTGTTAGCAGTCATGGTAGGAATGCGCATTACCAGAATAGGTTGATGATATGAATTTAAAGACCCGCAAAATGGAGTAAGGATAATAGCTTCCAAAGCTGGTGAGCAATATCAAGAAATAATTTATAAAAATGGCACCATAATTCGCTTGAACAATACAGGTAACAATCCAAAATGACTCCATTCCGGCCTAACCGCCCGGCTCCACTCGGACACCGCAAAGTGCGCGGGTACGGTGAGACAGAACGTTGGCGGATGCAATCTTATCCCATCTGAAAAAGGAGAAAACATGGAACATTGCAATAACTGCAAAAAGGTCATCCTCTTCGGAGCCATTCAGAGTGCGAATGGGGTCTTCTGTTCCGACACCTGCGAGGCTGGCTATATAGCCTTGCAGCAAGGCTTCTGCGAAGTCTGTCTTGCGCAAACAACAGACGAATCGCCGGGGAATCTACGCCAGATCAATGGAATTGGCACCTCATGGGGCTTTGATCTCGGCGGTAAGGACAAGTGCCCTACCTGCGGCTCCGTGGTCAAGACAAAGTGGTTCTGTTTCATCTTTCCGTTGGTTCCCACAGACAAGTTCAGGGTGCTAAGCATCCAGAATAAACAATCTCTAACTGGATCCCGGGATCGCTTCCTCGCACGCAAAGTGAAGCCAGCGAAAGCGGTGCACGCCCTCGCTGCTGCTAAGGCTGAGCACGAAAAGTTGGTGGGTATCCTGGATGGGAAAGCGATGTGCCCGGGCTGCGGTACGGTTGTCCAAGTGGTCCCAGGCGAACTCACAACGTGCTGCCAACAACTCCAGGTCCGTTTCCTGCGGGACGAGAAAGGGAGGTCTTGTACTTCGTGCGGTGTGGCCCTGTCCGACGAACACCTCAGCGTGAACACTAAGATCGGAGAGTTGTACGCTAAGAAGGGTTTCGTGTGCTCATGCGGAAGACTTGCCTGCATAGATTGCGCTCCGAAGAACGATTCTGGAGTTCCCACAATGTCATGCGCGTGCGGCCAACCCTTCGCAATCAGGATCTGAACAAGTGAGAAAGAAATGTGGGGTTAAACCGTTAATGTTGATATATATAATTTTTCACTGGTAACGGATTAGATTGGTGGAATAGCGTTATATGCATTAAAATAAAGTGATTACTGATATTTTTTTTAAATCACAAGAAAACGGACTCTTTTTTTATGGGAAACTGTGCGACGAGATTGGAATGCGAGTCATATTTGGTGAGGCAAATGAAAAGCTTGTGTTAACCTTTATCGGCGAGCGAATTCTTATTCTGTGGGACTGCCTAAAGCCCTTCATGGAGAAGAAGCGAATGCAAAACCCCATATCTGACTATCAAAAGTATTTTGAAATTTTTTCGTCTACAGTGCAGCAGTAAGATATCAGGTCAATTCGGCGCAACGTCATTTGGTGGTACAAAGTGAGGAGAAGGCTCACGCTTACCCCACCGCTCAGGATGCTTCCGCTCCAAAAACCACGCCGATGCAAACCAGCTCTTCGCCGAAGCCGTCTCAATATTCTTCAGGTGAAACACCTCCGCCTTGGCCTCAGCCCGCTCAACCGCCAGGTACAACTCCCGATACATCCCTGCCCGCTCCCGCTCGCCCCGTTTCAGCCAATTCAACAGCGTCCGCCGGTCAATCCCCGCCAACTTTCAAGCCACCAACCGGTAATGCCCCGCACCAAGCGCATCAACAATGCAGCCGGTAATCTCCTCCGTAATCTTCGCCGCAGGCATCACATACCCATTTTTATACGGGAAAATGGGAAAATAGAAAACCACCAGCCGCTAAAGTCCTCCCCAGCACAAACACAACTCCACTTCTCATTCTTTATTCGTTACCTTTCCAATAGTTGTTTCTATTTTAAAAATTAGATATATTTTGCTTTATGTGTGAGCATAAATATATAACAAAATAAAAACAAATGCCTATATCAGGAGCGTACACCGACGAAGCCAAACGCCTCAGAGCAGAGATCAAAAAAAAATTCAAAACCCAGGTAGCCCTCTGCCAGGCAATCGGCGCCAAAGACGCCTCTTACATCACCGCCTACGTCACCGGCAAAAACCGCATCGGCAACATCCTCCGCGAAAAACTCGAAGCCGTCGGCATCGACGTCAACTACATCCTCTACGGCAAAAAAGGCACCCCCCAGCTCCCGCCACCGCCGCCCGACCCCACCCTGACCCTCATCCTCACCGACTGCACCCAAAAAATCCAGCAGCTCCAGAACCAAGCGCTCGACATGAACAAACAACTCCTCGAACTCAACAAACTCATCGAAACCCTCAAAAAAAGATTACCCTGATGCGACATGCTGCCCGAAAACGCACAATTCGCCACAGTCGGTCGATCCGGTTTCAGTATTGAACGAAGCAATCAGGCAGACTATAGAGCCCGTCATGGTTGCGGTTTATTCGTGCAGGGTTGTGTATGGTGTTTTTCTAAACTACACCCCGTAAAGGCTCGCCACCATCAGCCAATGCAGTAAATGCACCTGTTCCAAAAGAGAAAAATATTTACACATCAAAAGTTTGCTCTCTCTTTTTCGTTATCTTAAAATATCTTTCCAGAATATTTTTCAAGTGTACGGAGGGTTTAAAAAACGGGAATATCGACTGTTTGGTAAAGTTTTGGCTTTTTTTGATGCTTTTTATTCCCGATATAGTGCTTTAAAATAATCAGATATAGAGCTTTCTTGAAAAAATGGGCATAAATATTCTTGTTACAGGCAGCAGGGGCCAACTTGGTTCTGAGTTGCAGGAGCTCTCAACCCGTTCTGACAACCACCGTTATTTTTTCTATGATCTTCCTGACCTCGATATTACCTCTCCCGATTGTGTTGCCGCACTTTGCAGCGAACATGAGATAGAGGTGATCATCAATTGTGCGGCATATACGGCGGTGGACAAGGCGGAATCGGATGTTGATGCGGCTTTCCGCGTTAACCGGGATGGCGCGGCCGTGCTTGCGGCCTGTGCCAGGGAGCGCAATGCCTTGTTGGTGCATATTTCCACTGATTATGTTTTTAACGGCAAGTCAAATATTCCTTATCGGGAAACCGATCCCGCAACTCCGCTTGGTGTCTATGGTGTGTCGAAGTGGGAAGGGGAGGAGCAGATTCGCCGTATTGCCCCCTCTCACTGGATTATCAGGACCTCCTGGCTCTATTCTATCTATGGCGTCAACTTTGTCAAGACCATGCTGCGTCTTGGCGCAGAGCGATCGGTGCTGAATGTTGTGGCTGACCAGATCGGAACGCCGACCTGGGCGGCTGATCTTGCAGGCGCGCTTGTGTCTATGGTTGAGCGGTATGAGAAGGGGGCACTCTATTCATCCACCTACCATTACTCCAACGAAGGGGTTTGTTCATGGTATGATTTTGCCCAGGCGGTCATGGAGCTGGCGGAGTTGCCCTGCAAGGTGGTGGCGGTCGAAAGCAGCCAATATCCCCAGATTGCACCGAGGCCGCATTACAGCGTTTTGAACAAGTCGGCAATAAAGCAGGAGTGGGGGCTTGACATCCCGAACTGGCGGTTGTCGCTGGTCGCCATGCTTGAAAAGTTGCAACAGGGAGCGAACGGATGAGAGCGGGGAAGTCGGGAGAGGAAACCATACTAAAACAGCTAAAGCCAATGCATATTTTGATTACCGGAGGGGCAGGTTTTATCGGCTCACACGTTGTCCGCCATTTTCTGAAGAGCTATCCCTCGTATACCATTACCAATCTCGACAAGTTGACTTATGCCGGGAACCTTGCCAACCTGCGCGATATTGAAAGCAATCCGAATTACCGCTTTGTCAGGGGTGATATCACCGACGGCGATTTTCTGATGCGCCTCTTTGAAGAGCAGCAGTTTGACGGAGTGATTCATCTTGCTGCCGAGTCGCACGTTGACCGCTCAATTGCAAACCCGACTGAATTTGTAGTAACCAATGTGCTTGGTACGGTCAACCTGCTTAATGCAGCAAAGGCAGCTTGGCAGGCTGATTATGAGGGGAAGCGGTTCTATCACATTTCGACCGATGAGGTCTATGGTTCGCTCGGCAGTGAGGGACTCTTTACCGAAGAGACTTCTTACGATCCCCACAGTCCTTACTCTGCGTCGAAAGCCTCCTCTGACCATTTTGTCAGGGCATGGCACGATACCTTTGGTATGCCGGTGGTGATCAGCAATTGTTCAAACAATTACGGCTCTTTTCAGTTTCCCGAAAAGCTCATTCCGCTTTTTATCAACAATATCGTCAATCGCAAGCCGCTTCCGGTCTATGGCAAGGGGGAGAACATTCGCGACTGGCTCTGGGTTGTCGATCATGCGCAGGCGATCGGTGAAATTTTTCATCAGGGTCGCAACGGTGAAACCTATAATATTGGCGGTCATAATGAGTGGAGCAACATTGAGCTGATCAAGCTGCTTTGCCGTATCATGGATGAAAAGCTTGGCCGTCTTTCGGGAGAGTCCGCAAAGCTCATCACCTACGTGACCGACAGGGCTGGCCATGACCTTCGCTACGCCATCGACTCATCGAAGCTGCAACGCGAACTTGGCTGGATTCCGTCGATTTCCTTTGAAAAAGGGCTTGAACTGACGGTTGAGTGGTACCTTTCACATGCAGAATGGCTCGACGATGTGACCTCAGGGGGTTATCAGCGTCATTACGAAGAGATGTATGGCAACCGTTGAACGTGTAAATTGTCAATTATTTTTTCATAAATATTGGTAAATATATTTTTTATGCGAATTCTGGTTATCGGGGGTGCTGGCTATATCGGCAGTCATGTTACAAGAGCCTTTCTTGATAAAGGATATGAGGTCACGGTTTTTGATAATCTGCAGAGCGGACTGAGGGAAAATCTTTTTTCGGATGCCTGCTTTGTGCATGGCGATCTTATGCGTCCTGAACAGTTGCGGGCTGTGATGGCTCAAGGGTATGACGGATGTGTTCATCTTGCAGCGCTGAAAGCTGCCGGTCAGTCGATGCTGAAACCGGAGGAGTATGCCGCAACCAATATTGCCGGAACGATCAACATTCTCAACCAGGCGGCTGAGGCCCACTTGTCTCCGATTATTTTTTCCTCATCGGCCGCAGTCTATGGAAGTCCCCAATACCTGCCGATTGATGAGCAGCACCCCAGGGAGCCGGAAAATTTTTATGGCTTCACCAAGCTTGAAGTCGAACGCCTGCTTGGCTGGTATGACCAGCTCAAGGCAGTGCGCTTTGCGGCAATCCGCTATTTCAATGCCGCCGGGTACGATGTTGAGGGGAGAATCAAGGGGCTCGAGCTGAACCCCGAAAACCTCTTGCCTATTGTGATGGAGGTGGCTGCCGGTCTTCGCCCCAAACTCTCCATCTACGGCACCGATTACCCCACGCGCGACGGAAGCTGTATCCGCGACTATGTTCACGTGACCGACCTGGCGGAAGCGCATGTCGCGGCCTTTGAATATATCTTGCAGCATGACAAAAGTTTGACGGTGAACCTTGGAAGCCAGACCGGCGTGAGTGTGCTTGAGATGGTCGAACGGGCCCGCATCCTTACCGGCAGGCCAATTATGGCTGAGGTTACGGGCAGGCGTGCCGGCGATCCGTCAGAGCTTGTCGCCTCATCAGGCTATGCGCGGGAGCTCCTTGGCTGGGTACCGAAATACAGCGATGTTGATACCCTTGTTTCGTCGACCTGGAAGATGTATAAAAAGTTTGTCAACCCTTAACGCACCATTTTTTGCTCCATGATAATTCCTGTGATTCTCAGCGGCGGTTCGGGCACGAGGCTCTGGCCACTTTCCCGCGCATTATACCCAAAACAGTTGCTTGCTCTCTCGGGAGAGAAGACCATGCTGCAGGAGACGGTGCTTCGCCTTGTTGCCGCCGATGATATCGGGCCGGTCTATTGTATCTGCAATGAGAGTCACCGCTTTCTGGTTGCCGAGCAACTCCATGCAATCAATGCCGATATCGGTGAGATTGTGCTTGAACCCAAAGGACGAAACACCGCTCCTGCTGCCGCCATAGCCGCACTGCTTGTTATGGAACGGTATCCGGATGCCACCATGCTGCTCTTGCCTGCTGATCATGTCATTCGTGATACACTTGCATTCGGTGCCGCAGTAGCCGCAGGAAAATCCGCCGCTGAAAAGGGGGAATTGGTTACCTTCGGTATTGTTCCGGCTTCTGCGGAGACCGGTTACGGCTATATCAGGGCATCAGTGCCTGCCGAAGGTGAAGTGGGGGCTTATCGGGTGATGGAATTTGTCGAGAAGCCCGACACGCAAAGGGCGGAACGCTATCTCGCTTCGGGTGATTATTTCTGGAACAGCGGGATCTTTCTTTTCAAGGCTGAAACCTATCTTCTTGAACTTGAAGCGCGTGCTCCGGCCATTGTTGCGGCCTGCAGGGAGGCTTTGCAGAAAGCGGTGAAAGATCTTGATTTTTTACGGCTCGATTCCGAAGCCTTTTGCGCATCTCCTTCTGACTCTATCGATTATGCCGTGATGGAAAAAACCACGAAGGCTGCCCTTGTCCCCCTTGATGCAGGATGGAATGATGTCGGAGCATGGTCAGCACTCTGGGATGTGCAAGAGCACGATCAGGCAGGTAATGTCAAGCGGGGAGACGTACTGGTGCACGATGTAAAGAACTGCTACATCCATAGCACCCATCGTCTTGTTGCCGCCGTTGGCCTTGATAGTCACATCATTGTTGAAACCGCCGATGCAGTGCTTGTTGCTTCACGCGATCGCGTTCAGGATGTCAAGGTGCTTGTTGAAGAGCTGAAGAAAATGGGGCGGGACGAGGTTGAGACGCATCGGCGTGTTTGCAGGCCGTGGGGTACCTACGAAACCGTTGATTTTTCAGATCGATTCAAGGTCAAGCGCATCACGGTGAATCCCGGCGCTGCGTTGTCGTTGCAAAAACATCACCATCGCGCTGAACATTGGGTCGTCGTCAAGGGAACAGCTCTGGTGACGGTGGGAGAGAAAACAATTACCCTCTGTGAGGATCAGTCAACCTATATTCCGGTCGAAGTGTTTCACCGCCTTGAAAATACCGGAAACAATCCGCTTGAACTGATCGAGGTTCAGTCGGGCAGTTATCTCGGAGAGGATGATATTGTCCGGGTCGAGGATCGGTATGGGCGCCAGTAGGGCAAAGCGTTACCTTTTCTGAAGTGGTAATGGCCGAGTCTGCGATTTGGGGTGCGTTGGCTGATTTGCTTTGAAAGGTTGATTTAAAATATTACCTTTTCAAAATTGTTTAGTTATCGGCAAACCTAAATATCAGTTTAATATGGCTGAAGAAACGAAAACTTCCGGGCAGGAGCAGCAGGATCGCGGTGCTTTGACTGGCGACATGTCAATGCTGTTTGTCAGTGTAGGCACTTTTCTTGATAGTACGATTGAGCCGATGAGCAAGATTGTTGCGCAGACGCTTGATTCGCTTGCTGTGGTGGCAAAACAGGTCCTTGAAGGGGTAAATACAACACTCGGCAGCAAGAAGTAAGCGTCGGGAGGTGTTGGCGGGGGCGTTTTGCAGTCAGGCATTGTTCCATAGGTGTTTTCAGGCAAGCTTTTCCGTTATTGAGAGGCTTGCCTGTGCTGTTTTAATCCCGATATTCAGGTTATGGTTGCTTTTTTTATAATGACAGGCCCTGTGGCTTGTTTTTGATTTGAATGATTTTGAAGAATTATGGACGCTAAATTTGTCGAGTATCCCTCCAGTGTACCCTACAGTACTGTCGAGGCGGAAGTTTTGGCTTACTGGAATGAACATGGAATTTTTCACAAGAGCCTTGAAGAAAAACCGGACAACCGGGTTTACTCTTTTTATGAAGGTCCTCCGACGGTAAACGGCAAGCCGGGAGTTCATCATGTTTTCAGCCGTACCATAAAGGATGTGGTTTGCCGCTACAAAACCATGCAGGGGTACCGGGTGCCGCGCAAGGCGGGATGGGATACGCATGGCTTGCCGGTGGAGATTTCTGTTGAAAAGAAGCTTGGCCTGAAGAACAAGGCGCAGGTTGTTGCCTATGGCGATGGCGAGTTTAACGCTGAGGCCAAGGCACTGGTTTACCACCATATTGACGATAATCGTGAAGGGTGGGGAAAATTGACCGAGCGGATGGGATACTGGGTCGATATGGAGCACCCTTATATTACCTGCACCAACGACTATATCGAGTCGGTCTGGTGGGCACTGAAAACCATCTTCGATAAAGGGCTCATCTACAAGGATTATAAAATTGTGCCGCAGGATCCCAAGTCCGAGACGGTGCTCAGTTCGCATGAGCTTGCCCTCGGTTACAAAGAGGTGACCGATCCGAGCATTTATGTGAAATTCCGGATCAAGGATTCTGCTGAGTCGCTGCTGGTATGGACGACGACGCCATGGACCCTCATTTCAAATGTAGCCCTTTGTGTGGGCCCTGATATTGACTATGTCAGGGTTTCACACCGCGAGAGCGGAGAGGTGCTGATTTTGGCAAAGTCGCGCATGAAGGTGCTGCTTGAGAAGAACGACGAGGGGGAGTCGCTCTGGAGGGTTATTGCTGAACTGAAAGGGCGCGATCTTGAAGGGATTGATTATGAGCCGCTGTTCACCTATATGCATCCTGAAAAAAAGTGCTGGTACGTGACGTCGGGCTCGTTTGTTTCAACTGAAGATGGTACCGGTATTGTGCATATCGCTCCCGCTTTCGGTGCGGATGACTATGAAGTTGCCAAAAAATATGATCTGCCGATGCTCCAGCCGGTTGGCAGGAACGGCTGCTTTACGGCCGAGGTGAGCGATTATGATGGCATGTTTTTCAAGGATACCGACAGCCTTGTTATTCGTCAGCTCAAGGATGCCGGGAAATTGTACCGCAAGGAGATGATTACCCATACCTACCCCTACTCCTGGCGTTATGATGTGCCGGTGATCTATTATGCGCGGGAGTCGTGGTATATCCGCACGACGGCAATTGCCGATCGTATGGTGGAACTCAACAAAACCATCAACTGGTGCCCTCCCGAGATCGGTTCGGGGCGTTTTGGCAACTGGCTTGAGGATAACAAGGACTGGGCGCTTTCACGCGAGCGTTTCTGGGGCTCCCCACTTCCACTCTGGGTTTCGGAGGATTTTTCTATCGGTGATGACGCCTCTTCAGGAAAGATGTTTGCAGTCGGTTCAGTTGCAGAACTGCGGGAAGGATTTATCGATATTGACAGCCAGCAGCTTCTTCTTGGAGATGCACTCGACAGGGGGCTGGTGGAGCTCGATCTGCACAAGCCTTTTGTTGACCGGATCTACTTTATCCGTGATGGCAAGCGCTTCAACCGGACACCCGAGCTGGTTGATGTCTGGTTCGACAGCGGCTCCATGCCGTTTGCCCAACTGCACTATCCATTTGAGCATCGCGAAGAGTTCGATGCCTCTTTTCCAGCAGATTTCATCGCTGAAGGGGTCGATCAGACGAGGGGCTGGTTTTATACCCTTCATGCCATTGCCACGCTTCTGTTCGACAAGCCAGCCTATAAAAATCTGATTGTCAATGGCCATATTCTCGACAAAAGTGGCCAGAAAATGTCGAAGTCGAAAGGCAATGTAGTTGATCCTTTTGAGACGATGGAGCGTTACGGTGCCGATGCGCTTCGCTGGTATCTGATGGTGAGCAGCCCTCCCTGGAGGCCGAAATCGTTCAATACGGCTGAGATAGAGGAGGAGCAGCGCAAGTTTTTCCGCGCCTTCATCAACAGTTACAATTTTTTTGTGCTCTACGCCAATGTCGATCACTTTACCTTTGCGGAACCCTCAATTCCCCTGCATGAGCGCTCCGAGCTTGACCGCTGGGTGCTATCCAGCCTCAACACCCTCGTTGACGGCGTGCATCTGCGTATGGAGCAATATGATCTTACCGGAGCAGTAAGGCTGATCAACGATTTTACTGTTGATGATCTTTCAAACTGGTATATTCGTCGCTCAAGAAAACGGTTCTGGAAAAGTGACATGGGGCCAGACAAGATTGCCGCCTACCAGACGCTTTACAGCGCTCTTGAGACGGTTGCAAAACTGCTTGCTCCCTTTACCCCCTTTCTTGCCGACAGGATCTATCTGAATCTTAATGGAATCAGCAAGCATGAATCTTTCGAGTCTGTTCATCTTGCAGATTTTCCTTTGCTTGATATTTCAGCTCTTGATCGCCCTCTTGAACAACGCATGAAAAAGGCGCAGATTATCACCTCGCTTGTGCGGACCATGCGCGAAAAGGCCTCAATCAAGGTTCGTCAGCCGCTCAAGCGGATTTTGCTGGCCGTTACTGATGCTGCTGCAAGGGAAGAGTACGCCCTGGTCAGTGATATCATTCTGGAGGAGATCAATGTCCAGAAGATCGAGTACATCGAGGAGGACGGCTCGGTCATCAGCAAGAAGGTGAAGCCCAACTTCAAGGTTCTTGGCCCCCGTTTTGGCAAGGAGATGAAAGCATTGGCAGAAGCGATCAGGATCATGAGCCATAAACAGATTGCGTTGCTCGAAAAAGAGGGTCATCTTTCGCTGGAACTTGATGGAAGGATTTTTGAACTTCTGCGTGAGGATGTTGATATCATGCACGAAGATATTGAGGGGTGGCTTGTCGCCTCCGATGAAGCGAACGGGATCATGGTCGCACTCGATACGGAGATGACTGAAGAGCTTGAAATGCAGGGACTTTCGCGTGAACTGGTCAGCCGTATACAGGCGCTTCGCAAGGAGAGTGGCCTTGATATTACGGATCGCATCGAACTCTCTCTCCAGGGGTCTGAAAGAGTGCTGGAGGCGGTGAGGAGCAATGAGGCCTATATCAAGGCGGAAACCCTTGCTACGACCCTTGCTGTTGCTGCACTTGACACCTCTTCTGCAACAATGTGGAAAGAGGAAAGCCTCAATGGTGAAATATGCAGGTTATTGCTTGAAAAATATGCGAGTTAATAGTATTATTGGACTCTTTGTTTTTACAGCATTCTGTTAGTGTATAAACGTGTACTATTATGGCGAAAAAAAACGGTAATGCTTCCAAAAAGGACAACGAGATTATGGAAGAGCCTGTCCTGACAAAAACCTATTTAACCGATGAAGAGCTCGAACACTTCAGACTGCTTTTGCTGAAAAGAAGGGAAGAGGTGCTTCGTGATCTGGATATTCTGCGCTCTTCGCTGTCGGACGAGAATGTGGAAGACTCCATTAATTCCAACTACTCCATGCACATGGCTGATCACGGGACTGATACCATGGATCGTGAACAGCGCTTCATGTTTATTGCCCGGGACGAGAAATATATTGGCTATATCGATCAGGCACTTGACCGGATACGGAACAAAGTCTATGGTATCTGCATCAAATCAGGCAAACCCATTCCGAAGAAGCGGCTTGAAGCGGTGCCGCACACCTCGGTCAGAATTGAGTTCAAGCAGGGGAAGAAGTAGCGGGTCAGTCGTTCTCCTCTTTGTCGGTTGTCGCATCGGTGACCTCGATCGGGTAGTCTCCACTGAAACATGCGGTGCAGTAGCTGCATGTTTCGCCCTCAAATGACGGGACGCTGTTCATCAGCCCTTGCATGGAGAGGTATTTCAGTGAATCGACGCCGATATACTCCCTGATCTTTTCTATCTCCTCCTTGTCATTATCGAGAGAGTCGAACATGTGTGTGAGGAGTTGCCGCTTGGTTGGAAAATCCATGCCGTAAAAACAGGGATTGGTGATCGGCGGAGAGCTGATGTGCAGGTGTATTGACTTTGGGTCGGCCTCACGGATCAGTTTGATCAGCATTTTAGCTGTTGTGCCTCGGACAATGGAGTCGTCAACAAGAATGATCGGCCTGTCGAGGAGCACGCCGCGTACAATGTTGTATTTGGATCGCACCTTGATGTCGCGGCTGTGGACGCCTGGCTGAATGAAGGTTCTGCCGACATAGTGGTTGCGAATAAGGCCGTGTTCGAATCTTGCCGGGCGCTCCATTTTAAGGCTTTCGCGGACAAAACCGAGTGCCGCAGTATTGGATGAGTCGGGAACGCTGACAACAGTAAGCTCTTTTTCGCCAGGCTGGTGTTCAATAGAGGACTCTCTTGCAAGGTTTTTGCCGAGATTGCGTCTGATCTTGTCAACCGAATGCTTGAAAATAAAGCTGTCTGGCCGGGCAAAATAGACATACTCAAAAATACAGCGTGCCTTGCGCTCTGAGGGTGGCAGAAAGAGCGAGGTTGGTTTTTCGTTTGCTACGGCCAGATGGTCGATCAGAAGAATTTCTCCGGGCTCAATATCGCGGATATATTCCGCCTGGATGATATCGAAGGCGCAGGTCTCACTGGCCACGATGTATGCAAGCTCTCCGGTGAGAGGATCCACCTTTTTGCCGAGAGCGAGCGGCCTGAAGCCGTAAGGATCCCTTGCGGCAATCATCTGATTGTTTGCCAGAAGTACCATTGAGTAGGCGCCCTGCACCTGCAACAATGCTTCGTAAAGCTGCTGTATCGGCTCCTTTTCGCGGCTTCGTGCCGCCAGGTGAGGGATAATTTCGGTATCCGAAGAGGCCTGGAAGATAACGCCAAGTTCCGTCAGCTCGCGCCGCAATGCGCGGGAGTTGGTGAGGTTGCCGTTATGGGCAATGGCCAGACTTCCAGAGCGGTAGGTCAATGAAAATGGCTGTATATTGCTTGCCGATGAGGAGGAACCCGTAGTCGAATAGCGGTTATGGCCTATTGCAGCATATCCGCCAAGGGTCTCAAAAATGGTTTCATCCCTGAAAACTTCAGCCACCAGACCCATCCCCTTGTGCTGCTTGAAAAGGGTCTTTTTTTTGACCTTGTTGTATTCTGCTACGACTATACCTGCGGCTTCCTGCCCTCTGTGCTGCAGTGAGTACAGTCCATAGAAAGTATCTTCCGCGGGAGTTTTTGAATTAAAAACGCCGAAAACTCCACACATAAGCAATGGTATCTTAACGTTGAGTAAACTGGTATAACAACCCGTGCACAACCTTAGCGAATGAACATAACCATTCGAACTCTAAATTTAAAATAATCGTTGCAGTTGTTTCCTGCTCATTGGTTGTCAAACCGAGCTGCTCCTTTTCGCTCTTCTGTTTGTAAAGTAATAAGAGGTGACTCTTCGATTATTTTTGGTTCATTTTCTCTGCAAATTGTCTTTTTCATGAAGAGAGTTATATTTTCTAAAGAAGGGCAGGCCCCGGGTTTTTCAAAAAATTTATTCACAAGGGACATATTATATGGCTGTGATTACAAAGAAAACTCCAAATCCGCCAGGCGTGACAATCTGGGTTTTGGTAACGCTGCTTTGGGGAACCGTTTTTTACTGGACATCGATTATTATGCTGCAACTTGCAGCTTACCAGCTTCAGGAGGGCTCTTTTAACCCGTCAGGGAGCGAGCAGCGGGAAGTGTATGGAATTCAGGTTGGTGTGCTGATTCTTTTCGCCCTTGTTGCCATGATGGTCAAAAATATGTTCGAGCCGGGGGGCCAGAAACAGATCACGCGGTGGCAGAAGATTTCGGAAGGGAAGGGAGAGAAAATTTTTATCTCTTTTGCCGGAAGTCTTGCAACCAGTTTTTTCTTTACCGCCCTGACAGCCGTGACTTTTGTCGTAAGTTCCGCTTTTCTTGGCTTTGTGGTTGATTTGACCGTTTCGGTTGTTTTGCTTGCAGCCCTTTTCAATATAGCCGCAGGTATAGCAGCATCACTGATTGTTGGCCTTGTTTTTTTGATTGCGAGAGTGGGCCGCAAAAAGGGGTGAAGGGCAGGGGCAGAAAAACAAAAAAGCACAGTGATGGTCACTGCGCTTTTTTGTTTGTATTATGTGGAGCTAAGGAGACTCGAACTCCTGACCCTTTGCATGCCATGCAAATGCTCTACCAACTGAGCTATAGCCCCGCTTGCAGCTCTAAGTAAAAGAAAAAAAAGTTGTTTTTGCAACTTGTTTTGTTAATTCTTTCATTGAAGTGCTGTTATTAATGCTAAAAAAGCCGTTATGTCATTTATGTTTGTCGTCCGGGAAGGGTTTTCGAGTATAGGAAGGGCGAAACTGCCGGCAGCCATTACGGTTACGATCAGTTTTTTCGCTCTTGTGCTGCTTGCCCTTTTCAGTACCGCTTCGCTGAGTTTTCTCGATGTCATTCAGCAGTTGCGCAGCCGTGTAGAGGTTGAGGTTTTTCTCGGCGACACCATGAGCGATTCCCAGGCCATGGATGCTGCTCGTCAGATAAAGATGGTCAAGGGAGTGAGTGAGGCCATTTATGTTTCGAAGAATGAGGCCGCAGAGGCTTTTGCACAGGATTTTGGCGAGAATATTGTCAAAATTCTGGGTTCAAACCCGTTGCCGCGCTCTGTCAGGCTGAAGTTTTTAGTGGAATATGCCCGCCCGGAAAGTATCAAGCGGATTGTGCCTGAAATTCAGGCAATAGTTCCGGACGCTGATATCCGCTATAATCAGTCATTTCTCGGTCAGATCGAGCAGAATGCACGTCTCTTTAGCGTGGTGACCGGTGGCATGGGAGTGTTGATTTCAGTGGCAACGATTGTGCTGATAGGGTATACGATCCGGCTGGCTATGTATTCAAGGCAGGAAAAGATCAGAACCATGCGTCTGGTAGGTGCAACGGGCTGGTTTATCAGTGCGCCCTATATCATCGAAGGGGCTTTGCAGGGGCTGCTTTCCGGAGTGCTTGCTGCAGGGACTCTCTGGCTGCTCTCTGTTCAACTGCTTGCCCGTTATGAACCTCAGCTTTATGCGGTGGCGCAACCATCAACCATGCTTGTCTATCCCGCCACGGTAGTGCTTGGTCTGCTCCTTGGTGTTTTCGGCAGTGCCCTGTCGGTGAGCAACTATCTCCGTGTTGTTTCGAAGCGATAGCCCTGCTTACCACTCAAGAGAGTAAAGGAGGCTGATCTCTCTTTGCCACTCTGCAGAGTCCGGTGTTTCAAGGATGAGGGGAATCTCTTCACAGGCAGGGTGGTTCATAATATAGACGAACGCATCCATTCCTATGGTTCCCTTGCCAATACCCGCATGGCGGTCAATCCGGCTGCCGAGCGGTTGCATGGCATCATTGATGTGCATTCCCTTGAGGTAGTGCAATCCGACGATACGGTCAAACTCGCTGAAGGTGGACTCAATTGCTGCGGTTGATTGCAGGTCGTAACCGCTTGCAAAGAGGTGGCAGGTATCGAGGCAGACGGCGACCCTTGACTTGTCGTCAACCTGGTCAATGAGCGACGCCAACTGTTCAAACCGGTTCCCGAGGTTGGTGCCCTGTCCGGCGGTATTCTCAATCACCGCAGTGACGCTTTTTGTTGCATCAAGCGCCATATTGATGGATTCGGCAATAAGCTCCAGGCATCGCTCTTCCTCAATCTCCTTCAGATGGCTTCCCGGATGAAAGTTCAGCAGGAGCAGACCAAGCTCTTCAGCTCGTTGCATCTCCTCAATAAAAGCTTCACGCGCACGCTGGAGCTTCTCAGAGTCGGGACTGCCGAGATTGATGAGGTAGCTGTCGTGTGGCAGGATGTGCTCAGGCCGGAACCCTCCATCATCGCAGTTTTTCCGGAATGCATCAATTGAGGTAGGAGCCAGTTTCGGTGCTTTCCACTGCCGCTGGTTTTTTGTAAAGAGGGCAAATGCTTTTGCCCCAATGCTGGTGGCCTGAAGCGGAGCGTTTTCGACTCCTCCGGCAGTACTGACGTGTGCTCCAACCCGTTTCATAATAAGAAGTAAAAAAAGTGAGGGAAATTTAGTCGGCAGCGCCGAATTTTTTTGTCTGGCCCAGGGTGAGGTTCAGGGTTTCGCGGACGGCGAATGAGTTGTCTTTGGAGGATGATGATGAAAGCATTTCACCAAGAAGACCCGTCGAAAAAAGCTGAACACCAAGAATGAGCAGAAGAATACCGAGAAAAAGAATCGGGCGGTTGCTGACCGGTTTGTTCAGCAGGATTTTATCGAGCGTGATGTAGAGGCTGATGATAAAGCCGGAGAGAAAGCTTATGAGCCCCGTCATGCCGAAAAAGTGCATCGGACGGCGCAGGTATCGGGTAATGAAAAGCACCGACAAAAAGTCGAAGAGCCCTGAAAAAAATCGGGAGGAGCCGTATTTGGTCGTGCCGAACTTTCTTGCACGATGGTTTACCGGCAGCTCGGCAATCCTGAATCCCATCCACTTGGCGAGCACGGGAATATAGCGGTGCATATCACCATGCAGTTCCAGCCTTCTGGTCACCTCTTTGCGGTAAACCTTAAGGCCGCAGTTGAAATCGTGCAGGGTGATGCCGGTAAAGAGTCGTGTTACGCCGTTGAAAAGCTTTGACGGGAGTGTTTTAGAGAGCGGGTCCTTGCGCTGCTGCTTCCATCCACTGACCAGATCATACCCTTCATGCAGTTTTTTGATCATCTCCTTGATGGCAAAGGGGTCATCCTGCAGATCCGCGTCAATGGTGCAGATATAATCGCCAGATGCGGCCATGAAACCTGCCGAAAGTGCGGCTGTTTTACCGAAGTTTCTCTGAAAAGAGATCAGGCGAAGTTCCGGCCGTGAAGCAATCATACCACCGATCAGCAGGCACGAATCGTCAGTCGAGCCGTCATCAACAAGGATAATTTCAAAACAGAAGGGCTCCGGAAAAAGTTTGCGCAGTTCGTCTTCCTGCATGGCAGCATAAAGTTGCCCGATCAGCTCAGGAAGCGATTCCCGTTCATTATAGAGCGGAACGATGATCGACAATGGACAATAAACAGTTGACAATGGACAATAGGCAATTGACATTAACCGTAGGGGCGGGGTCATCCCGCCCTTCATTGTGGACAACGAACATTAACCGTATGGAGGGTTATCCCAACCATCTTTGTTCGACAATGGACAGGAGAAAGGTAAGGAGTTGAGGGAGTAAAGCCAAACTATACGCCCCTCCTGGCAGGATCCCAGATATATTTATGCAACTGGAGCTGCATCCTCGCCCGGAGCCGGTCGCGGAGCATCCATTCGGCAAGTTCTGCAGGATCAAGTTTGCCGAACGCCACCCCTATCATGATGGTGAAAGAGTCCGTCAGACGGTGTTCGTGCAGGAGCGATGTTGCCCACTCATAATCTTCTTTGTCGGCAATGACAATCTTGAACTCAAAGGCATGGCGCTGGGGGGGCTCTGTGGCAAGCGCAAGCTCGATGTTTTCAGGATTGTTTTGATCGCAGACGCCCGATGATGGCGGTTTCAGGTCAATAATTTTATGCACTCGTCTGTCAACTCCGGCAACAGAGAGAAAACCGCCGGTCTCCAGCAGAACCTTCTGCTCCAGATCGCAGAGCTGCCGCATGAGGCTGTGCACGGCGGGTTGCAAAAGCGGCTCACCCCCGGTGACCTCGATACAGGTAGCATGAAAGGCGAGTGCTTTTTGCACAACCTCCTCTATCCCCAGCTTGACCCCGTCATGTTCAGCATAAGCGGTATCGCAGCCAATGCAGCCGTGGCCGCACCCCGCAAGGCGTATAAAGGCGCAAGGCCATCCCGAAAAGGATGACTCACCCTGGATAGAGTGAAAGATCTCACTGATATTAAGCGTTCCGGCGCTCATGAGTGCTGTTCAGCAAGCAGTTTTTCAAGGGCATCCGGATAAAGCTGGTGTTCACATGCAAGCACTCTGGCCGCAAGAATTTCCGGCGTGTCGCCCTGTAAAACCGGTACCGCTCTTTGCAGCAGGATATTCCCCTTGTCATATTCCTCGTTGACAAAGTGCACCGTCGCACCGCTCTGCGTTTCGCCAGCCTCAAGCACCGCACTGTGCACATACATGCCATACATCCCCTCACCCCCAAATTTCGGCAGCAAGGCAGGATGGATATTGAGCATCTTGTCCGGAAACGCCCTGACAACGGCATCAGGCACCTTGCGCATATAGCCCGCAAGCAGAACGATGTCGATCTGCGCATCCTTGAGACGCTTTACCATCGCAGCAGCAAACTCATCAAAAGTGTCAAACTGCTTTTCCGTGATATGCAGCGTCGCAATACCGTGTTCGCGCGCAAACTCCATCGCTCCGCACTGCGAACGGTTCGAAAGACAGAGCACGATTTCCGCATTGAGCGGTTTTTCCGAAATTGAGCGATAAATCGATTTGAAATTGCTTCCTCCGCCGGAGCAGAAGACCGCAATACGGGTTTTGTTGGTAGTCATGATGGTTCTTTTTTCTGCATCAAGCTTGTTCTTGAGAGCTGGAAATGGCAGGTGTGAAGCGCAGGCACCAGTTGCCTCAACGGTTCAGCACATGGATAGATTTTATCATAACGTCCCCCCATTTCCAAGTTTTTCCGCTTTTCTCCTTACGTTTCTCTGCTGGATTTTACTCTTTTGTTCCAAAATTATTCGTACCTTTTCAGTAATTCCTGTTAACAACTCATGATTAACAGAGGAACAAAGAAATGAGAGTATACCTTGACAACTGCTGTTTGAACAGGCCATTTGATGACCAGTCATTGTTAACAATACGGTTGGAAACAGAAGCAATATTGGATATTCAGGAGAAAATCAAATCAGGTCATCTTTCGTTTGGCTGGTCTTATATACTTGATTTTGAAAACAATGCTAATCCATTTTAGGAAAGACGTGCTCAGATTCAAAGATGGAAAGAGGTCGCTGATTCATTTGTAACGGAAACAGAGCAAATTCTGATCAATATGAATGAGTTGACAAGAATTGGATTTAAACCTCTTGATGCTTTACATGTTGTATGTGCCGTTTTATTACAATGTAAATACTTTTTAACCGTGGATAAAGGTATTCTGAAGAAAACAATGAGATATTCAGAAATAATAATAACAAATCCTGTTGGTTATATAATTGATTTGGAGGATTAAATAATGAGAACTGATTCTGAAATAAAGAAATCTGGTTTTGATATATTGAATCGTAATCTCGGAATGGTTGAAGCAGAAAGGTTTATCACTCTCATTCAAAGGGAAAAATTCGATTATACAAAATGGCGTGAAAACCTGTTTGATGGATTGAGTGGGCAGGAAATAAGTAAAAAGGCGATGGAGCTTCAAGATACATTGAAACAGAAATAAATGCTGGTATCAAAGAGATCGAAGTCGAGATCCAGAAGCTGGAATTGAACGAGCGTGCTATTCTCGCGATGTGGATAGTTGAGAGCCTCGATGAACTGACGCAAGATGAGGTCGATGCTTTGTGGGCTGAAGAGGCGGAACATCGCCTGGATGAGTTGGATCAAGGGATTGTAACCGAGATACCAGTTCAAGAAGTACTTCGTCGAGCGCGGGCTGCCATCTCATGGTAGTGATCAGATTCGAATTTTGGCACGCTTTCATCAAAAACGACTTAAGTAATATTGCTCAAAGAGATTCGATACTATGGTTGACATGGTGTGAAAGTCCTTTTGGTATGCTCATGTTGGGTTAAACATAACGATGTACGAACAACAAAGATTTATAACCATGAAATTGTGGGCTATATGGAGTTTACAGATCTATTGATAGGTTGTAAGCAATGTTTTTTATACTAACCCATATAACTGAAATAAAAACAATGAATAGTATAAACGATTTATATTCATGGGATTATGGATTTTGATTGGCATCTTATATGGATTGTAATTCAAAAATCCGCGGCTTATGCGGATCCATCTAATTATTGTTAGTCCGGATTTAAATTGCCATGTATGCAAAAACCAAGTTACTGGAAGTAAAATTTTTTTTGGGATAAATTTCGTCAGTCAAAAAGCCATACCAACGAAAGTGTTTTTTGTTTTTCGGCCTTTTCTTCAGCCTTTCGAAGCATAAGTTTTGCCATACAAAGCAAATATAAACGAGTTGACGGCTATCAGGCCCTATATGATGAAGTGCTATACTTCTTTGGTTCACTTAAGCTAAGTAAAGACCTTGTGGAAACCAGAAATATTTCACTAAAACAGGGTCCCAAGGTACCTATAATGGTTATTGTATCCAGAACTGAAGAAAGAGGGGATTCAATTAGGTTTGAGGCAGACCCTGTTCCGTTAGATTTTAATGCCTTAAGAAAAGGGGATGTAGATTTTGGCGAGGCTTCAATGATATATGTTAGCCTTGATTGTGATGAAAAGACTAAAACAGATATTTATATGTCGCAACTGTACTATGCAATAAAGCGTATGAGTGAATCAAAAAACATCACAACAGAGTATTACATAAAGCTCCATAAATCTGGTCATGATATTTCTATTGATAGTTTAGATAAAGAGGTTCGTTTGGCTCTGGAGTTTCTTGGTGGGATTATTGATAGGTTTGAACTATTAATTCCAAGAACAGCATGGGATGATTTTAAGCAATAGCTGAACTTGCTCCATTTTTCCGGAAAGAGAACGTAGAGCCATACCTTACAAAAGCAGACGGTATGCAAACTGAGTGAAGCAAAAAAACGCCGCTATTATAGTCAACAACCCAAGGGAAAATGCGCAATTTGTGGGCATGATGTAGCGCGCTTTGTCGAAGGTTCCTGAAGTATGAATATTTTGCTGGCTGGTGGCGATAAAAGCACGCAAGCCAGAGATATAAAAGCGGCACTTCATTTGGTACAAAATTTATAGGAGTTACATATGGCAAAAACTGTTACAACAAAATATGATGTATCCGAGCATCTTCGTACTCCTCAAGAAATGGCCGCTTATCTGGAAGTGTGCATTGAAGAGGCAAATGGTGATACAGCTTTTATTACAAAGGCATTGGGGGACATTGCAAGTGCAAAAGGTATGACACAGGTGGCTCGGGATGCTGGTTTGTCTCGGGAAAGTCTGTATAAGGCGCTCTCCGGGGAAAGAAGTCCGGGGTTCGATACCATTCTTAAAGTAATAAGTGCCCTGGGTTTGAAATTGCATGCAGAAGTTGCACAGATAACAAAAGTAACAGCCTGACAACAGCAACCCACCTGGGGGGCGTTGCGCTCCGGCGGATTTTTTCGATGGCTCGGTCGCTACGAGCCGTTATACCGTAAAGAACTAACTATCATGCCCATATTCTATTCTGATGGCAATAAAACATTATTGATAAATAGTGGCCACGTGACTACATTGCGTTTATGGTGGAAATTAGCAAAACTCAAGTCGTTACTGACTGAATGGCTTGATGAACTAAAGGATATTCGGGGTAGTGCCCCTATTCTGCATCCAATTGAGTGACTTGAAGCTTTCCAGTTTCCTTGAACGTTGACTTTGATTTATACTACATCTATGCCTACTCCTGCTATCAATACGGAATATTTGAAGCTGTCCGTTTCCGAGCGTATTCAGCTTGTCGAGGATATCTGGGATAGCATTGCTGCCGAGGCCTCAACTACGGTTGGATTGTCACAAGCTCAAGTGAATGAGTTACATCGTCGCGTTGCCGCTCACCGGGCAGACCCATCCACAGCCGTTCCGTGGGAACAGGTTCGATCAAAATTATTTCCGACTAAACCCTGATGTTGGTTGTGCTCCGTCCTGAGGCTGAGCAAGAACTTCTTGATGCTCAAGCCTGGTATGAATCAAAAGCATTGGGGCTTGGTTTTGAGTTTGCCCGTGCGGCTGACGCGGCAGTAGCGTCTGCACTTAGCAATCCTTTTGGGCATTTACGCATCGAAGAAGAGTTCCGCCGGGTAATCTTTCGCAAGTTTCCCTACTCGCTCATCTATCTCCCAAGCTTGAGTGAGTTGCTCGTGGTTTCGTTCTTTCATCAGCATCGTGAGCCGGGTGTTTGGTTTGAGAGGTTAAGTAGCTAATGCGTAAAGAACTATCCACAATGACCATATTTAACTTCCCTCAATTTTCACCGGAAGCTTCCAAAATATGGGAGGAAATTCCTGTAGAATTCCATGAGGAAGTACTCGATAACGTCTTTTGTTCGCATTGTCGTGACTCTGTCAGAATGATTGATTATTCTGGTTCAGTTGTGGGCGGTGATCTGCTTCTCAAGGGAAACTGCGCAATTTGTGGGCATAAAGTAGCGCGCCTTGTCGAAGGTTCCTGAAGTATGAAAATCTTGCTGGCATTGTGGAGCATTGCACGATATCAGGACGGATCGAGTTTTAGGCTCGGGTGGGTCGGCTATATGGTGAAACTGAAGAGAGGTGAGTTATGAAATGCTATGATGTGGTTATATCAGGCGCCGGTCCTGCCGGATGTTCCTCTGCTTTGTATCTTGCCCAAAAAGGGTACAGTGTTTTGCTGCTCGACAAGGCGACGTTTCCCAGGGAGAAGGTTTGCGGAGACGGTCTCACCGCTGCTTCATCAGCCATTCTTGAAGAGATGAACGTCATGGATCTGGTTCGCCTTCGGCTTGGCCCATTGATGGTATGTAAAGGTGTTACCCTCTTTTCTCCTGCCGGTACTGTTGTGCATGGGAGAATTGCGCAGGCCGGGAGTTTGGATGGTTTTGCCTATGTTATTCCAAGAAAAGAACTTGATGATTGCCTCATTGCCTGCGTTAAAGAACACTCCACGATCACCTTTCTCGAAAATACGACCGTTACCGATATCATCATGGATGGTGAAAGAGCGAGAGGTCTAAGCAGTTCCGGAGGCGACTGGTTCGGTCGTGTTATTATTGCTGCCGACGGCGCCTACTCCCCAATAGCGTCCCGATTGCATCTGGCAAATAAGGAGAAAAAGCATCAGGGGTTTGCCATTCGGGCTTATTTTTCAAAGGTTGAGGGGCTGACGGATGCAATAGAACTCCATTACGACAAGTCCATGCTTCCCGGTTATGGCTGGATATTTCCTGCAGGTAAACAGAGAGCCAATGTCGGGGTGGGCCTTATGACCCGCTTCAAAGATCAGCGGGCTCTCAAGCAGTTGTTTGAGCGCTTTGTTGCTGAGAATGCGTTTGCATCGGCAAAGTTGAAACATGCTGTTATGGAGCCGGGAACACTCAGAGGGTGGCCACTTCCTTTTGGCTCCTTTCAGGGAAAAAGAGGTCGTGGTAATGTTCTGCTCACCGGCGATGCCGGCAGCTTTGTTGATCCCCTGAATGGTGAAGGAATATATTATGCGTTGAAAAGTGGCCGGTATGCTGCAGAGGCTGCCGCAAGGGCTCTGGTTGAAGAGGAAACACGGGCCTTCATGCATTATGAGGAGCTTTGGCGAAAAGAGTTTTTATTTCGCAAGTTTACGCTTGAGTATGCTCTTCAGCCTTTGCTGAATAATGAGTTTCTTCTGGAGTCGCTCATGAGGTTTGCGGCTAAAAAACAAAAAAGGGCAAACCTGTTGGCCGGGGTCATCGGTCATAATCTGAAAAAAAGTGATTTGCTCAAATTGATACCTCCTTTTTCGTGAAGGTCGCCTTGAGATCATGAAGCGGCGCGAAGCCGGTGAGTCTTCATTGGACGTCACGAGCGCTGGCAAACCACGCGGCAAGTATTGCTACTTGCCGTAGAGATGGAAGGTGTTGACCGGCTTGCCTTGCAGTTTCAGGTAGTAGAAGAGCTGTGCTTTGTGCTGGTTCAGATGATCAATCATCTGCAACATGCGCAAGCCGAGATTCAGCGGGGTCGGATCCCAGGGGGCAGGCGCTGGTTTTGATTCGAGCTCTTCTTCGCTGCAATGGTTCAGTGCCTCAAAGGCAATGGTTTTGTCGAAAGCGAGAAGTTTCAGGGCTTCATCAACAGTGCTGACGGCCTTAAGCTCCTGGGCCGGAGGCGGCATCTTCTTTTCCGTTTTCTTTTCGTTCATGTCACTATGGGCTGGCATATCCCAATCTCCCGTAGCGAAACCTTTCATGGGAACGCCGCAGGATTTTCCCATATGCAGAAGCAGTTGCCCTGTAGTCATCCAGTTGTTGCCTTGGGACGGTTTCCAAACAAGATCCTTTTCATCAAGAAGTCTGACAAGTCGTTCTGCCACCTTGAAGGCGGCTTCGAGTTGTTGTTCAAGAAGCTGTTTCCAGTTCATAAGCGTGCAGATAATTTGTGGATAGGTGTTTCGTTGTTTTACGATTCATGACCATGACGGAGTTAACAACTTCACTCCATTTCGATCAATTACAGGATTTATAACAGCACAAACGGCCTATCGGTTCATTTTTCAAGGGATTTTCCGGCTTTGGGAATTATTCATGCTTGCGTGATCCTGATATTGAGATGGGATGGCGGGCCTCTGTCGATCTCTGCTCAGTCACCTATGGCAACAATTTCGCAGTTGAATCTTTGCAGTGAAAACCCAACGTTTGCTGTCGATTCATTTGCCGAAATTGTATCTTTGATATTGACCCGCAAACCATCGCCGAATTGACCCGTTGAGATCTTACTTTATTGGTTATGAAAGCTCAAAACTTTGACCTTCCGGCATATTTCTCGCGAATTGGCTTTCAGTGTGCCGCTTCAGCAGATTTTGCGACGCTGAAACGCATGATGCGCTGCCAGCTCTTTTCGGTGCCGTTTGAAAACCTTGATGTTCAGCAGGGGAAAGTTGTTTCTCTTGTGCCGGAAGAGATATACAGCAAAATCGTCGAACGTAACCGAGGGGGATACTGCTACGAGGTGAACGGTCTGTTTGCCATGGCTCTCGGCGCGTTGGGCATTCCTTATCAATTTGTCGCTGCCCGCCCGATGACCTACCCTGTCCGTCGTCCTAAGACGCATATGGCGATTGTGGCAACGATAGAGGGTGAACAATGGCTTTGCGACCTCGGTTTCGGCAGCTACGGCATACGGGATTCGCTCAATCTGAACTGGCTCAACCGGGAAATCAGGCAGGATTTCGATACGTTCAAATTGTCACGGAGCCTGGAAGGTGACTATCTCTTGCAGTCGTTTACCGACGGTGGATGGAAAAATCTCTACGAGTTCAGTCTCAGCCCGCAGGAGTGGGTAGATTTCGAACCAGCCAACTATATGAACTCAACGCATCCGGACTCGATTTTTGTCCAGTGGCTGATGGTTGTTCTGCAGAATCCCTCGGGAAAGGAGGTGCTGCTCGGCGACCGCTTCCAGTCCGTTTCGGAAGGCAAAACGAAAGGGTGGACGGTCAAACGGGAAGAGATCCCCGCGTTATTGCAACAAAAATTTTCTCTCCGGTACCAGTCATGAGCATTTGTGGTACCGGGAATGGTGGATTTTGTTCAATAAGTGAAATGCCAATGCCCTGACCCGTGTTGTTCTTTTTTATTGGAATAATCTGTATTTTTCCTGTGTTACGCTCTTTCATTCAGTATACAATTGTGAAAAGCGTTATAAACGGTTAAAACGATCTGTATCGTGATCAAACTGAAGTTTTTCTGTCGCGATTACAGCGAAGCCACAATTCCGTTGATAAAGTACAATTCAAAAATCCGCAGATCAGGCGGATCAATGTATATCTCAAATCAATAATTCAGGAGAGACAGATGAAAAAAATTTCAGTTGCGCGTTCGCTCTTTACTGTACTGCTGGGTTCTGTTTTGTTCGCCAATTCGGCGCAGGCAACACCAAAACCCGATTTGGTCATCACTGCTTTTGGGCTCAAATCCGCGGGTGTCTGCGCCCCCGGCAAATCAGTTTTTACCTTCTCCGTGACCGTTAAGAACCAGGGCACAGCAAGCTGGTCTGGCAGTGTAAAACCATTTATATTCGTAAAAGACTTGCATCCCGGTGAACCTGGATGGGGTACTGGTGTCGGCATTGCACCGCCACTGATGCCGGGTAAAATCAAGACGATTCTTGTTCCGGTTTTTTACATGTCCAACAATCCCAAGCATATGACTGCCAATGCACCGCATCCTTTCCAGGCAGTCGTAAACAGCAATCATATCGTCAATGAATCTGATTTTACCAATAATGCCGGTCCCGGCCCTGCTACCTGGAATGGTATCAAGGTTATCATGGTTGGTGCCCCGCAAGGTTGTCCACCTGTTAATTGAGGTAAAACTGCTGCTCAGGTGCAGCTTTGTCTGACACTATTATTTCACCGGAGCGCTGTTGCGTCCGGTGAAATCAAAAACCTAATCTGTTGCCTATGCCGAAAAGTAAAGTGGACTACAGTACTCAATCGAGTTGGCGTGAAATTCAGGCCTTTCTTCCCAAAGAATTTCAGTTTGAGCGGGATCATGAACCCTCAGAAGAGTGGTGGCAATGGCGGGGACACCAGGTTCACCTTGACTGTTTTCGCAATTCAACGGCTAAGGTAAAAGTGATTTTGTTTCACGGAGTCGGCACTAACGGACGACAAATGTCTACCATTCTGGGCTCTCCCCTTTTCAAGCGTGGATTTGAAACCATTGCCATCGATATGCCCGAATATGGCATGACCCAGGTCGCGCCCGATACGCTCGTTATCTACGATGATTGGGTTCAGGCAGGCAGTGACCTCATTGATGCTGAACTTGCCAAAGATCCGCGCCCCATCGTGCTCTATGGTCTCAGTGCGGGTGGTATGCTGGCCTTTCACATAGCAGCGCTCAACAAAAAAGTCAAAGGCATTGTGGGTATGACCTTCCTCGACCAAGGGGAGCAACAGGTTCGCGATGAAACTGCGTTGAATTTCCTCATGAGTCGCATTGGGGTGCCATTGACCCACCTTGCAGCCAAAACGTCACTGGCAGCTCTCAGGATGCCGATGAGTCTGGCAAGCAAAATGTCGGCACTTGTCAACAATAAAGCTGCCCTCAAGGCTTGTTTGAGAGACAAGACTTCGGCGGGCAAATGGGTCACCATGAAGTTCCTCAGCTCGCTCACCGCCTACAAGCCGGTGGTTGAACCTGAAGGGTTTGCTGTCTGTCCTGTTTTACTGACCCAACCGGAAAAAGACACCTGGACCCCCCTGCATCTCAGTAAGCTTTTTCTCAAGCGTGTCAATCGTGTGCCCACAAAGGTGGTGATGCTTGAAAATGCAGGCCATTATCCACTTGAGCAACCTGGCTTGACACAGATGTGCGATGCAGTTGTGGAGTTCATCCATTCTTGCCGTCTTTCATAATTGAGCGATTGCCGTTCCCTGGTATTCCACTTTTATCATTGTTGCAGGAGGAAAGATGAAGATCGAAGAGCTGATCATCGCCGTACAACGGGTCTTGGGTGTCGATGCAGACGGTAAGGCTGGACCGGAAACCTGGGGCGCTATCTATAAGCACATTGTCAGTCCTGCACTCCCGGACACTCCGCCAGCACCCGACATAGCGGCTGTTGATCCAGGAAGTGAAAAGTTTATCGCAACGTTATTGCCCCAGGTACAGCCATTAGCGCGAGCTCTTGTCCAGAAAGCAGCTCTCAGCGGAATTTGCCTGAAGGTAATCTGTGGTTTCAGGACGTATGCAGAACAGGATGCCCTTTATGCGCAAGGTAGAACTGCGCCGGGGAATATTGTAACCAAAGCGAAAGGAGGGTACTCAAATCATAACTTCGGGATTGCCTTTGATGTCGGAGTTTTTGAGGGAAACAAGTATCTCGGTGATTCCCCCAAGTACAAGGCTGCAGGTGTTATCGGTACGGACCTGGGATTAGAGTGGGGCGGAAACTGGAAAACTATTTCCGATCAGCCGCACTTTCAGCTTCGCCCCGGTTGGGCGTCTATAATGAAAGAATCTGAAATGCTGGTCGAGTTGAGAAATCGTGTAGCTGGCGATTTGCCTGTTTATGCGTAGGCTGTTCTTTTGTTCGCAATCACATTCTGCTGCTGTTCAATGTTGGCGCATGTACAACAATGATATAAATCTGAACGGAAAGGAGCGAAACAATGCAAACCAAAACTATGATAGAGAAAGTGGCAAGAGCTCTGATCCTCCCTTTTATGTTGTTAATTTGCATGATTTTAACGATTACCGGGAAGAGCATCGCAGAGCAACCTGTTGCGGAGGGCCCTCTGATGGTCAAAAAGGTTGAGGGTGAAGTTTCTATTTTCAAGACTGTTAATATTCAAGTCGAGAATCTTGAAAAATGGGTTGCACTGCCAAATCACGATTTCTCGAAATTCATACTCTACATTGATGGCAACGCTGTCAAGGGGCTTCAGCCCACTTTGGTTGATAATAACACAAAATTACAATTTGATCTCAAGCGCATACCGGAAAATAAAGAAAATAAAGATGCCTGGACAGCCATCCTGAGCAGAGGGCCAAGGAGCTTTACTCGTACAGTGCCAATAACCGTAGGGATTGATAACAGCGTTCCAATCCCAAGTACCGTTAAAGCTAATCTAACCATTATTTATCAGGAGTGGTTCACGCTCTTTATTCTTTTGTCTTTGGTCGCCATTGCCCTGTTTTGGTGGCTGGCTTGCAAGAGCGACATCATTCGTGACACAGGCCCGCAACCGGCGGGAAATAACCGGAAGCCATTCAGTCTTGCACGGACGCAAATCGCCCTCTGGTTTTTTGTTGTTATCATCTCCTATGTTTTTATATGGATGGTGATGAAAGATCTTTATATCCTTACTCCATCGGTACTTGGACTGATTGGTATCAGTTCAGTCACAGCACTTGGCTCTGCGGTTGTCGATTCCTCCAAGAGGAGTGGGCAAACAAATAAACTTCGCATACAGGAAGAAAAAAAGAGTCGCAATGAGGTTGAAGCAGAGAGCCTCCAGAGCAGGGTAAGCGCGTTTGCCGCCCGTGGTGCCACGAAAAACCTTGAAGAACAAAAAGCAGAACAGGAGAGCGGAGCTGAGCTGGCAGCAAAACAGAAAGAGATTAATCAGGCAAATGAGGAGATTCATAAACTCACTGTAGCAGCAAAACCTTCAGCGTCGAAGGGTTTTATCAACGACATCCTCAGCGACGATGAAGGGATAAGCTTTCATCGGTTTCAAATCTTTACCTGGACTATCGTGTTGATCGTTATCTTTATCTGGTCAGTATACAATGTTCTGGCCATGCCTGATTTCGATGCAACGCTTCTTGGTTTGATGGGAATAAGTGGCGGAACATATATAGGGTTCAAGTTGCCAGATCAACCGGGTTGATTCAGCTTTACCCTGATCCTTTCAGGAGCAGCTTTGCCTGGCGGTTACGGCCGTCGAGCAAGGCGGCTCTGTTGGACGGCGGTGCAAGGTCGCCTTCAAATAATCGGGGATTTTTTCTTAAATTCCCGCTTCACGAAAAGCTCTTAAAACGAATCAATAAATAAATTTTCTGCAAATGTCTGATCCTGTCATCAAGCGGGCGCTGGTCTCTGTATCTGATAAAACCGGTATTGTTGAATTTTGCCGGGAGTTGAGTGGCATGGGCGTTGAAATTTTCTCAACAGGGGGAACCTTGAAGTCGCTGCAGGATTCAGGTGTCAGCGCAGCCTCCATCTCAACCATCACCGGATTTCCGGAAATCATGGATGGACGGGTCAAAACCCTCCACCCGAAAATACATGGCGGACTGCTTGCCGTCAGGGAGAATCCGGACCATGTCAAACAGGCAACCGAGAACGGAATCAGCTTTATTGATCTTGTTGTCGTGAATCTCTATCCTTTTGAGGCTACTGTGGCAAAACCAGACGTAACCTTTGAAGATGCTATAGAAAATATTGATATCGGCGGCCCCTCCATGCTCCGGAGTGCAGCCAAGAACAACGAGTCGGTAACGGTGGTCACCGACAGCGCCGACTACGCGCTGGTGTTGCAGGAGATGCGGGAGAATAACGGTGCAACAAAAAGAACGACCCGTCTGACGCTTGCACTGAAGGTTTTTGAACTCACCTCCCGTTATGACCGTGTCATTGCCTCCTATCTGGCTGGAGCTGTGGGTGGAGTGCACCAAGAGGCGGCGACGAAGATGACGGTCAGCCTTGAGCGTGAGCTTGATATGCGCTACGGCGAGAACCCCCATCAGAGCGCCGGGCTTTACCGCCTGACCGATGAAAACGGTACCCGCTCTTTCGGCGACTTTTTTGAGAAGTTGCATGGCAAGGAGCTCTCCTACAACAACATGCTCGATATCGCCGCAGCCGTCACCCTGATTGAGGAGTTCCGTGGTGAGGAGCCTACGGTGGTCATTGTCAAACACACCAACCCGTGCGGTGTTGCGCAGGCCCCCACGCTTGCTGAAGCCTACCGCAGGGCATTTTCAACCGATACACAGGCCCCTTTTGGCGGCATTATCGCCTTCAACCGCCCTCTCGATATGGAAGCGGCAACGGCGGTCAATGAAATCTTTACCGAAATACTCATTGCTCCCGCTTTTGAGGATGGCGTGCTTGAGATGCTGATGAAGAAAAAAGATCGCAGGCTTGTGCTGCAGACGAGCGCCCTGCCTAAATGCGGCTGGGAGTTCAAGTCAACCCCGTTCGGGATGCTCGTTCAGGAACGCGACAGCAAAATTGTCGCAAAAGAGGATCTGACCGTTGTCACCAAACGGCAGCCAACCGAAGAGGAGATTGCCGATTTGATGTTTGCCTGGAAGATCTGCAAGCATATCAAGTCGAACACTATCCTCTATGTGAAAAACCGTCAGACTTACGGTGTCGGCGCCGGTCAGATGTCGCGCGTTGACTCTTCAAAAATCGCACGCTGGAAGGCCTCTGAAGTCAACCTCGACCTGCATGGCTCGGTTGTAGCCTCAGATGCCTTTTTCCCCTTTGCTGACGGCCTGCTTGCTGCTGCCGAGGCTGGAGTGACTGCCGTTATTCAGCCCGGCGGCTCCATCCGCGATAACGAGGTGATTGAGGCCGCCGATGCCAACAACCTTGCCATGGTCTTTACCGGTATGCGCCATTTCAAGCATTGAGACCGGGATGAATGACTGAAAATAAAAGAGATCGGGGTTGTACAGAGGTAGTGCGCCCCGATCTTTTTTTATGGCTTGACGAATAACACGGAACCGAAAAAAACGGAGAGAGAGTATGGAACAGAGAAAACTTGGAACACAGGGGCTGAGTGTATCGGCGCAGGGCTTGGGCTGCATGGGAATGTCTGATTTTTATGGCAAGCGGGACGAGGCAGAATCAATTGCCACCATCCACCTTGCCCTCGATCTTGGAGTGAATTTTCTTGATACCTCGGATATGTATGGCCCCTATACCAATGAAGAACTTGTCGGCAAGGCGATCAAGGGGCGTCGCAACCAGGTTGTCGTTGCCACCAAGTTTGGCATCATGCGCAGTGCTCCATCAGTTGAAGGTGGCTGGGCGCCCATCACCGGTATCAGCGGGAGGCCTGAGTACGTCCGTTCATCCTGTGATGGTTCATTGAAGCGGTTGGGAATTGACCATATTGATCTTTACTACCAGCACCGTGTGGATGTTGATGTGCCGATTGAAGAGACTGTCGGGGCCATGGCTGATCTCGTCACGGCTGGCAAGATACGCTATATCGGGCTTTCTGAAGCGGGAGTGGAGACCATCCGTCGTGCTCATGCCGTCCATCCGGTGAGTGCCCTGCAGAGTGAGTACTCGCTCTGGAGCCGTGACCCGGAAGAAGAGATACTCCCGACACTGAGAGAGCTTGGTATCGGTTTTGTACCCTACAGCCCGCTTGGGCGCGGATTCCTCACCGGGCACCTGAAAAGCCCTGATGATTTCGCTATTGATGATTACCGGCGCAACTCTCCCCGCTTTCAGGGTGAAAACTTTATGAAAAACCTTGAGCTGGTGGAGCGTATCAAAGTCATTGCAAGCCGGAAGGGGATTGCCGCCGGTCAACTTGCTCTCGCCTGGGTGCTGGCACAGGGTAACGACATTGTGCCGATTCCCGGCACCAAGCGCAGGAGCTATCTTGAGGAGAATATCGCAGCAGGATCCGTGATTATCAACGAGGCTGAAATGGCCGAAATCAACGAAGCACTGCCCAAGGGGGCGGCAGCCGGTGAGCGCTACCCCGAAACCATGATGAAACTGGTCAATCGATAACTCTATACACTTCTGTTCGCAGGCAGGGGACATGAGCTCTAAACCGTGGTTGCCAGTCCTGCTTTTTTCAGATTATCCGCTACCGCCCGGGCGTTGCGTTTGAGACGTCTGAGGCCGATGCGGAAAACCGGTGTGCCGTAAAAAAGTTCACGGAATCCTGACTTGGTGAGGTTCAGTATCCTCTCTGTTGTGATGCCAATGAGATTCTGAAGCACAACAAATGATTCATTCTTCGTGATGCTTGCCTGGCAGTTGTAAGGACAGACCTCCTGACAGAGATCGCATCCAAACAACCATTCGCCGATCATTGCCGCCTCTTCAGCCGTAAAGTCACGTTTCAGTTCCACCGTCAGGTAGGAGATGCACTTTGACGCATCAATTTTTCCCGGTTCGAGCAGTGCGCCGGTGGGGCAGCGCTCAAGACAATTGCTGCAACTGCCGCAATAGTTGGGCAGTGCAAGTTTTGTGGATACTATCTCACGCTCTACAAGAATCTCTCCAAGAAAGAGATATGACCCTGCTGAGGGTACCTTCAAAAGGGTGTTTTTCCCCGTTTTTCCGATGCCAGCCTCTTCTGCCCACGTTTTTTCAAGGAGCGGAGAGCTGTCAACCGTTATTCTTGCATTGAGAGGCTCCCCCACAAGTATTTTTATTGCTGCAAGGAGCTCCTCAAGTTTTGCCCGGACAACGGTATGGTAATCGTCGATCAGCGCATATTTCGAGATTTTCGGCAGGCCGTCACCATAATTGATCGGATAATTATAACTGATTGCCGCAGAGATGATGGTGTGCAAACCCGCAAAGAGCAGCGAGGGATCGGCCCGCTCCTCCATTTGCTTTTCCATGTAGCCCATCTCGCCATGCCGCCCATCGCGCAACATGGCGGTATAGTGCTGCATGGCAACAGGTTGCGGCACCGGAGAGGAAAAGCCAACGGCGGCAAATCCGAGCCGCGCAGCCTCCTTGCGGATCTGGCGGGCAAGGGTGGTGGAAGGGTCGGCCATCGGGTGGGTCAGGGTTTTGATTTGCAAGGTTGCTAAAACAACTATTTATCGTTAAAGTTAAACATAACGGTTAGAAACAGGATTTCCACTTCCGATTTAACGCTCTTTTTATCTTTATGGAACGACGTGAGTTTATAAAAACAATGCTGAGGCGCACGGGCATTGGTGCCTCTGTTGCCGTAGCAGGAACTGCCGGGCTGGTTGGCTATTATCAGCCGAGGAAGGAGTTTTATCGCCAGGGTGTTGAGGAGGCTGGGGGGAAGGAGAGGCTTGAGCAGTCAAAGAGGGTGGTGGTTATTGGCGGCGGCCTGGCCGGGATCAGCGCATCCATGGAGCTTGCCCGCCGGGGTTTTCAGGTGACGCTTGTCGAATCATCTGCTGCGCTTGGCGGCAAGCTTACCGGCTGGGATCTTGATGCCCTTGGTGAGCGTTTTCCGGTTGAGCACGGCTTTCATGGCTTTTTTGACCAGTACTACAATCTCAATGAGTTGTTTGCCTATGCGGGCGTCAGGCAGGATGTTTTTACGGCCTCTCCCGGTTATCCGGTCATTTTTAAAGACTCTCCTGAAGAGATTTTTGGCCAGACGCCGAAGTTGTTTCCTCTCAATGTGCTCTCTATTGTCGGGCAGTCACGTCGGCTTGATTTGATCTCCTTTGTGAAAAATTCCAAAGGGTTATCCTCAATGGGGGAGCTCTTTCGGTATGAGTACAAGAGGAGTTTCAGCAAGTATGACTCGATGGATTTTATGACCTATTGCCGCAATGGTGAGGCGCTCCCTGCATTTGTTGATACGGTGCTGCACCCTTTTGCGGATGCGACGATGAACCGCATGGAGATGTTGTCGGCGGCCGAGGCGCTTCGTTATTTCCACTTTTATTTTTTGGGTAGTCCTGAAGGGCTTGCCTTCAAAATAACCAATCGCGACTGTATGAGCGCTCTCATTAACCCTCTTGAGGCTAAACTGAAAGAGCTTGGGGTGAAGCTCAGGACGGGGAGCACCGCAAGGAGCCTCAAGGTTGAAGGGGAGAGGGTTTCAGGGGTTGTGGTCGATTCGCCGGAGAGTGGTAGCGCCCTCTTTTTGAGCATTGATCCTGCGGCGGTTCCACAAAAGGGTTTTGCCGGGTTTGTTACCGCCGATGGTGTGCCGGTCATGGTTGGCCGCAAGGGGAGCGGTTATCTCGCCTATGACGGTCGCTGCACACACATGGGGTGTCCGGTCAGCCCCGACGTTCTCACGGGCGGCTTTTACTGTCCCTGTCATGCCGGACGTTATGATGCAACAGGCACTCCGGTGAGCGGTCCACCAAAGGCTCCGCTTGCAAAGCTTGCTGTTGTGCCAGAAGGAGATAAACTTGTCGTGCAGCGAGAAGGGCTCCCTGGCGGCGAGGAGGGCGAGCTCCTTGCATGTGATTATTGTATCGTGGCTTCGAATGTGCGGGGTACCCGTGAACTGGTGAAAGCTTCGCAGTTGAATCGTTCTGGATTTGAGTCGAAGGTTGCCTCACTCGGTGAGGCGGATCCATACGCGGTTTACCGTCTCTGGATCGACCGCCCGCTTCATTCGGCGGATTTTCCTTTTTATACGGTTTCGGGCTATACCTATACCGATTCCATCTCTCTTTACTCGCATTTTCAGGAGCCCTTCATCTCGTGGGCAAAAAAGCATGGTGGAACAGTTGTTGAACTGCATGCTTATGCCATTGCACCAAAGGATATCAGGCCGGAAGAGGAGATCAAGGCGACAATGCTTCAGGAGCTTCATACCATCTTTCCTGAAAGCGTTGATGCGAAGGTGTTGCAGGAGCTCTTCATGATGCAGTCCAATTTTTCGCGGTGGGCTCCGGGTGATCATGCCCGGCGTCCCGGCATTGCAACGCCTTTTTCAAATCTTTTTCTTGCCGGAGACTGGGTAAAGGTTGATGCGCCGGTTTTTCTCATGGAGGCGGCGGCTTTCACCGGGCGCATGGCGGCCAACTCGATCTTTCGTCAGGAGTCGCTGAAGCTGGTTCCGCTTCCTATTGTGCCGATGAAGGGGGTGTTTGCCTGAGCTGCAAGCCGAGGCATTGGACGATGCTGTTGTGGAGCAGCGGGCGGAATTTGCGGATTTTGATGTTCTCTGATGAAGGGTAGACCCTGTTGCTCAGCATAATGACGGCAAGCTCACGCTCAGGATCGACCCAAATGCTGGTTCCGGTGTAGCCAAGATGGCCATAGGCTGAGCTGGAAAAAAGCTCTCCGGCTGAAGAGTGGCCGTCAAGAGAGCGCAGATCCCATCCAATGGCTCGGGGATACTCTGTTCGGGAGAGAAACTTCCGGAGGGTGGTTGGGCGGAAATAGTCAAGGTGGTTGAGGCTTCCACCCTGCATAATCATTTGTATGAAGCAGAGAAGGTCACTGGTGGTCGAAAAGAGCCCGGCGTGGCCGGCAACGCCACCAAGAAGGGCGGCATTCTGGTCGTTGACGAGCGGTCGCGGCACTTTGAATGGCCAGAGCGTGTCCTTTTCCACCGGTGCAACGCGCCAGGCGAGCGATGGCGGTGGCGTAAACATGGTAGCACTCATGCCGAGCGGCGCGGCAAATCGCTGGTGAAAGTTGGCGGCAAGGGTATGGCCGGTTATGTTTTCAATGATTTTGCCGAGAAGCATGAAGTTGAGGTCGCTGTAGAGGGTCGTTGTACCGGGTACGGTTAACAGTGTATCGGCTTCAATGGCCTGGAAGAGCTCTTCAGGTGTGGTGCAGCTTTTTGCAAAAAAAGTGTGGGCACGTAACCCGGAGGTATGGCGCATGAGCTGCTCAATCGTCACTCTCTCCTTGCCGTTCTTTGCAAAGCCCGGCAGGTAGCTTGATACAGCCGCCCGAAGCGAGAGGGAATCGCGCTCAACAAGCTGCATGGCAATACTTGTGGTGGCGACAGCCTTGGTCAGTGAGGCAAGATCGTAAATGGTTGTCGTCTCGGCAGCGCGGCTTTGGTGGCTGTAGGTCATTCTTCCAAAAGCCTTGTGAAAAACAACCTCCCCTTTGTAGAGAACGGCAAGGCTTGCACCGGGAAAAACCGTGTCGCTGACCGCTTTTTCCATTACAGCTTCAAGCGGTCTGAAATCGTGGGCAAGAAGCTTTACCGGAATCGCAGCAAACCCTCCCGCATGGAGCATGCATGAAAGGATTATGACCCGAAGCAATTGCACCGTTATCGAGATTTAAAAGAGTGAGAACTTGACATAGCGACCCGGTTTTCTTTTCAGGTCAACAAGCACCGAATCAAGCGAAGAGAGTGTCCGTGACAGGTTGTTATAGAGTGTTGGATCGGAGGAGAGATGCCCCAGAGTACCTTTTTCATCGTTGAGTTTGGTGATCAGTGCCTGGGTTTTCAATGCCGCCTCGTTAAGCCGTTCAATGGTCTCTCCGGTATTTTTTGCCATCGCCTTGTCATTGAGGAGTTTGGGAAGGAGGCCATCTCCATGCGCGACCTTCTGTGTTACTTTTGAGAGCTCCGCGGTTGTGTTTTTCAGGCTGTTGATGGTTTCGGCCAATTCGCCACCCATCTTTTCATCCGAAATAAGCCTGCCAGCCATCCCTTTGCCGCTGTTCAGGTGGTCGAGGAGCTCATTGATTTTGACAAAGGCCTGGTTTGCATTGCCCGTGAGGCTCGCCATTCCATCCTCGGTTTCAAGGACAATAAAATCCCCGTTGGTGACGGGAGCCGATTTTCCTGTTTTGATATCCACATATTTGTCTCCCAGTACACCGAGGGATTTAATGGTAGCTTTGGCGTCTTTGGTGACAAGTGGTGCAAACTCGTTTTTAAGCCTCAGAGTGGCAACGACGAAGAGCGAACCGTTCCTTCTCTCAAAGTCCATTTTTGAAACCGTTCCTATCTTTTTTCCCGATACCGAGACAAAGTTGTTTTCAGCAAGGCTCTGTACATCGCTCGAAAGAATTTTTATGGTGGTCACACCGGAAAACAGGTTACTGTTTTTGCCTATGACCAGTCCCATATAGGCCGCAAAACAGATGCCGAAAACGAAAAAAATACCGGTTTTCAGATCGCTCCATTTCAAAGCGTTCGGATTTTTCATACAGGTGCAGGTCTTGTTGATGTTAGAGTTCGAGAATTTTGTCTGACAAAATCGATCGTATAAAGGGATGCTCGGCCTCGTGAAGTTTTTCGGTTACATCGTCAAAAATGATTTCTCCCTGGTAGAGCACCGCAACGGAGTCGGCCACGTGAAAGACATCATCAATAATATGGGTGACAATGACTGCCCCAAGGTTGTTGTTATGGCGCAGTGAACTGATGAGTGACAATATTTTTTTTGAACTGACAGGGTCAAGCCCTGCGGTTGGTTCATCAAAGAGAATCATGTGGGGCTTGAAAATCAGTGCTCTTCCTATGGCAACCCGTCGGCGCATCCCGCCACTCAGGCTTTCAGGCAGTTGATCTTCATAACCTTCAAGTCCGGCAAACTGGATCTGTTCGGCAACTTTTTGGCTGATCTCCGCCTCCGGGAGTTTCAGGTTTTCACGAAGAAAAAAGCCAAGGTTCTGGCTGATGGTCAACGAGTCGAATAATGCATTCCCCTGAAAAACCATGCCCATTTTTCGCCTTATGCTGTAAAGGCTGCGCTCTTTCATACAGGTGATATCGGTGCCGTCAACAATGACCTGACCGCTGTTCGGCTTTATAAGGCCGAGCATCAGCTTGAGAATGGTGCTTTTTCCTACTCCGCTTGGCCCGAGGATAGCCTTGATGGTGTTATCCTTGATGGTCAGGGAGACATTTTTGAGGATCTCCCGGTCGCCATATTTTAAACTGACATTCCGTAATTCAATCATGCAGTTACATATTTTCCAGCACTATCTTTGAAACATAAAAATTGGCAATCAGGACGAGCCCCGATGAAACGACAATGCCCTTGATGGTCGAGCGCCCGACACCTGCGGTTCCTCCCCGTGCCGAAAAGCCGTTAAAACAACTGACCAGTGTAATGATGACGGCAAAGACCGGGGCTTTCAGGAAGCCGACCACAAAGTCTTTGGGGGCAAGCCTTGGGTAAACGGCGTTCCAGAAGATTCCAGGGTCAATCCGGTGGTAGTGTTCAGCCATGTATGCTGCGCTTTGCAGGCCGGCAAAGTCGGAGAGTGCGGTCAGTGGCAAAAACATGATGAGAGCGGCAACAAGCCGGGGCATGACCAGTTTTGCAATGGGGTCAGTACCGAAAGCGCGAAGTGCATCAATCTGTTCTGATATCTGCATTGCACCGAGCTCAGCGCCGTTTCTCGATCCGAAGCGGGCGGAGAGCATGAGGCCCATGAGAAGCGGCCCGAGTTCGCGGATCACCGAAAGAGCGGTTGAGCGCCCAAGCATTGTTTTTGCGCCGAAGTCTTCAAGCAGGTTTCCTACCTCAATGGCAAGGAGCGCCCCGATGGATATTGCACTGACCAGCACAATGGGAATTGAGTCTGTGCCGCATATCGTGGCCTGATCAAAAACATCTCTCCAGTAGCGGATCATTTTCGGAAAAGCCATGAATGCCCTGAGCGAAAAAAGAAAAAACTCCTGCATGGTGAGAAAAAAATCTTTCAGTTGCAGGACAAGTTTATTTTCAAGGCTTTTTATAACGGTTAATGGCATAAAAAGAGTGGGGTGAGGTTCGCTGGCTGTGGAGTCTTCTGTTTTCATGCGTGTAAAAGTCGGCTTTTCATTTTCGTTACCCATTCGCAGGGTATGGTTACCTTGCCGAAAAGGTCTTCATCGCGTTCCCGCATTCCATGAAAGTCGGACCCTCCTGAAAAGAGCAGAAAGTACTCATTGGCAATTTCACGATAGTAATTCTGGCGGTACGCATCGTGAGAGGGATGGACAATCTCAATGCCATCGAGCCCGAAGGTAATCAACTGCTTCAGTGTCTCGTCGGGCACATTCTGCGCCGGGTGGGCAAGGAAAGAGAGGCCCGAGGCCTTGTTGATGAGCCTGATGACATCTGCCGGATGTGTTTCGATGCTTTTCACATAAGCCGGACTGTGTGAGCCGAGATATTTACTGAACGCTTCGCTGAAGCTTTTGACATAGCCTCCGTCCTGCAGCACTGCGGCAATGTGAGGTCGCCCGACACTTCCGTTCTGCGCCTTGAGGATGATCTGCTCAATACCGATCTTCACGCCCATTTTGGCAAGTTTGCTCACCATACGCTCAGCCCTTTCAGTGCGCAGGTGACGGCAGTGGTCGAGATATTCTTTCAGCTCGGAGTGCTGATAATCAAAAAAATAACCAAGGATATGGATATCATAACCCTTGTAGGTCGAGCTCATTTCTACACCAGGAATAAGCTCAATGCCCTTCTCTAAGGCTAATGGCTTTGCTTTGTCAATACCTAAAACAGAATCATGGTCAGTAATACTGATTGCCTTCAATCCGACAAGTGCTGCCTTTTCAACAATTTCTGCCGGTGTGAAGATCCCGTCTGAACATTTCGTATGTATATGTAAGTCTGCTTTTTCAAAACCATTATGCCCTACGCCTGATAAGCTGTATGGCACGGCTGGATTATTTAACTGTTAATTTATATTGTCTATATATAAGAAAAATTTTTCGCCTGCTTCTGCAGAAAAGAGAATTATTTTTTATGGCTGCACCACTCCTGTTGTTACGAGGTAGAGTATGGCTGCACCAGCCACAAGCCGGTAGGCAATAAAAATGGTTGTGGTATGTCTTTTCAGGTAGTTGATAAGAAAGGCGATGGAGGCATACCCGACAATACCTGCGGCGAGGGTTGCGACAAGGATATTGGTTATGCTTTCGGAAGATGCGGTGACAGCTCCCCATGTTTTATAGAGTTCAAGAAGTGCTGCGGCAAAGACCGAAGGCAGTGAAAGCAGAAATGAAAAACGGGCGGCGGCTTCACGCGAGAGATTTAAAAAAAGCCCGCCGGTAATCGTTACCCCTGAGCGTGATGATCCCGGAATGAGTGCGATGCTTTGAGCCAGCCCGATCAGCAGCGCGTCTTTCCATCCGATCTCGTCCATTGATTTCAGCTTCAGTCCCTTTTTAAGCCTGTTTTGTATTTTCCCTTCTGCAAGAGAAAGAATAAGGGCGAGGCCGACAAGTGCACCGCTGATCCAGTAGAGCGAGCGGAGGCTGGTTTCTATCTCTGACTTGAAGAGCAGTCCAAAAATGACAATCGGGAGCGTTCCTGCCATAATCATCCATCCCATTCTGGAGTCAGCGTTTTCGAGGGGTTTTTGCTTCAAGATTCCCTCAATGACAGCGGTAACGATGATGAAGATATCTTTCCAGAAATAGAGAAGTACAGCAACAAGTGTACCAATCTGCACGATGGCGGTAAACGCCGCTCCGGGATCCTGCCATCCCGCAAGAGCGGGAATAATTCTTAGATGTGCCGTGCTGCTGATTGGAAGGAATTCCGTCAGCCCCTGGACGATACCAAGAACGATAGCTTCAATGAGTGTCATGGATGTGTGTTGGTATCGGTTCGCGGAATACTCTTTTCGTGAAGAATATTCTGAAGGTATAAAATAGCTTTCTGAACCGCAAGGGAGCGGTGACTGAGCCTGTTTTTTTCTGCCGTGTTCATTTCTGCGTATGTTTTTCCTGTAGCCTGTACCAGAAAGAGCGGGTCATAACCAAACCCTTCATCTCCCTGCTCTTGCAGGGTTATGGCACCCTGAACCACACCTTCCGCAGTGTGTTCAAACCGGAAGCATCCTTGAGGTGAAGGGAGAGCGCCTTTCAGTGCAACCACGGTTCTGAAACGGGCATCCCGGTTGGTCATGTCCGTCATGCAGTGCAGCAGATGGCGGACGTTATCCTTATAGGTCGGAGCCTGGCCATCCGCCATGGGGGCGAATCGTGCGGAGTAAACGCCCGGTGCTCCATACAACGCATCAACCTCCAGACCGGTATCGTCTGCCAGAGCAATCATATAAGGGAACCGTTCAGAAAGTAGTGCGAAAATGGCCCTTGCCTTGAGCAGGGCATTTCCCTCCAGAGTCTCTTCTGTTTCTTCAATTCCCACCTCCATGCCAAGTTCCTGAAGCGTAACGACATTGAAAAGGGGAGAGATTGTTTCGAGCAGCGGACGAAGCTCTTTTACCTTGTCGCGGTTGGCGGTTGCAAGGACGATGGTAATGCGGTTCTCAGCAGTTGCTGGCATAAATGAATTGCTTTATTGAATGATACGGAGCATCTCCCTGACCGCCTCTTCAAGGCCTGTCAGCACGGCACGGGCAATAATGGCATGACCGATGCTCACCTCCTCAATTTCCACTATATCTTTAAATGGCGAAATGTTGAGATAGTTAAGCCCGTGGCCGGCGACTACCTTGAGCCCGAGACTTCTGGCGTAGACTGCTGCTTCACGGATTCTGTTGAGCTCAACTGCTCTCACTTCGTCAAGCTTTTTCTGCGCATAGGCACCCGTGTGCAGTTCTACCATGTCGGCGCCTGCATGTGCCGCAAGGTCAATAGCCTTTTTTTCAGGTTCAATAAAGAGACTGACCTCTATTCCTTTGGCATTGAACGGTTTCAGATATTCCGCCAGGACATCATAGTGACGGGCAATATTGAATCCCCCTTCGGTGGTCAGCTCTTCACGTTTTTCAGGCACAAGAGTGATGAGTTCCGGCTTTGTCTTCAGCGCAATCTGCTGCAACTCCGCAGTCATGGCCATCTCCAGGTCAAGCTTTGTGGTCACAGCCTGGCGGAGCCGGGCAAGATCATGGTCTTTTATATGGCGACGGTCTTCACGCAGGTGGCAGACAATGCCAGCAGCGCCGAACTTTTCAGCAAGCAAAGCAGCCACAACCGGGTCCGGTTCCTGTTCGCCCCTGGCGTTGCGCAAGGTTGCAATATGATCAATATTAACAGCTAATCTCATGATGGAGAATAAATGGTGAAAAATTGGAGACCGATTTGCCAAAGGGCTTGTCTGCACTTTAGCGAAGGTAATGAAAAAGTGGCAAAATGGAGAAAATGGCTGTTATGTTTTACCGCATCTCCAGTCCGTTCAGCGATTCGCGCAGGTCGGCCACTGCCGGGTGGTTCGGCGGCAGTTGGTAAATGGTCAGGATAAGATCAAAAACGGTAGTAAAATATGCAGAGTCATTGCGGAAATCGGCATAGACACGACCGTGGAGCAGCGGTGGCAGCGAAGCGGTTTTTTCACCATCAAGCAACACTGGCAGCACACTCTCTTTTTGTGCTTCTGTGCCAAGCAAGCGGTTGGCGATCATATCAACTTCCGCAGCTACAACTGAGCCGGAAGTGCTCACCTTGTTTTCGTACTTCCGACGGTAAAGGGGTGTGCCAACCATGACGATCCGGTCGCTCTTTTCAATTCGCTCAACGAAGCGGGAAACACTCGCTCCAATTTGCGCGTTGTGCCACCGGTCCAAAACTACGACAATTCCAGCCTTCAGCAAGTCGGTAGCGAGGCGTTTTTCAACCCACCGTTCTTGCTCTGGAACGCCCCAGGCATAGCTGATAAAGCACTCCGGCGGTGTGATATCCTGCTCGGTAACGTAGGCTTGAATCCGGAAAACTGCCTGCTCAAATCGTGTCCGCTTCTCAGCCGCACGGCGTTGCAATTCCACATCTGCCTGCACATCCCGTGTCAACTGAATTGGTTCTTCCATTTTTGGCAAGAGCAGCCTTTCTCCACATTTCCGACAAAAAGCGTACTCATCACCGTCCTGCATGGCTTCCCGGATGATTGTACGATTCATCGGATGCCCCTTGCTGCACTGCACCGGTTCATGGCGAAGCACTGTCAGGTTCCGACGGGAGAGGAAGCTCTCGAACATTCCCTGAAACAGTGTGCGCGCCGGTGTGCCGACCTGAGCGCCAAAGCAGAGCACAAAATCAAGTTCGCCATCCTGTCCGGTTTCCTGCCTGAATCCGCATACCAGGCCGTTTCCAACTTCATAGCGGGCGTTGTTGTGCCACTGGTTGGTGCGGGTGAAGGTGTGTGTGTAACCGAGCAGCACCACCAGCGAGGCAAAGACGTTTTCCATCGGGCCATTCACCGTGTAAGCTACGCTATCTTCGGTTGGGGCCTCTTTTTCGGAAGGTTTTTTCAGGTTGATGAGCTCCGGAAAAACCAGATAGGGCTCCATGCGCAGAGGGTCGGTTTCGCGGAAACAGACGTTATGCTCAAGAAAGAGCAAGGCTGCTGCATCAAACAGCACATCACGATCGCCATCGTGCAGCTCTCTCAATTCGGGGAAGTCGTAACCACCGGAGAGCAGGCGACTCTCTTCCAGCGCACCCAGCCCTTTTACATTGCGCCGTGCTTCGAGTACAAACGATGAGGCAAGATTGTTGAGCCGTTCCGGTTGGAGCAGGATTCGCTCTTCACCCTTTGAGGTGCGCAGACGCTTGACATAGCCGTAATTTTCAAGATGACTTACAGCAGTCAGCATCTCGGCATCGGTAAAATGCCAGTTGCTATCGGAGGCCTCCAGACGGCGGCGAAGTTCATCGGGTGTGACGATGAGCAGCTTCTCCGAATCCGACTCCTTGAGGCCAAGAACATAGTCCTTGATTCGCTTGAAGGTTGTAGTTGTGACGGTTGCGGGCTTTTCATCCCAGGGAATCAGCACTTTCATCTGCTCAAGCAGTTCGGCTATCCCTTCGCCGGTGAAGGCGCTGGTTGAAATTGGCCCAACAATGCCGTGCTCTTGGCAAAACGCCTTGAGTTCATCCGGTGTAAGCGAACAACTGCCGCGATCGGTCTGAGCTGCAACAAGAATGATGGGGCAGTTGCTTTGCTCGCTCTGGAGCTGGTTAAGCCAGAACTCCACACCATGCAGCGGGTCGCGCAGGTCGGAGGCATCAAAGAGCACCAGCGCAAGGTCGGCGTTATCCACAAAGAGCGCGTGAACCAGCCGGTAGTCGGGCTGACCGGCAAAGTCCCAGAGAATTGCCTCGCACTCGGTCCCGTCCGAGCGACGATGACCCAAAGCGGGAAATATCCAGAATTGCTGCCCATGCGTCGAGGCTTGCTCCTTGAAGGTGTTGTGTATCAGATAGTGGCCCAAAGCAGATTTGCCCACGCTGTGATCGCCCAGCAGCATAATTTTACCGGTGGTGTGATGCACTGCACGCGAGGATGCGACCAACCCGGCGCTTTTGCCCAGCAGCAGATCATAATCCAGTTCAAAAAGGTGAATGAGATGGTCTTTTTTTTTCCTCGATGTGTCGAGCGAACCAACGGTGGCGAGTAGTGATGAATCAGGATGAAAAGCCAGTGCAGGAATCCAAATACTGTATTTGCCTTTGCGTACTGGGATAACCGCGACACACTCCCACGATGCGCAGCTCCAGAGGCGAATGGTCTCATCGTTGCTTTTTGATGCGAGGAGACGACCGTCCGGTGAGAAAGCGACGATTTCTACGGCGCCTGTGTGCCCTTCAAGGGTGCGGAGCAGCTTGCCGCTGTGTGGCTCCCAAAGCTTTACTGTTCCCTGTGAACCTCCGCTGGCAAGCTTGATCCCCTCCAGATCAAACGCTACGCTATTAATGCAGCCATTATATCCTTCAAGTGTAGAGAATATTATCCTTTCGAGTTGTCTCTCCTTCCAAAACATTAGCGTTCCGTTTTGACTTCCGCTTGCAAGCCTGATACCTTGGGGATCAAACGCTACGCTATTAATCCAGCCATTATTCCCGTCAAACGTATGGAGTATCTTACCGCTTTGTGTATCCCAAAGCGTTACAGTTGCGTCCATACCTCCGCTGACCAAGGTGAGACCCTGCGGATCAAACGCTACGCTTATGATTTTACCTTGTTGCGCTTCAAGCGTGCGGAGCAGTTTGCCGCTTTGTAGCTCCCAAAGCTTGATTGTTCCGTCATTACCTCCGCTGGCAAGCGTGACACCCTTCGGATCAAATGCTACGCTAAGAACCATGCCCTTATGCCCTTCAAGCGTGAGGAGCAGCTTGTCACTTTGTGCCTCCCAAAGCTTGATCATTCCGTCCCAACCTCCAGCGGCAAGTGTGATACCTTGTGGGTCAAACGCAATACTCTTGATTGTGCCTTGGTGTGCATCAATCGTGCGGAGCAGCGTTACACCGGGTGGCAGGAGGTTGTGTGGTTCTTTATCCATCGCTTCTTTACTCGTATGATTCAGCTTGTTTTGGCGTCAGAGAGTGGCTACATGTATGAAAAAGGTAATAAAAAACAGATATCCCGGTACATAAGGAGATGAAAAATATTGAGCTTGCGCTTAAATGAAGGTAACGAAAAACGATACCATAGGCAATTTTTGCTGGGAGGAAGCTTGAGGCTGATAACTCTTTATATCTCGGTTATACGAGTGGGTTGGCCCAGAATGTAGTATTGAATGCAAATGGTTGAATCCCTTCTCCTTGCCAGACTGCTTCCTTTTGGAGAATGGTGAGCGTCAGTGTCTGCATGGGTTTGTCAGGATTTTTTGCAGCAAATGCTTTGGGGGTGAGCACAGCGGTGTTGCAATGAGGCTCAGGGTCACGGACGGAGTGATAGAGAATTGCGGAAAGTGATGCTTGCCGTGCAACATTTGCAAATGCTTGTGTTGCGCTGTAGTTGTCGGGATCTCTCCAGAAGAGTGAGTCTCTCTTGAAGGGAGCCAGTTGCAGATCGACCATTTTTCCCTTCACTGGTACAGAAAAAGCGGTGAATTGAGCGGGCGGAAGCCTGTCGAGATTCAATGAATCCTGAAGAAAGTGCCAGCGATGGTACCCAATTTCAGCCGCAGCGGTTTTTACCCGTTCAGCCCCATAAAAAACACCGGGATCATCTGGAGCCCGAAAACGTGAGCCTTTGGGGGAGAGTGTTTTATAACGAAATGGCGTTGAGAGAAGATAGTGCAGTCCTGCCGTTTCAGTTGGTACGGGAGGCTTTCCCTGTTCAAGAATCTCTTCAAGCAGCGCTTGTTCAGCAAGTGAGTCTACAATTTTCATGGTTGAGACTACGTGCTGCGCCTCTACTATTCTCCATATTTTGCAATGATGTTCCCAGGCTTCAGACAACACCGCGGCTGGCGTCCAGATAGGTGACGACATGAACAAGTCCCTCCGTTGTTTCAATAAGTTCAACTGGCTTTCGGCCAAAAAGAGCCTTGTTTTCGCTGTTCATCCATACTCTGGCCGCTTCTGATGATCCACCCACAATCGAATCCAGCGATCGGAAGAGTCTGACCAGCAGCACAGCAAATTCCCACTCTTTCCTGTCGGCAGAAAGTAAAAAAGTCCCAGTATTGAGACGGCTGATTGTTGCCGGGCTCAGTCCGAGAATTCTGGAAAGTTTTGTATTCGGGAGGCCAAGATAGAGCGCCGTGTTCCTCACTGCCTTGGAAAGCACAGCCTGCCTGTTTTCTGGATGAAACTGTACGGATTGCTGCATGAGTATTGCTCTTTGTTTATAATTTCTGTAGAAATAATATATCTGATTTGTTTCTATAGAAAAATATAATTTTGATATTCGAAGCATTTTAACGCCGACTATGGTAAAAATAATGTCCGTACCTTTCAAAAAATGAAAGGTTTGTACATCGTGCAATGCGCGCACTCCTTTGTGCACGGCAGAGGTCGAACAATTGGTTATCTTTTTCTCTGTGCAGACAAGCTGACAGCTCCTGTGCATTGATTCTCTTTATAAAATAAATGTGCGTTATGAAAGCTCTATCGCCCCCCTCACTCTTGAATGTTGCGCTGGCGCTTGGCCTTGTGACCGTTGGATACAATATCATCGAGGCTGTCGTCAGCATCTGGTTTGGATTCAATGATGACACTCTTGCGTTGCTTGGGTTCGGTGTGGACAGTCTTGTGGAGGTAGTTTCCGGCCTCGGCATTGTGCACATGGTTCTGAGAATGCGCAAAAGCCCGGTGGAATCGCGTGACAAATTTGAACGGCAGGCCTTGCGGATTACCGGTTGGGCCTTTTACCTCCTTGCCGCAGGCATGATTATTGGCGCACTGCTCAACCTCCTTCAGGGAAGCCGCCCGGCGACAACTGTTCCCGGAATTCTGGTTTCTCTGGTGTCGATTGCCACGATGTGGTGGTTGATGAGCGCCAAAATGAAGACGGGCAAGGCTTTGCATTCCGATGCAATTATCGCCGATGCCAATTGCACAAAAACCTGCCTTCTGCTATCCGTTGTGCTGCTTGTCAGCAGTCTCCTCTATGAACTCTTTCATATCGGTCTGGTTGATGCCGTCGGGTCGCTTGGCATTGCCTGGTTTGCATGGAAAGAGGGGAAAGAGTCGCTCGAAAAAGCCCGTACCGGCAAACTTGGCTGCTGCTGCGGTGGCGGGAGTTGCCACTCGGCGTAGTTTTTATAAAAAAATTACAGAGCAGATGGGGCCGCAGCGTTAATGGTTGAACCCACATGGTACCAAGTTAATGGGTAGTACTGAAGATTTCACTATGGGACAGGGGTATTGGGTAAAACCATCTGGATGACCAGTTTCATGCCGCAGGCGTTTGCGTATCGGCGCAAGGTATTGAGTGATGGAGAGTGATCCTGTTTGCCCAGGCTTGCCTCAATGCGTGCCAGAACAGGCTGCGAAACTCCCATACGTGAAGCAACTTCAGCCTGGGTGAGGCCCGCCTGCGTACGGGCATGCAAAAGTGCCCGAAGAGCTGCAAACTCATCTTCAAGTGCATCGTAGGCTATTTTAAACTTCGGGTCGATTGAGCTTTTATGAGCAGCATAAGTTTTTGGGTCAAAGGCTACGGGATTATATTTGTTGCTGTCACTCATGGTGTAATCTCCTTCAGCCGTTTTCTGGCAAGTTTCAACTCTTTGATTGGTGTCACCTGTCTCTTTTTTATGAATCCATGCAAAATGACAACTTTCCGCTCAATCAGACAACAGAAAAAAGCTCGTCCAATTCACTCAGCACCTTTTGCACGAATTTCAAACAATCCGTCACCGAATGGTCGGGTGTAGGGTAACCCAAGATTCGGCCCAGAGATTTCGATTTGCTCAGTAATCCGGACAAAGCTCGCATTGATGCCGATTGGCCAGGCTTCAATCTCTTTCTGGACGGATTTATTGAAAAAAAGAATTTGATAGCTCATTCGTCAATATAGCTCGCAAGCTATAATTTTCAAGGGGCAAAAGACATTCTTCCTGATTATTCACAGGGTGTACTGAAAAGACAAGTGCCTGAAAATTTGATCCACGTTGATTTTGGCTGCGGGGTCTGCTCCAGATCAGCCCAGATTCGCAAAACACGGAAAAGCTTTAAAAATTAGTTCTTGTATATTACTCTCATAGCTATGAAAATAGGCACAAGATTATGCTTTGTTTATTGCTGATAACCTGCGTAAAAAAGTACAATTCAAAACGCAGGGTCTTTAAAACAATCTTTATGGCTTCTCTTAAAACAAGTATGAAGAGAAAGAGTAAAGAGAAGAGTTAAAGAGAAGCCTCAAGCGGGAGAGGTTGCAAGTATTTATAAAGAAGTTAGTTAAAATATTTTTAATTGTGCACAACAAGAGGACAGGATAGAAGAGTTGGCGGGAGTGTTGACTCAGTAAGTACGTTATAAAGCTGGACTATCAAGCAAAATCTGAAGACCAGGTTGCGGGACTTTGACCGGCTTTTACACGGTTATTTCGATTGCTGGCTGATATTCGCCTGACGTTCTGAACCAGATTATTTCACTACAAAACCTCACGGGAATCAACTAAATGCCGTCACTTGACTGGATTGGGAAAAAAGCTGTTGTAAACCACCACAAGCAGGTGCCGTTTCATTTGTTGCGTCAGAATATGGAGTTGTCGGCTGGTGACCCTGATTCGAAAAATCTTCTTGTGCAGGGGGATAACCTTGTTGCGTTGAAGGCTCTGCTGCCATACTATGCCGGGCAGGTGAAGTGCATCTATATCGACCCTCCGTATAACACAGGGGTGGATGAGCGTGATGAAATGCGAGTTTCACTCCTTTTGGCTCCAAACCTCCACCGACAAATTCTACCCCGACTTTGTCTGCAAACTCAAGGATGGGCGCTTTCTCGTTGTTGAGTACAAATCCGAAACATCATGGAGCAATGAAGATTCCCGAGAGAAACGGGTGTTGGGTGAGCTGTGGGAGAAGCGGAGCAATGGCGCGTGTTTGTTTATGATGCCGAAGGGGAACGCTGATTTCTCTGAGATTATATGGCTGACTATTGAGAAATTTATTGTAAATTTCACAGTATTTTGTGTGTTCTTAGCTTTAGAATTTTTTCTCTGTCAGGGAGTTAATAAGGTAATAATAGAAACACGGCCATGAAAAAATCACTTCTACCTCATCTACTCATAGTCTTCGCGGCAGCTATCATCTGTTTTTCCTGGTCTGAACTACTTATGGCAGTTCCTGTCAAGTTGACCGAGCAGCAGGACATATCCCTGTCAGACGATGGCAATGGATCTCCTTTTGAGCAAGAAAACAAAGATATCCCGAAGCCGAACAGGGACAGAAATCAGATAGTCTGTATAAGCGATATTCATTTGGGTATCGATACTACTTATGCTGAATGTAAAAACAACCGCGAGACGCTCATAAAATTTTTGGAACAGGTCGGATCTAGTTCAAAGGTAAAAGAACTTGTCATTGCCGGAGATTTTCTTGATGAATGGTATATACCTGCAAACGTAGAAACCTTTAACGGCAAAAGTCAACGTGATTTTGTCAAAACCATAGCAGATATCAATAAAAGTGTTATAGCTGCTTTAAATGCGATTATCAAAGAGCGAAAAGTCAAAGTTACCTATATGCCGGGTAATCACGATCTGTTGATTTCATCTGAAGATATTCAGAGTATCCTGCCGGGAATAGCACAGGTAAGGGATGTAAAGGGCTTAGGGGCATACTCTCCTGTCAATCATCCAGAGATAATCATTGAACACGGGCATCGCTATAATTTTTTCTGTACTCCTGATCCCTTCTCAAACCAGTCTATAGCACCAGGCTCGATACTGCCGCCTGGCTATTTTTTTACACGAATCGCGGCATTATCTGTTGAGGAAAGAAAACTAAAACCGAAAGGCTCGCTATTGATGGTAATTCCTGAAAGCCAGCAACTGATGTATAAATATTGGTACCAATGGAACAAGCTTATGTTCGGATTTCCGATAAAAGAGGGTTTTAATGAAAAGATCATAAAAACCAACATTGACGGCTATAAGGCTAACTATTCGATCAACGATCTCATGCCGTTTCAATTGGAGAATGGCGTTATTGATGTTATGCTCTTCAAGGGAATTGAGAAGAGATGGCCTGAAAGGCAGTTGCGCAACAAGGTTGCTGTTCCAATACCAGCATTACGGGCGATCAGCAGAGCCGAATCTGTCGAGGAAAGTGATGAACAGGCTTCAGTACAATACTTTCTCAATCCACGTTCGAACAAAAGGGTTGTCGTTTTTGGACATACTCACGAAGCTAAAATAATTCCCTCCAAAAATCATAAGGGACAAAAAACTATTTACGCAAATTCCGGAACATGGATTGACAGCAAGATCGATAAAAACAGTATCTCTATCATGACTTTTGTGGTTATAACTCCAAAGAAAAGGGGAGCTGCCCAGGAATTTGTCGATCTCTATCGTTATTGGCCGAACGGTAAAATAACACGATTGGCCAATGATTCACTGACGAATGTGAATAAGCAGGCGTTTTAATTATAATAATTTATCCGGAATTCGGCTCAATTTTATAGTTCCATTCACTATAAAATCCATTTCGTATGATGTGGCATTTTGCATGTTATTGGATATGAGTAGAGTTGTACTCAAGAAGTTGTTCTCGTTGTCAATAAATTTGGGGAGACGCTTGAGCGTTTGTTGCAGTGTTCTGGTTATTTCAGAACAGGATTGTGTAAGATCGAAATAGTAAGGGATATAGGGGGATATAGAGATTAAATTCGCAATCACTTACACGGTTCGTTAAGTTTTATGAGGTCATTATAGAGTTTGTAGCGTTAAATGCCTCGTAGATTAGTCAAGTTCAGAAAGCACCAATCGCAATGTCCATGCAGGTAACTCCGGGGGTTTCATCTACCGTGATGGTTTGCCCATGAAGATGATAGGTGAGTTGGCTCTGCTGCCTTGGATTGGAGAGAACATTGGGGTTCAGAACGGCATAATTTATTCCTTCCCGGTGTCGAACGGAGAAGGTAAGCAGGCCGGGATGACCTTCCCGATGAATCCTCGCTCCGACGGATTGAGTGAAAGTGTAATCGGTTGTATGAAGGATATTTGGATAGTTGTTAGCAACAGGGCGAAAATCAAGAAGAGCCGCATCGCAGGCCACGGTGTAGAGTGTTCGCTCAATGGTAACTTCTTCATGCTCAAAGCCAGCATCGCAGAGTAGCCTCTGAAACCAGTGATAAGCTGATTCATGGACCGATGTTTCGAGCCTGTCGCTGCCATACCAGACTCCGAATGACCCATCCGAAAATCGGCTTGTCTGCCGGTTTTTAAATGGCCACTGTATAGCATTAAGCCACAGGGCCTCTTCAAAGGGGCGATAGAGTTGCGGGGTGTGCGAATGATAAGGCCGCGGTCTGGTATCGGATTCGACCTGACGAGCCAGGAACCACTCCTCTGTGTTGCTGCTCAAGTCGTCGAACGGATTCACTGATTCATTCAAGGATACGATGTTGCGTATCAGGTCGTGGTGAATATCAGCTACCGTGATATGGGAGAAAAGGTTATCCATTAGGTGCAACCAGTTTACATTCCGATTGCGCGGTCAAGATAGAATCGCACCCTCAAGAGACCGGCAAAGCCCCACTCTTTGATGACCTCAATCGGTGTAAGGTTATCGAAGGCCTTGTTGCGTGTGGATATCCAGCGATAGGCAAGGTCACGGTTTTTCGGAAAGAGCGTCCGAAGATTTTTGTGGATGGCCAGCAAATGACCGACCCGTTCATATTGGTCACGGCTGGTTCCGATTGGTTCTCCTTTGCGATAGCGCGTCAAGGCGGCCCTGTTGGCTGGCGCAAGTCCTAAAAGCAGTGCCTGATCTTCCGTTGTCAGTTTCCAGTGGTCAAACAGCGTCATTACCATTGTGGCTAATGCACCACGATCTTTCGTTGTGATGCTTTGGCGTTCAAGTACCTTCTTCATTGTTCCCTCCGTTTGTTGTGATGCCTGAAAAAGTATATGCAATAGTTTCTATTGAAACAATAAATGTTTTAATAGTGCTATTTGTGGCGGTATGCTTGCCAAATCTCAGTTTCATGCATATGGCCATATTTTGAAATGATTTACCTCAACAGGAATATGCCGGATCAATTCCCCGGCTGTTTTTCTTCCCTGAACCCGCTCAACTTTCTATATTTTTATTATGTTTGATGCTTGTGAACAGCCGTATGTTTTTGTGTATCGATCAGTAACAACGCAATTGCCGTAAAGGCCCATAGAAGTACAGGATATCAATGAATCCCATTTCCCTTAAAAAACTCGAATTCGATAAAGTCGCCCACTATACCACGAAGTTTTGCCTTTCGGCGATGGGGCGCGACAGGCTTGTGGAGGCGGTGCCGGAGGTGGGGCGCGAGGCGCTGGTGGAGGAACTTGAGCGGGTGCTTGAGTTGCGCAATTTGCTGCAGGAGGGGAGTGCGCTTCCTTTTTCCTGGTTGCCCGATACGCGGCCTCTTTTGAAAAAGCTGGAGATTCTTGAGAGTTATCTTGAGCCTGAGGAGTTGCAGGATATTCATCACCTCCTTTTTTCATCGGTGCAGTTGCGCAAGTTTATGTTGCTCAATCGGGAGGTCTATCCTCTGTTGAATGAGTTTACCATCCGGCTCTGGCTTGAGAAGAGTCTTCAGGCTTCGATTCGTCGCATTATTGATGAGCAGTCGAGGGTGCGCGATACGGCAAGTGAGGCGCTTCTGCTGCTCCGCCGTGAGCTGAGCGGGAGTCGTGATTTGATTCGGCGCAAGATGGAGCGGCTGCAGAGGCGCTGTCAGGAGAGCGGCTGGCTGATGGAGGATACGATTGCCATCAAGAACGGGCGCCTGACGCTTGGGCTCCGGGTGGAGTACAAATATAAGATAGCGGGCTATATCCAGGATTACTCGGGGAGCGGGCAGACGGTCTTTATTGAGCCTGCCGAAACGCTTGAGATCAGTAACCGTATTCAGGATCTGGAGATCAGCGAGCGGAGGGAGATTGAGCGCATTTTGAAGGCGATGACCGAAGAGCTGCGGCCCGAACTGGAGAATCTGAGGCATAATGAAACGTTGCTTGGTGAGTTTGATTCCCTCTTTGCCCGGGCTCGCTTTGCCGTTGAAACGAGTTCGGTGCTTCCTGCCATTTCTGAAGGCCATTCGCTCCGCATTATCAAGGGGTTTCACCCGTGGCTTTTGATTTCGCATCACCAGAAGGAGGTGTTGCCGCTTGACCTCGATCTGGATGAGGATGACCGGGTGCTGGTGATTTCGGGCCCCAATGCTGGTGGAAAATCGGTGGCGATGAAGACCGCCGGTCTGCTCTGCTGTATGCTGGTGCATGGTTATCTCTTGCCCTGTAGCGAGAGTTCCGTGTTTCCTCTTTTTGACGATATTTTTATTGAGATTGGCGATGATCAGTCGATTGAGAATGACCTCTCCACCTTCAGCTCCCATCTTGGTTCGATTAAAACCATTCTTGATGTTGCCGGGAGCCAGGATCTGGTTTTGATTGATGAGCTTTGTGCCGGTACTGATGTGGAGGAGGGGGGAGCCATTGCCCGTGCGGTGATGGAGGAGTTGCTCAATCGCGGGACAAAAACTATTGTGACCACCCACCTTGGTGACCTGAAAGCTTATGCCCATGAGCGGGCGGGAGTGGTCAACGGTGCCATGGAGTTTAATCGGGCAGGGCTGGTGCCGACCTTCCGCTTTATCAAGGGGCTTCCCGGCAACAGCTTTGCTTTTGCGATGATGAAGCGGATGGGCTTCCCCGAAACGATGGTCGATCGGGCATCGGGGTTCATGCAGGATGAGCGAATCGGACTTGACCGGATGCTTGATGATTTGAGCCGTCTTTTTGAGGAAAACCGTTTGCTGAGGCAGCAGCTTGAGGCCCAGCGGGCAGATGTTGCGGCACGGGAGCTTGTTTTGCGCACTGAGGAGGCGCGCCTTGAGCGGAAACGCAGGGAGCTGAAGATTGGCGTTTCAAGGGAGCTGCAGAAAGAGGTGGAACATGCCCGAAAAGAGATTCGCGAGATTGTTCAGGAGGTCAAGAGTGCTCCGGTTGATACAACAATAGTGCAGGAGGCGAGAAAAAAACTTGGAATGAAAAAGCAGGAGGCTGAAAAGAGTGAGGCCGCCCTGCGTGCTGAAGCTGAGAGTACGGTGCCGATTGACCGTACCATCCGCGCGGGTGACCTGGTACGCATTCTCGACAGCACAGCTTCCGGTCAGGTTGAGAGCGTTAATCAGGAAAGTGTAGTGGTTCTGTGCGGTAATTTCAGATTGACTACGTCGCTGAAAAACCTTGAGAAGACATCGAAAAAACAGGTAAAAAAAATTCTCAAAGAGCCCGCTCCTCGCCAGCAAAAGAGTTCGTGGTCGGCTACAACTTCGGCGGTGGAGTCAACAACGGTTGATTTGCGGGGGCTCAGCGGTGATGAGGCGATTATTGAAATTGATCGCTTTATTGATACAATGCTTCTTAACCGTATGCATTCGGCGATGATCCTCCATGGCAAGGGCACCGGATCACTCCGGCAGCGGACGGCGGAGTTCTTGCAGCAGCACAAGGCGGTCAAGAGTTTTCGTCTTGGCGAGTGGGGAGAAGGTGGGGCTGGAGTTACGGTGGTGGAGCTGGAGTAAAACCTTTATTATTTCCGACTGGGCCGAGGCATTGAAAAACAGCGTTCAATAGCGTATCTTGCAATACAGGGAGGTAGCTTTTGCCTTCAGTTCAGGCTTTTAACTTCAAAACATTCTAATTCCGCAGGGTTTGAAAGAAGAGTACCAGACATATTTGACTGTACCCAATCAGTTGACCGCGTTGAGGATTCTGCTCGTTCCGGTTTTTGTTCTATTGCTGCTGCAGGGTGATCCCTGGCTCAAGCTGTTTGGCGTCATTGTTTTTGTGGTCGCGTCCCTTACTGATATTTATGACGGCTATCATGCAAGAAAATATGGCGTTGAGACTCGTCTTGGCGCCTTTCTCGATCCGCTTGCCGATAAGTTGCTCATTACAGCGGCCTTTTTCCTCTACTACTGGATGGGTTATCTTGTTCTCTGGATGGTGGTGCTGGTTGTTGTTCGCGATGTTGTGGTGACGGCGCTGAGGGTCTATGCCGAATATAAAAACAGGCCGGTGGTGACCAGCGTGGAGGCAAAGTACAAAACCGTGGTGCAGAATGTTTTTGTCTATGTGATCATGGTGCTGATGTTGATGAAGGAGGCTGTTTTTTTCGGCAAGGGTGTTGCTGTGATGATCAACAGTTTTCTTGTTTCCGATAACCTCTACTATATCATGCTGTTGGTAACGGCTTTTACCGTCTATACCGGCGTATCTTATCTGGTGAGTAACTGGAACATCTATTTTCAGAAGCCTCTTCAGGGGCAGTAACAGCATGAAGCTTTTCGCGGCAAAAATTCTCTCCACCTGTTTCGGAATCGGCTTTTTCCCGGCAGCGCCCGGTACGGTGACGAGTATGGTGGCCGCTCTCGGCTATTTTTTTTTCCCGGTGCTGCACAATCCAATGCTTCTGCTTTTCCTTGTTCTGCTTGGCACCGGCGTCGGGATCTGGGCTGGCGGGGTGATGGAGGAGCACTATGGCAATGACCCTTCAATTGTAACGATTGATGAGCTTGCCGGCCAGTGGCTGGCGCTTGTTGCCCTGCCGGAAGGGGCTTGGCCTGTGGCGCTCTCTTTTGTTTTTTTTCGCTTTTTTGATATCGCAAAACCCGGGCCAGTCGATGCTCTCCAGCGGTTGCCGGGAGGGTGGGGGATCATGCTGGATGACCTGCTTGCCGGTTTTTTTGCCAATCTTGTCGTGCGGGCTCTGCTCTTTCTCCTTACTCTTTTTCACCTCTGGCCCTCTTTGTAAAAGCGCCTTATTTTTTCGGTCATGGTCGGGGTGTCGAAGCCGATATCGCGGTAGAGGTCGTCAATATGGCCGTGCGTGACGAATGCATCGGGGAGGGCGATTTTCAGCACAGGACGGTTAAGCCCTTTGGTATTGAGGTGGTCGATAACGGAGCTGCCAAGCCCGCCGATTGTACTGTTTTCCTCGATAACGACAAAATGTGTTGAACGGGATGCCAGTTCCTCAATCACTTCGGTGTCAAGCGGTTTGAGGAATCGCATGTTGACTACGGTGGCATTGATACCCTCTTTTTCGAGTATGGCAGCAACTTCAAGGGCTTTTCCCGTCATGGTTCCCATGCAGAGCAGGGCAAGCCCGCTCCCTTCTTTCACTATTACTCCCTTGCCGATGGGCAGGGATGTGAAATTTTTACGGAGGCTCACGCCTGTTCCGTTGCCTCTCGGATAGCGGATGGCAACCGGGCCGTTCAGCTCATAGAGGGCTGTATAGAGCATGTCGCGCAGCTCCTGCTCATCTGCCGGGGCCATGATGACAAGGCCCGGCACGGCGTGAAGCCAGGAGAGATCGAATGCTCCGTGATGGGTCGGGCCATCTTCGCCGACAAGCCCGGCACGGTCGATGGCAAAGACAACATGCAGATTCTGTAGTGCCACATCATGAATCAACTGGTCGTATGCTCGCTGCAGAAAGGTTGAATAAACAGCGAAGACCGGCTTGAACCCCTGGGTGGCAAGCCCGGCGGCAAAGGTTACGGCATGAGGCTCGGCAATACCGACATCATAAAAGCGGTTCGGCAGGGCGTTCTGGAAGAGATCGAGCGATGTGCCGCTTGGCATGGCAGCGGTAATGGCAATGATGCTTGTGTCTTTCAGGGCAAGCTCAACAAGGGCCTCTCCAAAGACCTCCTGATATTTTGGGGGAAGCGAGGTATCGGCTGTTTTCAGCAATTTGCCTGTCGTCGTATCGAAACCACCGTTGTGTGCGTGCCATTTGCTCTGGTTCTCCTCAGCGGGCCTGAACCCCTTGCCTTTTGTTGTGATAACATGCAGCAATTTTGGGTGGGGAAGTGCCTGCATCTCTTTGAGCGCCTTGACGAGCTGTTCCATATTGTGGCCATCAATAGGACCGAAATATCTCAGGCCCAGGGCTTCAAAAAATGCTCCTGGCGTCAATGCTGCCTTTACTCCGTCCTCAATTTTACGAACGGCCTTTTTTGCCTTGTCACCAAGCCCGTTGTTGAGGAGCGAAAGTGATTTCCAGACCAATTTTCTGGCCCTGTTGTAGGTTTTGTTCAGGCTTATGTTGACAAGATGGTGTCTTAATGCACCGGTATTGGACGAAATGGCCATCTGGTTGTCGTTGAGGATGACAAGCACGTCGCTTTTCAGATCGCCGAGATGGTTCATCGCTTCGAAGGCCATGCCACCGGTCATGCTGCCGTCTCCTATGATGGCGATAACCTTTTCGTTGCCGCCTGCAAGCTCACTTGCCACAGCGATTCCTGCGGCAGCGGAAATCGAGGTGGAGGCGTGACCAGCTCCGAAAGCGTCATGCGCACTTTCCGCTCTTTTGGGAAAACCAGCCAGCCCGCCAAACTTCCGGTTGCCTTGCATCCGATCCCTTCTTCCGGTCAGGATTTTATGGACGTAGGCCTGGTGGCCGACATCCCAGATAATTTTGTCGTGCGGGGTGCTGTAGACATGGTGCAGTGCTACAGTCAGCTCTACAACACCAAGGCTTGAGGCAAAGTGGCCGCCATTCAGGGAGACGAGGTTGATGACCTCTTTGCGGCATTCATCGGCCACTACCTGAAGCTCAGCAATGGTAAGCTTTTTCAGATCTTCAGGTGAGCGAATTGCAGAGAGAACGTTCATCGGCTGAGAAATGGAAATCGGGCGAGAAACAGGCATGGGATTCTACAGATACTGGTTTATTTCATAGTCAGTAACTGTAACCATTCCGGGCGCCTCCCGGTTCCATGTTGCGCAATTTGGTGGCTGGTGCCCGGGTTACATGCCTGAAATCTGAAGGAGGATGCTCCTCTCTTCGCGTGGCCCGTCAAGTTCAATGAAAAAAATTGATTGCCACTCTCCAAGGAGCATTTTTCCTTCTGCGAAGGGAATAGTTTCTGAGCTGTTCATGAAGAGGCCGAGGAGATGAGAGTGGGCATTGTGGCGACCATCAATGGGATTGAGGTTGTGCAGGTAGTTGCCATCTTTTGGCACATGACGCTTGAGATATGTCTCCATATCTTCAAGGAGTTGATCCTCTTTTTCGTTGATGTTTATAAAGGCGGTCGTGTGGCGGCTTATGAGGGTTATCTGCCCCCTCTCAAGCCCCGAGTAGAGCAGGGCTGCGCTTACTTCAGCGGTAATGTCGATGATTTCAATCGGCTTCGTGGTTCGCCTCTTGACGGTATGTGTAATGATCTGCATAAAATGAATGGAGTCAATAGTGTTCTTGGACAGGATGGAACCCTGGTTTATTCTTGTTTGTAGGCTGGCACTGTGGTTATGCAGGTTATGACTATTGCTTCGTGCGCAGAGAGAGTTATTTTCATTACCTTTTCAGCATAGTGAATGCTCGTTTTGTTTTTGTTTTGTGTACTGAGAACGGTGAGTTTCTTCATGGCACCGTGTTCAAGGGATGGGTGACTGAATTCGAGAGGAATGCCGGTTCCGCTGAAATTGGCCAGAACGTAGGCGCTCTCTTTCGCTGTAAAACGGTGAAATCCCAAACAATGCGAGTTATTGGGTGTGTTGAGGTTGAGCCATTCGATCCGCCCCTCCTGAAACACCTCTCTCTCTTGAAGCAAAAAGAGCTTTTTATAGAACTCAGCCAGCTTTCCGTCGCTCACTTCAGTTGTTTGCCGGAGCAGTTGAACCGGAATTTGCTTTTTGAAGCCATCTGTCTGATCCTGATGGATAAGATGCATACCCGGAGAGGTGAGCAGTACCAGAGCTGCGGCCTTGTGGTTCAGTCCGATTTTTTCAGCAGCCCTTGGTTCGTCATGGTTTTCAAGAAAGCGGCAGAGATGTTTCTGGTAGTCCCAATTGCCAAGCAGGTGTCCCGTCAGTTTTTCAGAGTTGATCGATGCCTCGGTGAGGTAGTCATAAAATGGTTTGTCGTAGGTAAAGTCAAACCCCTGTTGCTGCAACTCCCACTCCTTGCTCCAGTATGATTCGGCCAGAAAAAGAAAGTCGGGGTAACGGAGCTTTACGGACGTGATTGCCTTATCCCAGAACTCCTCTTCCATGAAGCCACCAAGGCCGCTCCATGTTGTATTGAAAACACTTTTCAGCACCAGCATGGCCATATCGCATCGGACGGCATCGCAGAGTGAGCTTACCTTGAAAAGATTCTCGGTCATCATCTTGTGCGTCTCTTTCCTGGCGTAGTTGAGCTGCAGGGTGTCTGTCCATGGGGCAAAGTAGGGATCTTTGCCGTAGGCCAGGTATTGTTCTTTTCTGTACTGAAAGCCAGCCTGGGGATCCAGGCACCACTCCTCATTGCATATTGGAATAAAATACTCCGGGTGTTCGGGTAAAAAAGCATTGTCGAGCGCAAGATGGTTTGGTACAAAGTCGAGCATCAGTTTAATGCCGCTTGCATGGAGTTTTTCTCGGAAGGTCAACAGTTCGGTCTCTCCTCCCAGCGCTTCATTGACGGTATAGGAGGGGATGGAGTAGGGTGACGACACAATATCCTCGGGCGTTACGGTCGGGATATGTTTCAAAAAGGATGCCCTCAGCCCTTGATGTGCAGTAGCAATTGCCTTGCTGTACTGGCTTGGTTTCCATACACCCATTAACCATACCATGTCAAAGCCACAGCTTGAAAAAAAGGCAAACTCCTCATCGGGTATGTTGCCGAGGGTTACAGAGCGGTTATGTTCTATGCTCAGTTTATGCAGCCAGATTCTTGTATTGATTTCGTAAACAAGAGGAAACATGGTATTGCATTCGTTTAGGTGGGTAATGGTTCGTTCTGAAATATAGTAACTCTGAAAGCCAAACGTGAGATACTGGGGGTTAAAAGATCAGAAAAAAGTGGTGCGGCACCTGGCGTCTCTCTTTTTGAGTGCATACTTTGTGGTTTGTTTCGAAATATCAGTGGGGAAAGATGCCGTCGTGGCTTGTCGTTACTCTGTGGCAAAAGGATTTGTTTGACTCTGATTTGTAAAAAGGGTAAAGATGTACGAAATTCAACTGGAGATTTTGGCGCTCTGCGAAAGCAATAGGTGGCGCTCTAACTGTTAACAGGTATCAGGAAGTATTGACGGATTTTTTAAACGATCTCAATGAAGTGCAGCGCAATGCCGTGATCTCTACCACCGGGCCAGTGATGGTACTGGCGGGTGCGGGTTCCGGCAAGACAAGGGTGATTACCTACCGTATTGCATATCTTATCAGAAACGAGGGGGTCTCTCCCCGGAATATTCTTGCGCTTACCTTTACCAACAAGGCCGCCGGCGAGATGCGTCATCGTGTTGATACCCTGCTGCATCAAGGCAGCTCACGTGGCCTTTGGATCGGCACTTTTCACTCTGTTTTTGCCCGTCTTCTCCGCAACTCCATTGACCTTATCGGTTACGACAAGAATTTTTCAATTTTTGACAGTGAGGACAGTAAAAGCCTGATTCGCCAGTCGATGGCCGAACTGAACATTTCTGCCGAGTCGGTGCCGGTAAATACGGTTCAGGGGCTCATCAGCCGGGCAAAAAACAGCTTTATTTTGCCCGCTGAGTTTCACCGCAATGCCAGAGACTATAATCAGCAGAAGGCCTCACAGATTTACGAGTTGTACGCCAGAAAGCTGAAAGAGAACAATGCCCTTGATTTTGATGACCTGCTCATCAAGCCGCTTGAACTGTTCAATGCGCACCCCGAAGTACTCCAGGAGTTGCAGGAGACGTTTCGCTATATCATGATTGACGAGTATCAGGATACCAACCGGGCTCAATATCTTGTCGCAAAAATGCTTGGAGCCAGGCACCGTAATATCTTTGTTGTGGGTGATGATGCACAGTCGATCTATTCCTGGCGCGGCGCTGATATCTCCAATATCCTGAACTTTCAGGACGATTATCATGATGCACTCACCTTCAAGCTTGTTGAGAACTATCGCAGTACCGGAAATATTCTCAAGGCCGCAAACAACGTGATCAGTTGCAATCTCCGACAGATTAAAAAAGAGCTGATTTCGCACCGGAACGAAGGGGAGCCGTTGACGTTGATTGAGGCATATAATGAGCGGAATGAGGCCGAAAGGGTTGGGGAGCAGATACGCAACCTGCGCCTGAAACAGGGTTTCGAGTTCAAAAGCTTTGCTGTTTTTTACCGCACCAACGCCCAGTCGCGGGTGCTTGAGGATGTTATGCGGCAGCACAAGATTCCCTACAAGATTTTTGGAAGTGTCTCTTTTTACAAGCGCAAGGAGATCAAGGATGCGGTCGCCTATCTTCGATTCATTCTTAATGACCGCGATGGTGAGTCGCTCTTGCGCATTATCAATTTTCCTCCCCGAAAAATCGGTGATGTCAGTATTGCCAAGCTCAAGGAGTTTGCCGAAGAGCGGGAGATAAGTATCTATGAAGCGATCCGGCGGGCTGATGAGGGCGCTTTTCAGGCGAGGCTCGTCAATGCTCTCGGCTCCTTCAGTGCGGTTATTGAGGCACTCAGAAAGACGGCCCTCAACGGGACGGTCTACGATGTGCTGACAGAGCTTTTTGCCCTGACCTCTATTCCGTTACTGTTGCAGGCGGAAAATACCACTGAATCGCTTGCGCGTCATGAAAACCTTCAGGAACTGCTCTCGATGGCAAGGGATTTTTCTGACCATAATCCTGATGCAGGTTCCCTTGGAGATTTCCTGGAGAATATCTCCCTTGCATCTGACTATGACGAGACGCAGGAGTCCGATAATTTTGTCTCCCTGATGACGGTTCATGCGGCCAAAGGGCTTGAGTTTCCTGTGGTCTTTATTACCGGCCTTGAAGAGAGGCTTTTTCCCCTGCACTGTTATGAACCTGAAGAGCTTGAGGAGGAGCGCCGGCTTTTTTATGTGGCGATGACGAGGGCGCAGGAGAAGATTTTTCTCTCATGGGCGCAGAGCCGCTACCAGTATGGTCAGCAGCATCACTGCCTGCGGTCGATGTTTATCGGTGAAATCGACTCGTCGATCGTGCAGACAGAGAGCGGAAATTTTCTATCCGATCGTCTGGCAAAGGAAAAAGCGGCTTCAGGGCTTTCATCTTCGTCGAGAGGTTATCAGCCGAAAACTTCATCCACCTCTTCTGCCGTGGCTGCTGCGGGAACGTCGAAGCCCTCCCTGTTTCGTGAAGGGATGATGGTGCATCATGCGGTGTTCGGCTCTGGAGTTGTGCTTGATGTTCAGGGTAGCGGGGCAAAGCAGAAAGTGAGGATAACGTTTCGCAATGCAGGAGAGAAGACGCTGATGGTGCAGTATGCCAATCTTAAAATACAAAAGTAACCCGTGCCAAAGAGAGGGTGCGTCACGCATAAATGTTCAGCAGAATGAAGATCCTTTTCGGTGTTCAGGGTACGGGGAATGGCCATATCAGCCGCAGTCGGGAGCTTGTCCGAAAGCTCAGGGAGGATGGTCACGATGTTGATGTCATTATCAGTGGCAGAAAAGAGGATGAGCTGAGGGAGGTCAAGATATTTGAGCCATACCGGGTGATGAAGGGGTTGACGCTGGTTACCCGCAAGGGAAAGATGAACTATTTCGAAACGATGCTTCAGCTTGACCTCGTTCAATTGATGGCGGATGTTGTGACGCTCGATACAAAAGAGACTGATCTGATTATTACCGATTTTGATCCGATCACCTCAATGGTTTCGCGAACAAGAAATATACCATCCCTTGGCTTTGGTCATCAGTATGCATTCAAATACGATATACCTGTTGGCCGGGGATCTTTTTTTGAAAAACAGATCCTGCTGAATTTTGCCCCTGCCCGCTATAATGCCGGTCTCCACTGGAGCAGTTTCAATCAGCCAATTTTTCCGCCAGTCATTCCCGAAACGCTCTATCTGCAGAGCGCTGTGACGGTGAAAAGGAACAAAATTCTTGTCTATCTCCCCTTCGAAGAGGTGGAAGATATTGTGCTCTTTTTTGCTCCGTTTTGTAAGTACGATTTTTTTATTTACGGGAAAGTGCAGGAAAATCGTGATGAGGAGCATCTGCATTTCAGGGAATATTCCAGGACAGGTTTTCTTGACGATTTGATGGAGTGCAATGGCGTTGTCTGTAATGCGGGATTCGAGCTTCCCGGTGAAGCGCTCCATCTTGGAAAAAAGCTGTTGCTCCGCCCTCTCGATGGTCAGATTGAGCAGCAATCCAATGCGCTTGGTATGGTGGAACTCGCCTACGGCATGGCGATGGAGAGTCTTGATGGCTCCATTCTTGCCGAGTGGCTGGAGCAGCCATGCAGGGAGCCGTTGCATTATGCCAGAACGGTTGATTATATCTCTGAATGGATCGGCAGTGGCCAGTGGGAAGAGCTTTCGAAATACACGGATGCCGCCTGGGCGGAAAAGTCTTGACAGGAGTGCCTATGTTGTTCAGGGAGCTTGTAACGAAATGCAGGAGTTACCGGAGATTTGATGGCAATGTTCCGGTTCCGGAAGATGTCGTGCGGGAACTTGTTGAGCTTGCCTGCTATGTTTCGTCAGCCAGAAATCTTCAGCCATTGCGATATATTGCGGTTTGTGAGCCTTCTCTGGTTGCGGCCCTCTATCCCTGCATTTCATGGGCCGGATATCTTGCTGACTGGTCAGGCCCGGCTGAAGGCGAGCGTCCCCAGGCCTGTATTTTGATACTTGGCGACTCATCGGCAGGCAGTGATTTTGCTTGCGATAGTGGTATTGCCGCCCAGACAATTCTTCTTGGCGCGACAGCTTCGGGGTTTGGTGGCTGCATTCTTGGCTCCCTTGATGGTGAAAAAACGAGGGAATTACTGAAAATTCCGGAGAGTTTTTCAATACTGATGGCCATTGCTTTGGGGAAGCCCTCAGAGACGGTTGTGATTGACCAGATGGGTGCTAATGATTCTGTTCGCTACTTCCGGGATGCGAACGGTATTCACCATGTGCCGAAAAGGGTGGTTGACGATGTTCTTTTGAACTTTCTTTAACCGGTATCGGGTTGCTTTCCGACAGATGATTCGTATTGATGAACTTCTCAGAGCTTACCGTCAGGGTTTTTTCCCGATGTCAGACCCGCAGGACGAAAAGGTATTCTGGTGCCAGCCCTATAAAAGGGCGGTTTTCAATCTTGATAGCTACCGGGCGTCGCGCGATGTTCTTCGCCTGACCAGAAAAAATGAGTTTATTGTGACGTTTGACAAGGAGTTTTCAGGTGTAATCAAGGGGTGCGCCGCGCCGCGAAAAAATGATCATGAAACCTGGATTTCCGATGAAATTATGGAGGCCTATAGCAAGCTGCACGGCCTTGGTCTTGCCCACAGCATTGAAAGCTGGTATGAGGGTGAGCTTGTCGGCGGCTTGTATGGCATAGCGATCGGAGGCGCATTTTTTGGAGAGTCGATGTTTTCCCGCCGCTCTTATGCCTCTCAAATAGCGTTCAACGAACTGGTACTCCATCTCAAAGAGAGAGGTTACCTGCTGCTTGATGCCCAGATCATGAACCCTCACTTGCGGAAGCTGGGCGCTGTTGAAATTGAGCATGAGGAGTATATGCGGCAACTTAGCCATGCACTGCAGAAAAAGATTATTTTTCTCTAAGCAGTCGAAAAATGGTACTTTGTGCAACGATATTTTTGCCCTCCTGAAGAGGGGACGCCTTTTTGGATTATTTACCTTTAACAGGGGAGTTTTTATGTTGTCGAGGGAGTTAACGGAAAACCAGTCACAGACCAGAGTTATCATTTATTCGGGAAAAGGTGGGACAGGAAAAACTACCATTTCATCGTCAACAGCAGTCGCCCTGGCGAGGCAGAACAAGAAGGTGCTGATCATGTCCTCCGATCCGGCCCATTCGCTCTCGGATGTTTTTAACATGCGCATAAGCCGCAATGATCCCCAGAAGATTGAGGAGAACCTTTACGGCCTTGAGGTTGATACGGTTTACGAGCTTAAAAAGAATATGTCCGGCTTTCAGAAATTTGTCTCTTCCTCCTATAAAAACAAGGGGATTGACAGTGGCATGGCGACTGAACTGACTACCCAGCCAGGCCTTGATGAAATTTTTGCCTTGAGTCGCCTGCTTGATGAGGCGCAGTCAGGGAAGTGGGATGCCGTTGTGCTCGATACCTCTCCGACAGGCAACACGCTCCGTCTGCTGGCTTACCCCGAGATTATTATCGGAGGAAATATGGGCAAGCAGTTTTTCAAGCTCTATAAAAGCATGTCATCGCTGGCACGACCGTTGAGCGGAAAATCGATTCCGGATGATGACTTTTTTAATGAGGTCAATGTGCTTCTGAAGCAGATGGAGGATATCAACAAGTTCATTCTCAGTCCGGAGGTTACCTTCCGGTTGGTGCTGAACCCTGAAAAGCTCTCCATTCTTGAAACAAAACGCGCCTATACCTTTGTGCACCTTTACGGAATCAATGTTGATGGTATTGTAATCAACAAGATTCTGCCTACCTCAAAAACGGTAGGGGAGTATTTTGAGTTCTGGGCCGACCTGCACAGCAAATATCTGCTGGAGATCGACAGCTCCTTTTACCCTACACCGGTTTTTCGCTGTCAGTTGCAGAGAACCGAGCCGATCGGGCCAGATGCCCTGCATGATATCAGTAAACTGGTCTTCGGTGAGCAACTCCCGGACAAGATTTTTTATTCCGGAAAAAATTTCTGGATTGAAAGCAAAAAAAATGCGGGAACGGATGACCACCGTGAGGTACTCTGTATCAAAATACCCTTTCTCAAGGATGCCGAAGAGGTTCTTGTTACCCGTATGGGGACAGACATCGTTGTGACCATAGACAGGGCGCAACGGATAATTACTCTTCCCAGAGCGCTTTACAGTCTCGAAATGGAGGCGTATATCAGGGAGGATAATCTTCTTCGTGTTGTGTTCAGGGAAATTGTGGTTGAAAAGGAGGAGATGGAGTTGAGCGTGAACAGAAATATGCTCGATAAACTTCGCTCAATGAGGCGATTGAAGATATAATCGCACGGTTTAATGGTTGCGGAAAGAAAAAATCCGGACAAAGAGTTTACGTTTTGAAGGGAATCTTGTATCTTCAATGTTTAAAATGTCGAGTTAAAGGGAATTTACCCCAATCTTTGTTAAAGAATCAGCTTATATCATGCCAGAGAAAGCGCACTATGGTCTGTTGAAAGGGAAGAAGGGAATCGTTTTCGGCCCGCTTGACGAAAGCAGTATTGGCTGGCAGATTGCCCTTCATGCCTACAGGGAGGGCGCAGAGATCGCCATCTCAAATGTTGCGGCAGCGTTGCGTTTCGGCAATATCGAAGAGCTCTCGACATTATGCGGTAATGCTCCGATGATTGTTTGTGATGCGTCGAAAAATGAGGATGTCGATACCTGTTTTAAAGAGCTCAAGGAAAAAGTCGGTCCGGTCGACTTTATTGTGCATTCCATCGGAATGTCACAGAATATTCGCAAGCAGTTGCCCTACGAAGATCTCAACTACGAGTGGTTTATAAAAACACTTGATGTTTCGGCATTGTCGCTGCATCGGCTTGTTTCCTATGCCTTGAAGAACGAGGCGATCAATGAGGGTGGAAGCATTCTCTCTCTCTCCTATATCGCTTCACAGAGAAATTACTGGACCTATTCTGATATGGGAGATGCCAAGTCATTGCTTGAATCCATTGTCCGCAGTTATGGGCCAAGGCTTGCAAGGAAGGCGATTCGTATCAACACGATATCACAAAGCCCAACCTATACCAAGGCAGGAAGCGGGATTCCGGGTTTTGAGAAAATGTTCGAATACAGTGATCTCATGTCTCCTCTTGGCAATGCTTCTGCCGAGGAGTGTGCCGAATATTCCATGACCATCCTCAGCGATCTTTCCCGCAAGGTGACCATGCAGAACCTGTTCCATGATGGCGGTTACAGTTCAATGGGAGCTACCATTCCCATGATCAAGCTTGCGCATGAGGTTCTTAACGATCAGGAGCTTGCTGGACGGGTAGGTCTTTACGAGTAAGGTTACTTTTTTCAGGTGAGTTATCGGGGGAAAAAGCCGCAGCATATTCTCCGTTTTTTTTGACCGGCAACTGTCCGGATTTCCTCTCTTTGATGATCGGGCCACTCTGTTTTTCTGCGCATCTTCCAGGGTGCGCAGAAAAACAAGGCCAATAATAATTTTGTGTCTTTTATTGTTGAACCGCGCTGTTCATAACCTCGCTTGGGTTGTGTTGTGTTTTTTTACCAAATAATTTCGACAAATAGTTAAACCGATACCATACAGATGGCAAAAACAGCAAAAATCATCTACACCAAAATCGATGAGGCTCCCGCTCTGGCGACCTACTCCCTCCTTCCTGTTCTCAATGCATTCGCCAGGGGTACTGGCGTTGATTTTGAGCCAAAGGATATCTCTCTTGCAGGCAGAATTATTGCAAATTTCCCTGAAAATCTGACCGGGAGCCAGAGAATACCCGATTATCTTGCTGAACTGGGTGCCCTTGCCTTGACACCCGAAGCCAATATCATCAAGCTGCCGAATATCAGTGCCTCAATTCCCCAGTTGAGGGCAGCGATCAAGGAGTTGCAGGATCATGGTTACAACATTCCCGATTACCCTGAAGCACCAGCCAATGAAGCTGAAAAAGAGCTCCAGACACGATTTGCCAGGGTTCTTGGCAGCGCTGTAAACCCGGTACTTCGCGAGGGAAACTCCGATCGCCGCGCACCGCTTTCGGTAAAAGAGTTTGCTAAAAAGAATCCGCACAAGATGGGCGCATGGAGCAGTGACTCGAAATCTCATGTTGCCTCCATGAGCGCCGGTGATTTTTACGGCAGTGAAAAGTCACTTACGCTTGCCGAAGCCACCACCGTTACCATAGAGTTTGTTGATGTTTCAGGGCAGGCAACCGTTTTAAAAGGGAGTACTCCGCTTCTTGCCGGTGAGATCATTGATACCTCAGTGATGCATGTTCGTTCTCTCCGCAACTTTTTTGCAGAACAGATTGCCGATGCAAAGGAAACCGGTGTCTTGCTGTCACTGCATTTGAAAGCCACCATGATGAAGGTCTCTGACCCGATCATGTTCGGTCATGCTGTTACCGTTTTCTATAAAGATGTGTTTGAAAAACATGCCGCCATCATCAAAGAGCTTGGCGTGAATGTCAACAACGGTCTGGGTGACCTCTATGCAAAAATCCAGAAACTGCCTGAAGCAGAGAAAGCTGTAATTGAAGCCGACATCAAGGCGGTCTATGCCACCCGTCCAGCGTTGGCGATGGTTGATTCCGACAAGGGCATCACCAACCTGCATGTGCCGAATGATATTATTGTTGACGCATCCATGCCTGTGGTCGTTCGTGATTCCGGCAAGATGTGGGGACCGGATGGCAAGCTGCACGATACGAAAGCCATGATTCCTGACCGCTGTTATGCAACCATGTACCAGGCGATCATCGAAGATTGCCAACAACATGGAGCATTTAATCCTGCGACCATCGGCAGCGTGCCAAACGTCGGGCTCATGGCTCAGCAGGCGGAAGAGTATGGTTCACACAACAAGACATTTGTCGCTCCAGGAAACGGAACGGTCAGGGTTGTTGATACCGCCGGGCAGACGCTTCTCGAACAGAATGTCGAAACTGGCGATATTTTCAGAATGTGCCAGGCAAAAGATGCACCGGTCAGGGATTGGGTAAAACTTGCGGTCAAAAGGGCAAGAATAACCGGAGCTCCGGCAATTTTCTGGCTCGACAGCAAGAGGGCTCATGATGCAGAGATCATAAAAAAAGTTACTGAATATCTCAAAGAGCATGATACAGCAGGCCTTGATATCCGTATTCTTACTCCGGTTGAGGCCATGCGCTTTTCTCTGGAAAGGATCAGGGCGGGCAAGGATACCATATCAGTCACCGGAAATGTGCTGCGCGACTATCTGACAGACCTTTTCCCGATTATTGAACTTGGCACCAGCGCCAAGATGCTTTCGGTTGTTCCACTCATGAACGGTGGAGGACTTTTTGAGACCGGCGCAGGTGGATCAGCTCCAAAACATGTGCAGCAGTTCCAGAAAGAGGGTTACCTGCGGTGGGACTCCCTCGGAGAATTTTCGGCTATTGCCGCATCGCTTGAGCATGTGGCTCAGTCGTTCGGCAACGACAAAGCCAGGATTCTGGCAGAGACCCTCGATCATGCCATTGGCAAGTTCCTCGACAACGACAAGTCACCGGCCCGTAAAGTCGGCCAGATCGATAACCGCGGAAGCCACTTCTACCTTGCACTTTACTGGGCAGAGGCACTTGCTGCGCAGCAGGAAGATCAGGAGCTTCAGGCCCGCTTTGCCACCGTTGCACAGCAACTTGGTGACAGCGAAGCTAAAATCAACGAAGAGCTGATTGGTGCACAGGGAAAACCGGTTGACATGGGCGGTTACTATAATCCTGATGAAGCATTGACGACAAAAGCCATGCGTCCCAGTGCGACCTTCAATGCCATCATTGACGCACTCTGATTATCTGATGATACAGGCACTGAACAACACAAAAGCCCGGTTTATTCCGGGCTTTTGTGTTGTTACTTCCAACATGTTCTTTTTGACCTTGGCCTGTTGTATTATTTACTGTAAAACTCAACAACTCGGTAGTATTTGAAATCGGTTCATGCAGGTTTAACGTAAACAACTCATAATTGGCATCGGGATTGTTGTATCAGGCGTAATTATTATGCTGCTTTGTTCATGCGACGCTTGCCGAAAACTATCAGGCCAAGCATGCCGACGCCAAACAGCATTATGGTGCCGGGTTCTGGATTTGGGCTGCTGGTAACCAGACCCTGGTACGTAGTGCCCGATGTGTTACCGGGATTGATCCAGAGGAATTTAGACACGTCGCCGGAATTACTGGTAATAGCTGCTTCATCGAGGTATTTATTGTACAGAGTTGCTGTGTTGGAGGTGGATCCGTTAACATCTAATTTATACACTTCTGGACCATAAATTTCGTACCAGATAGCGGCCTGAAGAGCTATTGCCTGATCTCCCTGTCCATCAACGCCATAATTTTCTAACAGATAAGCAACCTTGCCTGCATTGATTAACGGAGCGCCATGGATCAGGGCTGCGTTGTTTACGGTGGTAGAAGGATAATCATTATTTACATAGACATTAGTAAAAAGATCAACACAGTAGAGGTAGCTGAGCGGCCTTCCGCCAAGAGAAGATGGGTCAACAGAACCGCCACCTTCTGATTTTTGAACGAAACCAGACCCGGTATTCACCAGAGACGGAATGAATGAGTAGGTTCCGCCTACGTGAAGATTAATCACGTCTTCCGCTTTTACATCTGTTGCATGAGTAGTCCCGCTCAGCGCAATCATTACAAACGCGATAATCGCGTAAACAATCTTTTTCATTGTTTTTAACTTAAGGTTATCGAACTGCGATACATATCATTCATTATATAGGTGCGTGAAGCTTTTGTTCGCCAGAAATATATATAATTTATATGTAGCGCCAAGGCTTTTGGGTTAAAAATCCATTGAGAGGTCACATTTCGCACTCTATATGATGCGCGCGTCTGAATGTTTCCTATACATATATACCCTGTTAAGTAAAGGGTCGGAAAGGACTTCAGAGATAAAAAAAGAGGTGGATGGAAAGCGATTAATTACCTTGGGGAGTCACGCCAGGCGTAGAGAAGCCCGCTGTTACCGAGTTTTTTTATCACCTCATCGATATCATCGGTTGACACAACAAAGCATCCGTTGCTTCTGCCGATTCTCGGGCCGTTAAAGGTCACAAGGTTCAGCAATATGTAACAAGGAGAGACATAATCGGCCGAATGAAGCACTATATCGCGGCTGAAGGCATTGCCGTTCACCGAAGGTTCCAGCCCCTCAAGGCGTACGGCCGTTCCGTGGTCACCAATGTAGGCGTCAAGAACCTTATAAAGCCCAAGGCTGCTCATCCCGGACTCCGACGTATTGGAAAATCGGGTTGCATAGAGCTCACCGGAATTTTTGCCATGCGCCACCCGGTAAAACGACTCTTCTCCGTTGACAAGATCCACCACCGCCATCCTTTTCAGGTAAGAGGGTTTTGAGAAATCCACCACCGCCAGGTAGCGGACAGCCTCTTCAGGGTGCGATGTTCGATAAGTATCAAGAGCCGCAAACGCAGCTTTGTATGCTTCGGTGGAAATTTTTTCAGGCAGCCACAGTAGTCCAGCTCCGACAATGAGCAGCAGTGCCAACATACCGCCATAGAAAGCTTTTTTTTGTTGATTGCTCATTTGTTCCTTTCCGGTTTTGCAGTTTGCTTGTGTTTTGCATTACGGCTTTATCAAAAATAAGATTTTTCAATGTATTGCGCTCCCTCTTATGCTCTCTCCGTAGTTTTGTGGTTAAACCGCCTGTGCAGAAGAGCCCTGCATGGCCGGGTAAATAAGATTGTTCAATGTGATGCGCAATGCGTAAATTCCCCGCACAGTCAGTGAATCGTTATTGACTCTTTCAGTGCGACTTGAATGCATTATTGTGCGGGGCACAAATTCAATTCGGCTAACGATGGTTGATGGTTCGCCTCAGTTTTAAGTAATAGAACAGGTTAAGGATAAGGTATGGCACAGAAAACCCTGAACGTCATGTTCATCGGTGATGTTGTTGGTACTCCGGGTCTCCAGATGGTGGGCCGGATGCTGAAAAGTTTTATCAGTAAGTATCATGTTGATTTTGTTGTCTGTAATGGCGAGAATGCCCATCACGGCAAGGGAATGAGCCTTGAAGCGCTCAATCAGCTTCTTGAGGCGGGCGTCAATGTGGTGACAGGGGGCAATCATACCTGGAGCAATTTTAACTTTTTTGATACCCTGAAAACGCACCCCCAGGTGTTGCGTCCGCTGAACTATCCCAAAGGTACCTACGGCAAGGGCTACGCCATCTACAAGCTGCCGAACGGGCTGGGCGATATTGCTGTGGTGAACTTGCAGGGTCGAACCTTCATGTACTCCATTGACTGCCCCTTCAGGACGGCAGACTGGGTGATCAAGCAGATCAAGGAGCAGAGTAAAGACAAGGTACGCCATATTTTTGTGGATATCCACGCAGAGGCGACCGCTGAAAAGATTGCGCTTGGCTGGTATCTTGACGGCAAGGTTTCGGCTGTTATTGGTACCCACACTCACGTGCCGACGGCTGATGAACGGATTCTGCCAAAAGGCACAGGCTACTGCACCGATGCGGGCATGACCGGGCCGCACAACTCCGTCATCGGTATGCAGATCAAGTCGGCAACCGACAGGATGCTCTACCAGACACCGCACAAGTATGAGTGCGCAGAGGATGATGTCCATTTTTCAGGGGTACTCCTCTCACTTGACGGTTCAAGCGGAAAAACCGTCGGTATCCAGCGGATTTTTTACCCGGAGTTTGACCGTGGAGTGGTTCAGGGATAATGGGTGATCGTTAATATCCCAACATTCGTAAGGGCTTGCTGCGGCAAGCCCCTACAGATGTGCTCGGAAATTAAAAAATCTTCTCTTACCGCAAACCCTGCTCAAATTCCTCTGCAACAATCACGTCGTCTACGCTGCCGATATAGAGCGGTGTGCGCTGATGCAGTTCGAGCGGCTGAATGTCGAGAATACGATCCCGGCCGTTTGTGGCCCGTCCACCAGCCTGTTCACAGATAAAGGCAAGGGGGTTGGCTTCGTACATGAGCCGGAGCTTTCCGTTGAGGTGTTTTGTGGTTGGTGGATAGACGAAGACTCCGCCAGTCAGCAGGTTGCGGTGGAAATCGGCGACCAGCGAGCCGATGTAACGGGTGCTGTAAGGACGGTTGGTTGCCGGGTCTTCCTCCTTGATATAGTCGAGATATTTTTTTGTTCCCTCGTTGAACTGTGCGTAAGAGCCCTCGTTGATCGAGTAGTACTTGCCGCTTTTCGGGGTGATGATGTTTTCGTGAGAGAGGAGAAACTCTCCGATGGTCGGGTCGTAGGTAAAGCCGTGCACGCCGTGGCCGGTGGTATAGACCATGACGACCGATGAGCCATAGATGACATAACCGGCAGCAACCTGTTCGTACCCATGCTGCAGGCAGTCGCTGATACTTGCCTTGCCGGGATCGTCTCCCTTGAGTTTGTAAATAGAGAAAATGGTGCCAACGCTTACGTTGACATCGATGTTTGATGACCCATCCAGCGGATCGAACAGGAGAGCATAGTTACCGCTTTCATTTTTCGGCGGGATAATCACTCCCTCGTTCTCTTCGGAACCCATAATGGCAAAGCGTCCATGCTGGCCGATTGCGTTAATTATTTTTTCATTGGCGAACAGATCAAGTTTTTTGACCTCTTCACCCTGGACATTGGTGCTGCCTGCAAAACCAAGAATGTCGACCAGACCTGCCCGGACAACCTCCCTTCTTACCAGTTTTGCGGCAAAGGCCACATCGTTGAGAAGGTCGGTAAGTTCGCCGTGAGCTTCAGGGAAAAATTTCTGCTGTTCGAGGATGTGGCGTTCAATGGTAATCAAATTGCTCATGCTCTCTCTTCCTGATGGTTAATGTTCGTTTATTGACCGATAGACAATGCGTATCTTTCGTATGCTAATGTAGAGATATTCGCAGCCTCTTTCAAGTGCAGAGGGGCGGCAGATTTCCGGGCGGAATGTTTTTTTTCAGGAAATGGCGAACTCTTGCCTAAATTGAGCATCTTTTTATCAGTACTCATTTTTATTTTTTCATGAAACGATACCGCTGGAATTTTCGCACTCCCGATGAACAGGCGGTACTTGTTCTTTCAGAGGCAATCAATGTCAGCATGCCTGTTGCAAGGGCACTGTTTAACCGTGGTGTTCAGACATACAAGGAGGCAAAGCACTATTTCCGATCATCCATTCTTGATCTTCCCTCTCCCTTTCTTATGCAGGATATGGAGCATGCGGTCGAGCGCATGTTGCGGGCCATCCGGGAGCACGAAAAAATAATGCTCTATGGTGATTATGATGTTGATGGCACAACCGGAACTGCGCTGCTCCTGCTTTTTTTGAAAGAGCAGGGGGCTGAGGTCTCCTACTATATCAATGACCGCTTTACGGAGGGCTATGGCCTGTCCACAGAGGGCATTGACTCAGTTGTTAAACGGAACGTTACGCTTCTTGTGACGGTTGATTGTGGCATAAATGAAAATGAAGCGATACAGCGATGCCGGGGTCACGGCATTGATGTCATCATTTGCGACCATCATGAACCCGATAGGCTGCCTCCGGCCTACGCAATTTTGAATCCAAAGGTTCCAGGCTCTACCTATCCATTCAGGGAGTTATGCGGATGTGGTGTGGCGTTCAAGTTCATTCAGGCAATCGCCGAGCGAATGAAGGCCGCTCCGGAGAGCTGGCAGAAATATCTTGATTTTGTTGCCATTGCGACAGCGGCTGATATGGTCTCTCTGGAAAACGAAAACCGGACGCTGGTTCGCGAAGGGTTGCGGCGGATGCGTACAAAGCCCAGGGCCAATTTACTGGCGATGTTTGCGCTCATGAAGGTTGATCCTGCAGAACTCGGCATGTTTCATATTGCATTCGGCATTGCGCCCCGTATCAATGCCGCAGGAAGAATGCACTCCGCACACCTCGCAGTTGAGTGGCTTCTTTCCGATTCGACGGCGGAGTGCCGGCGCCATGCCAATGAGCTTGACGGTATGAACGCACGGCGCAGGGAGATTGATGCAGATATCATGGTGAAGGCTGAAAAGCTGATTGCAAGTCATGTCGCATCCTGGAGCTCTTCGATTGTGCTCTATGACGAATCATGGCATATTGGAGTGCTTGGTATTGTGGCTTCAAAAATGATTGAAAAACATTATCTTCCGACGGTCATCCTCGGTGGTATGAACGGGCTTATCAAGGGATCGGTACGAAGCGTTGAAGGGCTCAATATCTTTGAGGCCCTGCAGGAGTGCGGTGACTATCTCGAACAGTTCGGGGGGCATCACCAGGCGGCAGGAGTTACCCTCCGGCCCGAAAACTTTGCCCCATTCCGCAAAAAGTTCAATGAGGTCTGTTCCGTGCGTCTCTCAATCGGAGCAAGGCAAAAAGAGCTTGTTGTCGATTCACGACTTGCCCTTGAGGAGATCACGGCCAACTTTATCAATGTGCTTGAACAGTTTGCACCTTACGGTCATGGGAACCGTGAGCCGCTCTTCATGTCGGAAGAGCTTGTGCTCTATGGCCAGCCAAAGCTGCTCAAACAGCGGCATGTCAAGTTTGCTCTCAGGGACAAGAATGGGCGCACCTTTGAAGTTATCGGCTTTGATCGTCTCGATATCTACACCGCGCTCACCACTCAATTCCGTCCGGTATTTTCGATGGTCTATTCGGTCGAGAAAAGGATGTGGAACAACCGCGAACAGTGGCAGATCAAACTGAAAGATCTTGAGCTTGTTAACGGCAAAAAGAATGCTTGACAAGCCATCTCATTCAGATTTATTGCTCAATAAAGCTGTCCCGGTTATCGTTTCGGGACAGTCTTCATGTTGCCGTTATAACTTTTGGCAGAATGTTATATTTCGACCCTTACACCAAGCAGAAAGTTGCTTCCATGTATGCCAAGCCTCCCATGATCGCCGCTAAGAGTGACTTTAGTGGTTCCGAAATAGCGGTAGCGTGCATCGAGATCAATCGTTTTGCTCAACGGAATGGCAACACCAGCGCCAAACTGATAGCCAAGTGCTGAACGGGTTTCGGTAACGACATCAGGGGGATCCGGTACCTTGTCGAGGGAGACTTCTGCAAGGCCGAGACCAACGGAAAGATAAGGCTTGACGGTGTCGGTTTTAAAATCATAGTAGCTGTTCAGCATATATGATGTTACAGAAAAATTCCCGCTCAGGGGAACAGTTCCGCGTGAAAAGGTGTAGGTATCAGAGTTGTTTTTCTGGTAGCCGACTTCAGCCTCAACTCTGAAATTATCAAAGCTTCTGCCGACAGCACCCGTCAGGCCGATACCCGCACTGGTTTTTGCAGTGCCTTCCAGAATGCCAGTGGAAGAATTTGCTATTTCTATTTTACTGAATGATGATACCCCAACATTGCTGCTCACATAATAGGGCGAATCGGCATGTGCTGGTACTGCAACCATGCTTGCGGCAATAAATAGAACCGGAAGTGAGAGATGTTTTGTCATGGGTAACTTGTTTTATCGGTTTGAAAAAAACGTTTTCAGGCTGGATTACCTGAGATTTTGTTTTAGTACACGATAAAAAAAAAGTATCAAAATAGAAAGGATTCGATTCAGGAAAATTATATCAATTGTTCATTTCAAGGCAGGTGGAGGTGGCAGTGCTGCATCAACCTTGGCAGAATCGTTTATGCTTTTTTCGTGGTTTATTTTTGTTAGAATTCCCGCAAGTGACGAGATGGCCGAAATAACGAAGAATATGAGCGACAGTGCAATACCGGCGTTGGTTCCAAGCTTTACAAATCCAAGCAAATAAAAGAATGTTATTTCACGGGCTCCTGCCCCTCCGATTGTGACCGGAATAATGGTGGCTATCGTCGATAGCAGAAATATCGCCAGATAGTCAACAACGTTGGCATTCTGGGAAATGGCTTTCAGGATAAAAAATGCTGATATCAACTGGGTAATCTGAATCAGCAGCGATTCGACTGAGGTGATGGTAAAGAGCTCGATAAACTGTTTATAGAAGAGCTTGTTCAGAAGCCGTGCCAGTGGGTAGATTGCGACGAGTACAACCCATGAATAAGGCACAAGCCGGGGAAGTTGCAAGGCAAAACTGCTTGGTTGCAGGAGGATTAGAGAGAGAAAGATCAGTGCGATGATTCCTGATAAACGATCCCAAAATACGGCATGAAAGATATTGATCATTTTCAGACCGTGGTTTTTCTGCAATACATAGATTTTGTAGCCGTCACCGCCGACACCTCCCGGAAGAAAAAGATTATAGAACATCCCGAGATAGTAAAGCTTAAGGCTGTATATCGCTGAGAGTTCAATGCCGATAGCCTTGAAAAAGCGGTTCAGGCGCACCGCATTGATGAGCTTGGAGATATTGAAAAAAAGGAGGGAAAGCAAAAGGTACCAGGGGTTGGCATTCCGGATGATGTCCATAAGTTTTGCAACATCGGTCTTTTTCAGGACAAGATAAAGAGCCGCGCTGGTGACCAGAAGCTGCAGCAACGTTTTCAGCAGCTTTTTCGGATTGATTTTACTGTTTGCCAACGATCTTTTTGATGATATAGGGTTTTTTGTTCTGTGACTCGTAGTAGGTGCGCATGATGAATTCCGCAATGAAGCCGGTCGTAATGAGCTGAATGCCGATAAAGGTCATAATGATGCCCAGAGAGAGAAGGGGACGACCACCGATCTTTTCGCCGAGAATTTTCAGGGCCAGAAGGTACATGTTCAGGGCCATGCCTGTAAAGAGGGAGAGAAAGCCAAGCGTACCGAAAAGATGCATCGGTTTCTGGCTGTATTTCTGGAAGAAGAGCATGAAGAGCAGATCGCTCAATACCTTGAAGGTGCGCCCTATACCATATTTTGATTTTCCGAACTTTCTGGGGTGATGCCGCACATCGACCTCTTGTATGCTTGCACCATAGAGTTGAACGAGTACTGGTATGAAGCGGTGCAGTTCACCATACAGACCAAGATTTTTGGCAATATCCTGTTTGAACACCTTCAGTGTACAGCCAAAGTCCCGTATGTGCACCTTCGTCAGATTTCTGATAAGGGCATTGGCTATCTTGCTGGGAATTATCCTCAAAAATAATCCATCCTGCCGTTTTGCCCTCCGGCCTGCGACAACATCAAGATCATGGTCATGAAGGTACTGCATCATCATTGGGATATCCAAAGGATCGTTCTCCAGATCTCCGTCCATAGTGGCTATCAGTTCACCACGCGCATGGTCGATACCGGCAGCTATCGCGGTTGTCTGCCCGTAATTCTTGTTGAGTATGACGAGTTGCGCATTGGCAGGAGCGTTTGCCCGGATTTCATCCACGGTGTTATCGGTAGAACCATCGTCAACCAGAATGATCTCATGCTCAACATCAGCAAGCGAGAGGGCGAGAGCAGCAAACAGGGGTTTTATATTCTCAACTTCATTCATCACCGGTATGACCACCGAAAGCTTCAATGTATCAGGATTCATTGCCTCAGTTTTGCCAGTACAATACCGTTTTTGTGATAGAGTAGGGCTGGATTATCAAGCAGCTCAAGCCCTTTGACTGTTGTCAAAACAATCTCGCCTGGTCTGGGTTTACGCTTTTCAACAAAAGATTCCGAATATAGTAAAAAAGAGGGCATCCAGGTTTGCCACATCACTATTTTATAACCCTTATCTTTTGCAATAAGAGCAGCCTCTTTTACGGGTTCCTGCATCAGTTTTCCGGCAACAGGCATAAGGTAGAGATTGACAAGAAGCGCAAAGATAAACCCGGTAGCGATCAGTTTCCATTCGGCAGACAAGCGGGGCAGAAATTGTATGACAGAGACTCCAATTATGGCGGAACCGATGACCAGCAGATAGTTCTGCCCTGTAAGCCCTGCGACACCCTCAAGGAGTGCCCTGATATAGCTGTCATCGATCTTTTGCAACGCCACCTGCAGGAGCAGCGGGAGGCTTGCGAATGTGGCAAGTTGAAGCAGCGGCCAGAGAGCAAAAAGCCGGGGATGGAGGCTTAAAGGCAGCGCCCGCGCCATGATGATAAAGAGCGGTGTATAGCCGTAGATCATGTAGTGTGGCAGTTTGGTGCCGGAGAGAGAGAAAAAGAGAAAGACAAAGCCGAACCAGATCAGAAAAAAGCGGTTCACCCGGTCGGAAAGCAGGCTTTTGATATTGAAAAGAACGGTAAAAATGAGGCCGGTAAATGGCGTGAGGCCGAGAATGATGACAGGAATATAATAGAAGAGGGAGCCCGAGTGCCCCTCGAATGAGGAGTTAAACCGGTTGATATTGTGTGTGAAAAAAAATCCCTCAACAAATTCCATTCCCTGATCACGGTATTCAAACAGGTACCAGGGCAGGGCAATGGCTAAAAAAAGCATGATTCCTGCCGGGTTGAAGAGCATCCTGAACCATGTTTTCAATGATCTCTCCTGCAGTGAAAAAAGAAAGGTCACGGCAACGGGAATAATGACGGCAATCGGCCCTTTCGTGAGCATACCGAACCCGGCGCCAGCAAAGCCAAGATAAAGCGCCGGTTTTGAGCCTGTTTTGTAATGGTGGATCAGGCTGAACATGGTGATGGCAAGAAAGCAGTTCAGCACTCCATCGGCAATGGCCGCCCTTGCAATTACCAGCACTTGCAGCGACAATACCATCATTGCAGCCGCCAAAAAAGCCTTGCGGTTGCCAATCTCCCTGCGTATAAAAAGAAAAATCGATGTTGCCCAAACGGTTCCTGCAAGGGCGGAGGGAAGACGGAAGGCAAACTCATTGACTCCGAAAAGCTTGACAGAGGCAAGTTGCAGCCAGTAAATCAGGATTGGCTTGTCAAAACGGGGCGTACCGTTCAGCATGGTGGTCAGATAATTTGCACTGACCATCATCTCCCGCGTTGCCTCACTGAATGCCCCTTCATCGACATCAAAAAGAGGTGCAGAGCCAAGGTGCAGGAAAAAACTGGCAAAGATGAGGATTGCCAGTGCTGCCAGAAACCAGCCAGTCTCAGATTTTGTTGTGTTCAGAGGCCTCAAATTTCGATTTGAAATAAAGATTATGGAGCAGCAGAGTGGAAACTATTCCCAGAAAAGAGCCGGCAATGACATCGCTGATAAAGTGCTCGGCCAGCACAATACGACTGAAGGCGATCAGGAGCCCCCCAAAAAGAGCGACAAATCGCAATCGCGGGTAAAGGATGGCAAGGAGGATGGCAACACTCATTGCTGTTGCCGAATGGCCTGAGGGAAAAGAGGTCCATGCGTGTTCCCAATGGAAAAACTCAAATCCATAGAGATGCTCATGAAAATAGAGTTTTGGTCTTGCCCGGCCTGCGACATATTTGACAAGATCAGCACTTAATCCCGAAATCGCAACGGTAGAGAAGAGGAAGAGGCCCGAAGAGGCCCAATAGAGGTTTCTATTGCGAAAAACGGCAAAGAGCAGCAGCCCCGCGACCAGGTAGGCGAGTGAGTCACCAAAAAGCGTTATCTTGCTGAAAACCTTGTAAAAAAAGGTGTTATCAATGGCATGGAACCACAACGCAGTTTGTATGTCTGCAAAAAGATAGCTGAGGAGACAGAGCAGCACAACGGTCGTTAAGGCGATACTCCATTGAAGTTTTTTATTCATAGGACTACTTTTTATAGATCACTCTGTCATTGTAAATTTGTTCATCACTCCTGCGTCCGGGTTTGAGAGGAGTTTTGACAAAACTTTCATAGCTTCTGCCATAACTCATTGTGTTGTCTCGACCACTGATTCGGCGAAAAAATATATTTAATTTCATTCTCTTTGCAACTGCCTGTTTTTTTGCAACTGCAAACTTCTGAGCAATCAAAAAAAAGACAATGACTTCATCCCATACGGTAGCTATTCTTCTGCTTTCCTGTGCTGACCGTCCCGGTCTGGTTTCCCGTATTTCACACTTTATTTATGAGCGGGGCGGCAATATTCTGGATCTTGACGAGCATGTGGATCCCGTCGAAAAAACTTTTTTTATAAGGGTTTCATGGAGCACCGAGAACTTCTCGATTCCCGTTGCTGAATTGGTTGAGGCCTTTGCACCACTGGCAAAAGAGTTCAACGCCTCATGGAAAATCCGTTTTACCGGTCGCAAAACCCGCGTTGCAATTTTTGTCTCCCGTTACGACCATTGTCTCCAGGAAATTCTCTGGCGCAACAGTATCGGGGAGTTCACCATCGATATTGCGCTGATTGTGGCAAACCATCCCGATCTTGGCCCCCTTGCCGCGCACCATGGCATTCCGTTCCATCTTTTTCCCGTCACTCGTGAAAACAAGCTGGAGATTGAGCGGCAGGAGATCGACTTGCTTGAGAAACATTCGATCGATACCGTTGTCCTTGCCCGCTATATGCAGGTGCTTTCCCCGCAGTTCGTTGACCGCTATCCAGGCCAGATCATCAACATTCATCACTCCTTTCTGCCAGCCTTTGTCGGCAGCAGTCCCTACCGGCAGGCTTACGAACGGGGGGTCAAAATAATCGGTGCCACAAGCCACTACGTTACCGAAGAGCTCGACCAGGGGCCGATTATCGAGCAGGATATCGTGCGGGTGAGCCACAAAGATACGCTTGACGATCTTGTCCGCAAAGGGCGCGACCTCGAACGGCTTGTGCTTGCCCACGCCCTTCGCCTTCACTCCGAACATCGTATTCTGGTGAACGGCAAAAAAACAGTCGTTTTCGAATAAACGGCTGCTGAAAAGTCAAGTCAAAAGAAAAAATAAATTTATTATGAGCAAGACAGAGTCGGGAGAGTGTGGGCATACCCATGATGCCACCCCTCATCATCACCACCATCACCATGTATCCGGAAACATCAAGGTTGCCTTTTTCCTCAATCTCGGCTTTACCCTTGTCGAGGTTGTCGGGGGAATGATAACGGGCAGTACCGCAATTTTGGCCGATGCCGTTCACGATCTCGGCGACTGTTTTGCCCTTGCCCAGGCATGGTATTTCGAGAGCATATCGGGCGAAAAGAGCAGTGCGCGTTACTCTTATGGCTATAAACGCTTCTCCCTTCTCGGGGCGCTGATCAGCACAGTGGTGTTGCTCACCAGCTCACTTTTTGTGCTCGTCCACGCCATACCCCGTATTCTTGAGCCGCATAAACCTGATGCCGGAGGGATGATTCTTCTGGCCATTGTCGGTGTTCTGGTCAACGGCATTGCCATGGCAAAACTTTCCAAAGAGAGCGGCATGAACGCCAAAGTTGTTGCCCTCCACCTGCTCGAAGATGTGCTTGGATGGGTCGCCGTGCTGGTTGTTGCCGTTGTGCTTTACTTCTGGGATATCCCTGTGCTCGACCCGCTTCTTGCCATTATTATCACGCTCTACATCCTTTCCGGTGTCGTCAAAAATCTGAAAGCGATGCTGCCGGTCTTTTTGCAGGCGGTCCCCGCAGAGCTTGACATAGCCCTCATTACAAGAGAGATTGAGGCGATGGAGCGTATTCACGCCGTGCATCACGCCCACCTCTGGTCACTCGACGGCGTTCATACCGTTTTTACCGCCCACCTCGAAGTTGACACCCTGCTCGACGCAGAAGCCTACATGCAACTCAAGGAGCGGATCAGAGGGCTGGTTGAGCGATACGGACTCTATCACTCAACCGTCGAAATCGAATATCCCGGCGAGGCCTGCCGGAATGATCTTTCGGCATAGCGGCTATCGTTTTCTTTCAGGCAGGCAGCGCCTCGTCATTGTCGCCCTGCCTGCGGGTCAACGGTTTTCTCTCACCGATAGCAGCAGATTGCGTCTCAAGGCTTGATATAAGCGTTCAGGCCGATGATGATTGGTTTGCCATTTACTTCTGCGGTGGTGACAGCATTGCCGCGTGTGCTTGCAACAACAAGGGTCTTGCCTGAAGCCGAAGGGGTCGGTGTTTCGAGGTCGATTTCAATACAAAGCTTGTTGTTCTTGATCTCTACAGTCATGGCCATGGTGTGGGTCTCCCGTTTTTGTTTGTGTTTTTGCGATGCAGCAATTCAGATGGCCAATTTATGAGTTTCCCGCCATATTCTTCTGTATTCCTTTTCGTAATCCCGTTTTTTGATGAAAAAAGTTACCTTGAAGTAGTTGCAACAGCAAAAACTTGAAAAAAAGGATTTTGTCTGATTCGGGTTGTTTTTTTGCCTCTGTCTGTCAAAGATGATAAAAGTGGAGAGACTCTTCAAGAACTGCAACTGTGGCTGAGGTGCAATTGATCAAACAGAATTATGAACTGGCTGCCGAACTCTATGTTGCCGCTGCAAGCATGACGCCCGAAGAAACTGGTTTCCATGAATCAACATGGCTTCAGGCGCGACGTTTGATGGAGCTGCTTGCTCCCTCTGCCGAAGAATATGGCCGGATTGCAAAAGTGTATCATGCCTGTAACTGAGATATAAGCTTATGCGGAGGATTGGAGTTGTTGGCCATCGGTTTATTTGTGATGATACTGTTTTAAGGTATACCACAAGTGAGATTACCACTATTTTGGATGGCTTTTGCACTCTCTATCCTGATCTGATTGCATTGTCTGCAATTGCAGAGGGTGCAGATACCATATTTGCTGAAGCGGCGCTTGCGTTGGGGATGCCCCTTGAAATCATAAGGCCATACCATGCGTATCATTCCGATTTTGCAACGGTATCTGCCCGAAATCGTTATTCTGCATTGTGTGAGGCTTCTTGCAAAGAGATTGTGCTGTCACATACCTGCCGTTCAGATGAAGCGTATGAAAATGCCATGAATTTGGTCGTCACTCAGTCCGATTTGCTTGTAGTGGTTTGGGATGGCTGTCCAGCAACGGCTATCTGCGGCACAAGTCATGCAGTAGATAATGCCCTTCGACTGAACAAGTCATGGATACATCTTAATGTTGTTGATTTGACAGTAACGCATCATTTCGTAAATGAGTTTATCGAAATGCCTTGTTGAATAACCAGATAAGCGCAAAAATGAAAAAAACTTTTTTGAATAATCATGACCATTGGAAAATTATTGGTATTGTGATATTACTTCTTGTTTTTATCGGATTGGTTGCTTATGGGTTACAAATTTTTGCCGAAAGTGATGTTTATATTACTCCCCCTTCGCAGCAAAAAAGCGCCATTACAAACACAAAAGAACAATATGAGATAGCCAAAATTTATTCAGAAATTCGCCAAATTCGAAGCGATACCGGTGGTAGTCTTTTTTGGCTGAAATTGATAGCGTTATTTGTTACTGTGGGAGGAGCAGTTGGCGGTTATTTGGTTGGGCAAAATCGTGCAACTCGTTCGCGTGTAGAGTTTGAAGGTCGAAGAAGAGTTGATGCAGCATATCAGTCTATTGTGCAGGAATTATCGGCAAAATCGTCTCTTCTCAGAGCTGCAGCTAGCGCAAAACTTGGCTTGATATTGGAATCGTTTCCAGAAGAATGGGATGTTAGTGAAAATAAAGATGAAAATATAAATAGAAAAAATCAACGTATTGATTTGACCAAGAAGATATTGGCAGCATCACTTTCGATTGAGAAAGATAAGTCGGTATTGAAAAATTTGACAAAATCTATCGCACTTCATGGTTTTTCAATTGATAAGCTTGAAAAGTTAAAAAAAGATTCCTCTTTTGACAAAAAATTCTCTGAATGGTTTAACTTGGTAGTTAAATTAAAAATAGAAAACAATGAGTATTGTGACCTTCAAAAAATCGATTTATCCAGTGTAAATGCGAGTGATGCTTATTGGGCTAATATTGACTTTACATTGGCTGATTTTCATAAGGCAGTTCTTAATATAGCATCATTTCGCAATTCTATTTTGATTGATGCAAGATTTCGAGAAGCGAATTTGCAAAATGCTGTTTTTGTTAATGCGTTTTGTCGAAACGCTAATTTCATGTTAGCGGATCTTCGCTATGCCGATTTTTCCGGGGCAAAATTATATGGAGCACTTTTTGACAGAGCGAAGGTGTTTGGAATCATTATTTCTTCTCAAACTGTTTTTGCCGATAATCTTGATAAAGATGTCGATAATTCACCTGATGGAGATGGGACAAAGATTATTTCATTTAATGAATGGTTGGATTTAATGAAAAAGTCCGAAATGCTGTCCTGATTTTTGATAGTTATTCTTCGATAATTATGATACTGAATCATGTTTGCACATAAAACAAAAGGGGATAAACCTCGCAATTATTCTTTTGACATTCCTGAAGCCATAAAGAGCAAGCCTGCCTGGGTAAGGCTTGAAAATCAATTGGCATGGTACGGCGACAAGAGCGTAAAAAATCACCGGTGGAGTAATCTTTTGAAAATAATTCAAACAGCCCTTGCCTTGTTGATTCCAATGTTAAACTTGCTTACGGGAAATGTCAAATGGGCAACGGCAGGAGCAGGTGCATTGATTGTGCTTTTAGAGGCAATTCAGCAACTCAAGCAGTACTCAACGCTCTGGGTAACCTATCGTTCAACAGCGGAAAATCTTAAACATGAAAAGTTTTTATTTCTTTCGGCTGCTGGCCCTTATCGAGGTTTGTCGGAAGCCGAAAGATTGATTCAACTGGCCGAACGGGTTGAAGAGCGTGTATCCACAGAAAACGCCAACTGGTTCAGAGATACGCAGCGTACAGTCAGTGGGCAAAAAAAAGAGAATATCTGATTGGATTTTGTACTATTCCTGAGCATTATGAACATCTTACGCCTTTGAACACGCACAATATAATATGGAAACAAAAACCGATCTCTACCTTGGAGACTGCACACAACTGCTCAAAACGTTGCCCGATGACTCGGTAGACCTGATATTTACCTCCCCGCCCTATGCTGACCAGAGAAAGCAGACCTATGGTGGCTTTCATCCAGACGACTACGTTGAGTGGTTTTTACCGATTTCCCAGCAGCTCTTGAGGGTGCTGAAGCCAACGGGCACCTTTGTTTTGAACATCAAGGAAAAGGTGGTAAATGGCGAACGGAGCACATACGTGATGGAACTCATTCTGGAAATGAGGAAGCAAGGGTGGTTCTGGACAGAAGAATTTATCTGGCACAAAAAAAACTGTTATCCCGGTAAATGGCCAAACCGCTTCAGGGATTCCTGGGAACGGTTGATCCAGTTCAATAAAAGCAAGCACTTTTATATGGACCAGCAAGCCGTTATGGTGCCAATGGGCGACTGGTCAAAAAGCAGGCTTAAAAATCTGAGCGAGACCGACAAAACACGTGACGAATCGAAGGTGGGCAGCGGGTTCGGAAAAAATATCTCAAACTGGCTTGATCGGGAGATGGCCTATCCGACCAACGTGCTGCATCTCGCCACAGAGTGCAATAACAAAAAACACAGTGCGGCGTTCCCTGAAGGGCTTCCTGAATGGTTTATCAAGCTTTTCACCAATGAGGGAGATACCGTGCTTGATCCCTTCATGGGGTCAGGAACGACCAATGCTGTAGCGCAAAGAATGAGGCGAAACTCCATCGGTATTGAAATTATGGCGGAGTACTACGACATGGTAAAAGCGGAGCTGAAACCGGTTGAGCTTTATCTGCTGGAACAAAATGGTGACAATGAAACCACTTATCCTGAACGACGTATCGACATACGTTGAAGAAAACATCGGCACTTTTCACCAGAAAAGAATTGCAACTCTTGATGAATTGAGCCTTTCAAAAGTGCTGAAGAGAAAGAATCCTTACCTCTTTAAGGCAAAGAACGTGATGACTGCCGAAGAGATTGTCCGGGGTCTGGTTGATGCCCATATTTCATCAAACGAAGAGACGGTTTTTGGTGACTGGCTGGAAGGGCTGGCAATTTTTATCAATGAAAAAGTTTACGGCGGCTGGAAATCCGGCATTGCGGGTATCGACCTTGAATTTGACAAGGAGGGGACGCGCTTTATCGTCAATATCAAGTCGGGGCCGAATTGGGGGAACAGTAGCCAGATTGCCAAAATGAAGTCCGACTTCAAGACGGCGGCAAAAACGCTGCGCACCAGTAACTCAAAGCTTCAGGTTGTTGCGGTTAATGGCTGCTGTTACGGCAGAGCCAACACCCCCGATCAGGGCGACTATTTTAAATATTGCGGCCAGACTTTTTGGGAGTTTATCTCGTGCGATCCAAACATCTACATCGAGCTTATCGACCCGCTGGGTCATAAGGCCAAGGAAAAAAACGAGGAGTTTCAGGAATCCTATGCCCGGATGCTCAATAAATTTACCTTTCAATTCGGGAATAAGTATTGCGACAACAATGGGTCTATCAACTGGAACAAGCTCGTAGCCTTCAATTCTTCAGCGAGCCAGCCTTCGAAAAGTCCTTGACAAAAGCGACAACCGGTAAAAAACAACGTCCAGTCCACTTGTTCAGATTGTAAGCCAAGCCTGATCAGGTGAAACAGACTTTTGCCTCGCAGGCCGATATTGAACAGCTTTTTTCGTTCGTTGGGGTTGGGTTGTTTTTCACAAAACGGACAATGATTTTTGTTTGAATGGCGTTACATTGTATGACAGAGTATCATCTTATTACTTTTTGCGCATACCATGAATACTGTTCAAGTCAAAAATGTTGCTCCATTAACTGATTTCGGAAACACTATCGAACGATATATGGACGAGTCGAGTGCAAGTAAACAACCACTGCTGTTAAAGCGGACAGGAAAAAGTTCTGCAGTGCTGCTTGATGCGGAAGTATATCAACAGATGCTCGATAAAATAGCGTTTATGCAATCGGTTACCGAAGGGCTTGAAGATTATCGTAACAACCGCACTGTACCAGCAAAAGAGATTTTCGCTTCGCTTGAAAAGATCATTGCTGAAGCTGAAAAGAAATGATCGTCGAATTTTCAGAACGTGCGGCCTGTCAGATTGAAGAGATTGTGCGGTTTATTGCTGTTGATAAGCCCGGTGCAGCCAGAAATTGGGCGGAATCTGCCAGGCAATCCGTTATGAAACTTGCGGATTTCCCTTTTATCGGCAGAATTGTCCCGGAATTCTCTGATGAGGGTATTCGCGAATTATTGCATGGAGAGTACCGGATTGTTTACAGAATAGACGAAAAAGTATCACGGATTGTTGTTATCTCTCTTTATCATGCAAGGCGATTAATGGGGCTTGAGGAAGAATGAGTGATAAACTGTATCGCAAAATAAAGGTTCTTGTTGCTTCTCCCTCTGACGTCTCTGAAGAGCGAAGTTTGGTCAAAGAGGTTATTAATGAATGGAATAGCCTGAATGCGGAGGAGCGGCGGGTGACGCTTCAGCCGATCTTATGGGAACTGGACGCAGCTCCGGAAACAGGAGAGAGGACGCAGGAGATTATCAATACACAGATTGTCGATTCGTGCCATTTTGCTATTGGCATTTTCTGGACACGCATTGGCACCGATACCGGTGTCGCTCCCGGTGGTGCGGTTGAAGAGGTTGAAAGAATGATGAGTATGGGGAAGAGGGTCATGCTTTATTTCTCCAATGCACCCGTTGCACGAAAGACGATTGATAAAGAACAGGAAACGAAGCTGGACAAATTCAAGGAATTGCTGCAAAACCGTGCATTGTGTGAGGAATACGATACGCTCCATGAGTTTCGCCAAAAACTTGTTCGTCAGTTGGACCGGCAGGTTCGCCGCTGGTTTTGCCAGCCAGGTACCGACAGCGATAGCATCTCTTTTGAGAGAGAAAAGCAGGATTTACAAAATGATGCCGATTTACTCCATTATCAGGCAGCGCTGAAAGAGGAGCTGGGGTGGATCAGGATGCTCGGCTTGCCCGACGTCGAGCGCGTTGACGTCAACCTCAATGACGATACCTTTGTGCCGCTCCGTTTTTCCCGGAGGCAAGGTGTTGCTGAACAGCCCGCAGAAAGGAACGTTTTGCCGGAGCAGGAGTGTGAACAGCCTCTGACTCCCGATCTGGTGATGCAGGATGCCTTCAATGATCACAGGATGCTGCTCATTATCGGCGACCCCGGTGCGGGAAAAACAACTTTGCTCAAGTATTATGCCCTCTCTGCGCTTGACTCGCAGCGATGCAGCAGGCTTGGTTTTTCAGTGCCGGTCAACGTCTTTTATCTACCGTTGCGCGATCTTCTCCGTTGTGATGACGGTAGCTACGCTGCCTTGCCCGCCAACTTGTCGCACTGGGCAAAAAAAAACCATTGCACGCTTTGTCCTGCTCTTTTTGAAGGGTGGTTGAAGAGTGAAACGTCACTGGTGCTGCTCGATGGTCTTGATGAAATCAGCGAACCTGCAGAGCGGAAAAAGGTGTGCCGCTGGATTGATGGCGCCTGTCGCGGCTTTGGTGCAGCCTTTTTTGTGGTGACCTCGCGAGGTACCGGATACCGCAAGGCAGAGGGCATCGAGCTTGAGGTTGATTACCAGCGGGCCGATGTCGAGGACTTCACGCCTGAGCAGCAGGAACGTTTTTTAACGAACTGGTTCAGGGCAGCCTTTCTGCGTGACCATAAAGATTCTGCAATAACCCCGGAGGCATGGCAGCAGCGGCAGCAGACAAAAGCTGATGAACGAACCCGGAAGATTCTTTCCCACCTGAACACAGGAAAGAATAAATGGGAACAGGAGAAGAGCAAAGGGTTGCGCCAGCTTGCTGCCGTCCCCATGATTCTGCAGATCATGGCAATTCTCTGGAAAGAGCGGGACGTTTTGCCGGAGAGCCGCGAAAAGCTCTACAGCGCCGTACTCAATTATCTTCTCGAACTCAGGGACAAACGCCGCGATATCCCGTTGCTTATCTCTGCCGAGCGTGCCCGGATGGTGCTCGCTCCCGTTTCACTCTGGATGCAGAGAGAGCTGAAAACGGATGAGGCTCCGAAAGAAAAGATGCAGGAAAAGATGCAGAACGAGCTTGATCTGCTGCGCGACAGAAACTACGCACCGCCTTCTGCGGCTGACTTTTGTGACCATCTGCTTAAACGTGCAGGCTTGCTGGTGGAGTGCGGCAGCAAGGAGTATATCTTCCGCCACAAGTCATTCCGTGAATATCTTGCCGGTGCAGAACTGCTCAAAAAGGTAAATCGTACCACAGGCTTTCTCGATATTCTGATTGACGGTTTTGGTGACGACTGGTGGAACGAACCGATACGCTTCTTTATTGCCCAGACCGATGAAGAGATTTTCGACCTCTTTATGGAAAAGCTCTTCAACTCCCCGGTCACTGCTGAGTTTTCGCAAAAGAAACAGGGGCTGCTCTTGTCCCTGATTGAGGAAGCGCCAAAAAAGAAGGTTGATGCACTCTGCGCAAAACTTCTTCTGCCGCTGACCACCGCCGTTCGTCAGCGTATGTTGCTCGATTGCCTGAACGCCATTGGAAAACCGGAGGCTCTTGGTGCGCTGACGAGTTTCAGGGCCAAAGGGCTTGCCAAAAACAGGGATGTGGCCGGACGGACGGAAGAGGTGCTCCTTGCCCTGGGTGATCAAAAAGCTGAAGATGCAGCATCCGGCAGCGGCCATAAAGCCTCACCGCTTGCGGCAACATTGCGGATCGTCACCCTTGAAGACCGCCAGTCATCGTTCCGCAACCCGAATGAACAGCATGCTGAGTATATCCGGATACCGGGCGGAAGCTTTTTGTATTCGGTGACAAAAAAGGAAGAGCAGGTCGGGGATCTCTACGTTGCCAAATATCCCGTCACCAACAAGCTCTACCGTTCATTTATTGCCTATATGAAGTCACAGGCTCCTAAGCATGAAGCACGGTTGCCGCTTCAGACGTTCAGAACTGCAATAGACGATATTGCGCAGCACAACATCTGGGATGCCGGATTTGTTGACTATTTTGAGCGCGGGAAAGAAGATCTTGCAAGTCTTTTTTACTCGAAGTATGATGAAGACCGGAAATTTGGTGGCGATGATCAGCCGGTGGTCACTGTCACCTGGTATGCCGCAAAAGCCTATTGCCTGTGGCTCTCGCTGCTTGAGGGTGGCCAAGACGGACTCTACCACCTGCCGTCTGAAATTGAGTGGCAGTGCACTGCAAGTGGAACTGAAAGAAGAAAATATCCTTGGGGAAACAAAGAGCCTATATTTCGATTGGCTAATTATGGGCTACATGTTGAAGCGACGACACCAGTTGGCAGCTATCCTGAAGGTGCCACGCCGGAAGGTTTGTACGATATGGCAGGCAATGTTTGGGAGTGGATGGATGATTGGCATAATACAGACAAATCAGCCCGTTCGTTGTGTGGGGGGTCTTGGAAAGTTTTGCCTCTTGATTTGAGTTGTGTTACCAGGGGTTATCGTAGCATGAATGATAGGAGCAGCGATATCGGCTTTCGGGTTGTCCGTTCCAGTCCCTCTTTCTGATCTTCTGTCTTTCTGTTTTCTGAAACTCTGAAAGGGAAATTTTTTTGAAACAACCATAATTGGAGACTCTCACATGAAAAAACTTTTATTGCTTTGTTTTCTCCTGCTTGCAGGATGCACCGGTATTCCGCAGGGAATTACGGTTGTTGATAATTTTTCTCTCAATCGTTATCTCGGCACCTGGCATGAAATTGTCCGTCTCGATAACCGCTTTGAAAAGGAGCTTGATCCGGTAACGGCCACCTATTCACTTGCCCCGGATGGCAGCGTCAAGGTGGTGAACAAGGGGTATGATCTGAAAAAAAAGGAGTGGAAAACCATTCAGGGGCGCGGCGTTTTTATCGACGATAAAAAAACCACAGAGGGTGCCCTGAAGGTCTCTTTCTTTGGACCTTTTTATGCAAGCTACAATGTGATTGATCTCGACAGGGCGGGGTACCGATGGGCGATGGTGTGCGGTCGCGACAAATCCTATTTCTGGATTTTGTCGAAAGATTCTGTCATGGCACCGGGGCAACTCAGCGCGCTTGTGGCCAAAGCGGCAACACTTGGCTTTGATACCGCAAAGCTGCGGTACCTTGGCAACCAGAAGCCGTAAAACCCCATCCTGTGCCTGCAAGAGAAGGGCTGGATGTACTGTGTCGTTCAGTATCTCCAGCCCGAAACTCCCAGTGATGGAGCCCCTCTTTTATGTGGTAATCTCCATGGTCCAGCTTATCTTACCTATGCGCAACACAAGTTTAACTGGAAGCTGCTCCGCAGGGGGTGCGTTCACTTTGAAAATCTTGGCTGTGGAATCATACTGCAGCCACTTTGGTAGCGGAGAGCCACCATCGAGGGTGACTACCTCGGGATCCCCTCTTTCAATGATCACTTTTTGTACCTCTTCAGGAAGCGGAATGGTGAAGTTCGTTCCGAAAGTAAGCACGGCCTGGGGAACAGCGACAACGATCACTCCTGCGTTCGGGTTTACCGGAGGCGCGACATACTCCACAATAAGCCCGAGAGCTGATACGATGAGTGGTGGTTGTACGACTCCCAATATTACAGGTGGCGGCAGTGGCACAGGCGGAAGCTCTGACGTCAACGTTCCGGCAGTCAAGATACTTGCGGTGGCAGTTGCCTGGTCGGTAATAGTGTAGTTATTCCTGTCGATGCCTCCGTAAGTGGTGGTCAATGTAACAACTTTGCTTGTACCGATATCCGGATCGCTGAATTGTCCGGTTGCCGACAGATAGAGGTCGTCAGGGCTAATCCATCCGACGAAGACGACACCCGAGGGGTTGATCGTTGCATTGGTGTAGCCGTCGTAGTTCTTGTCGTATGCCGTGAGACCGCTTATGGTGAGGGGCTTTGCGGTGATATTGGCCGTAGTAGTTGTCTGGTTCGCGATGCGGTAGTTGCCACGGTCACTGCCGCTCAGATTCAGAGTGCTTACCGTTACGGTTTTGCCGGTGCCTGCGTTTTTGGTGTCAAATTCTGCCAAGGTACTGCCAGTAGCCAGATCAACTGCGTCGCTGCCAATCACGCCGGTCAGGGAGCCATAGTTGCTGATTGTCGCAGTTTTGTTGCCGTCGTAGACTTTGTTGTTTGCTGTCAGGCCAGTGAGGGTAAGAGGTTTCGCGGTGATATCAGCCGTAGTGGTCTGGTTCGCGATGCTGTAGTTACCACTGTTACCACCGCTCAGATTCAGATTGCTCACCGTTACGGTTTTACCGGTACCTACGTTTTTGTTGTCAAATGATGCAGAGGCACTGCCAGTATCCAGAGCAACTGCGTCGCTGCCAAGCACGCCATTCAGGATGCCATAACTGCTGATTGTTGCATCGGTGTTGCCGTCGTAGACCTTGTTGTCTGCGGTCAGGCCAATGAGCGTGAGGGCAAGAGCCCTTGCCGTGATATTTGCCGTGGTGGTCTGGTTTTCAATGCTGTAGTTACTACTGTCGCCGCCGGTCAGATTCAGACTGCTTACTGTTACGCTTTTACCGGTGCCGACGTTTTTGTTGTCAAATGCTGCCGAGGCACTGCTGCCCGTATCCAGACCAACGGTTTCTGTACCGATCACGCCAGTCAGGGTGCCATAACTGCTGATTGTCGCATCGGTGTTACCGTCGTAGACCTTGTTTTCTGCGGTCAGGCCAGTGAGGGTAAGAGGCTTCGCGGTGATATCAGCATAAGCTTCAGTCTGATCGGTAATGTCGTAGTTATCCTTGTCCGCACCACCATAGCTGCTGGTGAGAGTGACGGGCTTGTCGGTGCCCACATTTTTGTCGTCGAATTCGCCGGTTACCGATGAGAAACTCAGATCGTCACCGCTCACCATATCGTCGAAGGTTGCTCCGCCGGTCTGTACCGTTGCATCGGTGTTGCCGTCGTATGTCTTGCTGTCTGAGGTGATTCCTGAAACGGTGAGAGCTTTCTTACCTACCGTCAGTGTTCCGTCGGTTGAATAGGATATGGCGTAGCCGAGCAGACTTGTCAGCCCTGATGGAGTCAGGGTGTGTTCACCTGCAGTGTAGTGGTTAGACGATGAGGGAATACCCTCGACATTAATGATGGCATTTCCTGAAAATGTCTGTTCAGGAGTATCACCATTCTGGAAACCGATCGAAATAGTCGCCAGTGTTGGATTTTCGCCATAGGTGATTGGATCTGAATAGCCTGTAACAGTTATTGTTGGTTGTTCGCGGTAGATGGCATTCAGGCCTGCCGACAACGGTGTAGTGAAATTCGTTGTTGATTCATCGCTGTTGTATCGGAAATTGCCTGAGCCTGTTCCGATCAGATTGGTCAAGCCAGGACTTTCAGAGATACTTCCGGTGTAGAAGGCAGCAATTCCACCTGGCCCTGCCGCGATCGTCGGAGTGCCAGCAATAATGATGTTGCCACCGCTTGCTGTGCCTGCCGCTGCATTTTGGCCTGCGTTGAAAATGATTGCTGATGGTGTGGCATTCGTCGTGGTAACAGGGCCGGAGATAGTTAAGTTGCCAGTCAGTGTGGCCACATTGATCGGGCCTGTTGCGGTAATTCCGGAAACATTGAGTGCGTCGGCATTAACGATCGAAACATTACCGGCGCCATTCACCTGAACAATTGAAAGGTCATTCAAGATATTACTAAACATCACATTACCGGAACCAGATGCGAGTGTCAGTTTGCCTGGGATAGCTGTTACCCTTCCTGTCGCGCTGATATCGCGGTTCATGGTCATGAGTGTTGTTGGGACATCGAAAGTGGTTGAGCCGCTATAGGTCTGCGTCCCAACGGTTTTCACTGAACTACCATTGACGAAAAGTGTAGTTGCCTCATCGCCGGTGAATGAATCCAGTACTCCTGTGTTTCCTAAAGCCCCCCCAAGGATAACACTGCCGGAGCCATTGATATTTAATGCATGAGAGCCATTGATTGAGCTGTTCAGGGTGAGAATTCCGCTCGCTGAGTTGATCCGGGTTGCGCCGGAGAGAGTGACAGGGCCTCCGTAGCTGTTGTTGCCGCTGACGTTGCAAAGCGCTCCACCTGAAGCGAAACCACTGCCGGAGAGAGTGAGATTTTCATTAACGATCTCAATACCTCCGACAAGCTCAAGTGTTGCTCCTGAGTTCACGATTGTACCCAGAGCATTTGTGCCCAATGCTGTCGAGTTAGCTGCTCTCAGCGTTCCCCCGCTGATCGTGGTGATTCCAGTATAGGTGTTTGCGCCCGAAAGTGTCACCATGCCATCGCCAGATTTGGAAAATCCTACTGAACCATCCAGAATAGCACTGATGGTGCCATTGACGACCGAAAAACCTGAAGTGCTGGTCAATGTTCCAGTGCCTGTTCCTGTTATACTTCCATCGGTCAGCGTGACTGCCCCGACACTGTCAGTCCAGGTGCCAAGAGCCAATACGGCAGAAGCGTCATTGAGCGTCACTGCTCCAGTGGAAAGAGCATTATTGGCTCCATAAGCTAATGTGCCACCACTGATTGTGGTTAATCCGGTATAGCTGTTTGCACCAGAAAACGTCAGCGTACCGGCGCCGGTTTTGGTTAAAGCGCCGGTAGTATTTGCACCTGCTCCTAAAATTGTCAGGTTGTTGGCTGTGACATCGATGGTCGATGTTGTTCCGTTCGTCAACGTAAAGGATCGGTTAGTCGAAGCCGTAGCGCCGGTGTATTGCAGCGTACCTCCACCAAGCACAAGCTTTGCAGGCGCTTTGCTGGCAGCTCCAAGATTTCCTGAAGTACCGCCATTATTGATTGTGGCCACACTTAGCGTTCCAGCGTTGATCGTGGTGACTCCGGTATAGGTGTTTGCGCCCGAAAGTGTCACTGTGCCATCGCCAGATTTGGTTAACCCTGCTGAACCATCCAGAATAGCACTGATGGTGCCATTGAAGACCGAAAAACCTGAAGTGCTGGTCAATGTTCCAGTGCCAGTTCCTGTTATACTTCCATCAGTCAGCGTGACTGCCCCGACACTGTCAGTCCAAATGCCAATAGCCAATACGGCAGCAGCGCCATTGACCGTCACCGCTCCAGTGGCAAGTGTATTATTGGCTCCATAAGCTAACGTCCCATCACTGATTGTTGTTCTGCCGATATAGCTGTTTGCACCAGAAAGCGTCAGCGTACCGGAGCCGGTTTTGGTCAGCGTACCGGTTCCCGTAGCAATCGGGTCGGCAACAGTGATGTTACCTGATCCCCCGAATGTTATATTTCTATTAGTCACAGAGATAGCATCGCCCGAAGCAACATCAAGGGTGAGCTCACCGCTGTTCGCAATAATGCTGCTTCCACTGCCCAGTGTGATCAATCCTTTGCAGGTTGCCGCTGTTGGAGAACTGTTTGTCAAAGCTCCAGCACCGCCGAAGCCTGTTCCGTTGAGCGTTAAAGCCTCAGCCGTACCCAGTGAGAATCCATTCAGGTCGAGAGTTGCATCAAAGGTGACGGTTGTTCCAGCATCCATTGTACCCAGTGGTGTGTTCGTTGTGCCGCCTGCCGCACCCAGCATCAGCGTTCCTGTGTTGATTACTGTCGCACCGGTGTAGCTGTTCTCGCCGGACAATATCAGCGTGCCTGCATTTGATTTTGTCAGTCCCCCTGTCCCGCCAAGAATAGCCGAGATCGTTGTTGTGGTTCCGGTTGGGTTGTTGACCGTATAGCTGGTGCCGGTCAACACGCCAGTGCTGCCTGTTATACTTCCGTTGGTGAGCGTGACTGCCCCGACACTTTCACTCCAGGTACCAATAGCCAATACGGCAGTATCGCCATTGACTGTCACTGCTCCAGTGGCAAGTGTATTATTGGCTCCATAAGCTAACGTGCCATCACTGATTGTGGTTTTGCCGGTATAGCTGTTTACACCAGAAAGAGTCAGCGTACCGGCGCCGGTTTTGATCAGCGTACCGGTTCCCGTAGCAATCGGGTCGGCAACCGTAATGTTTCCTGATCCCCCGAATGTTATATTTTTATTAGTCGCAGAGATTGCATCGCCCGAAGCAACATCAAGAGTGAGCACACCGCTGTCTGAGTTGATATGGGTTGCGACTGAAAGAGTGATAAGGCCTCCGTAGCTGTTGTTGCCGCTGATGTTGCGGAGCGCACCACCTGTGGAGATGCCACTGCCTGACAGAGATAAAGTTTCGGCATCAATTGTAATATCTCCCTCAAGTTCAAGTGCTGCTCCGGAAGCCACAGTTACGCCTTCGGCAGTCGTGCCCAATGCTGTCGAGTTAGCTGCCCTGAGTGCCCCTTCTTTGATTGTGGTGGTACCAGTATACGTGTTCGCACCGGACAATATCAGTGTTCCAGCACCCGATTTGGTAAGGCTCGAAGTATTGCTGATGACTCCCTGAAAGGTGCCGCTGTCACTGCCGACGTTGAAGGCCGTCTTGCCGTTAACGCTGATATTGCCGTTAGTATTACCACTTATAGTACCGCCGTTGGCGTTCATGGTCAGGTTCAGTGTGCCGATGCTGTTACCGATTTCGGCTTTGATGGTTATGCTGCCATCAGCGGTCAGCGTCAATGTACGAGTGTTGCTGCCTGACGTCTTTGCAATGGGACTGAGTACCGTGATGTCACCAAAATCTCCGCCGCTTCCTGTCGTGGTGATCGTAACGTTACTCCCAAGTTTGCTATCTATATCGGTATTGAGAATTGTGGATGTACCGGTGGGTGTACCGGTGGGTGTCCAGGTAAAAGGAGCGGCGACACTCCATTCGCCGCCTGTACTTGTGGTACTTGAAATCGTAACATCCCACGGATCAAAAAGCCAGAGACCGCCCTCTCCCATGGGTGCCGATGCACCTCCCTGTGATCCTTCAACATCAATCCAGTGCCCGGAGGTCTCAATCCTTCCGCCATCGCCGCCGTTCGGCCCGCCTTGTGCTTCAAAGGTTCCATAGGCGCGTGTGACGGAGAGCGGGTTGGTTACATCTGACCAGGCAACCACCGTACCACCGTTTCCGTTGTCGGTGGCGTTGGCTTCGAGCCGTGCGCCCGGCTCAATGATGGTGCCGGTAGCCTGTGGGATGGAGCTATCCTTTCCCTGCCAACTGCCGCCAACAAGCACTTCACCTCCGCCTGTTGCACCGGAAGCGGTAAGGTGTCCGCCGGATGTCACCAGCGCCCTCTCGCCTGTTGCCACAATCTGTCCGCCCTTGCTTTCGGATGAGGATGCATCAAGCGTGCCGGAGATGGTCGTCATCCCCTCTGCCGCATCAAGGATAATGCGACCGGCTCTCTGTTGAAAGCTGTTGGCCTCAATGATTCCGCTGTTATTGACGGCGGATTGTATCAGTGTATCGGCCGCTTTGGCGGTCATCATGACGAGGCCGCCCTCAGCCTTGATGAGCCCCTTGTTCTCTGCCAGAGCTTCGACCGCTCCTGCATCGACGGTCAGGCTGATCAGGCCGTCTCCATTGAAGTCAAGCGATACCTGGTTTCCTGCACCAAGGGCGGTGCTGCCGCCGGGTGTCGTAATGGTGCCCTCGTTTGTTGCTTTTGGAGCGATCAGTGCGACCACTCCGCCCTGAAACGCATTAATTTTTCCCTGGTTAAGAATGGTTCCGGCGTTTCCTGGGTTCCGGAAGTTGTACTTTCCCTCCAGAAAGTCATGGTCGAGCATGTCGAGTGACGAAGCGACAAGGCCGCCAACATCAACCCGTGCATCACGGCCGAAAATAATGCCTGAGGGATTGATCAAAAAGAGCTTGCCGTTGGCCGACAGTGATCCCATGATCTGGGTAGGGTTCTGGTCGTTAATGCGGTTAAGCGCCGTGGATGAGCTGTTGGGCTGGTTAAAGCGTACCCCGGCATCGGCTCCGATGTTGAAGCTCTGCCAGTTGGCAATCATCGACTGGCTCGATTGATCGACGGTCATCTGGCTGTCGCTGGTGGCGATGGTAGCGTTGCCGGAGGTGATCTGACCTCCGGTGGGTAGTGCGCCGGAGTCAAGAGCGTAGAGTGGAACGCCTGCCACAATCATCGAGGAAAGAAAGGCAAAACTGAGAAGCAAAGACTTGGGAACCTTGCCGTTCGATTTTGTCTTTTCTGAAACGACGATCCATCTCTCTTTGGATTTTGACCAGATGATGTTGAATATCCTGTTCATGATATGTCCCTGTACTGTTAGATCGTGAAGAAATCAGATTGACATGTCTATTAAAAGTATATCCTTGACTCCAGCCAGAAGCGGTCATCGTTGTTCTGGCCATCCGAGTTTTTGCCTTTCACGCTTCTTCCGGAATTTTCACCAATCACATGAGCCCAGCTTAAGCGAAGAGCGAAATTTCCGGGAGAAGAGGTATAGTTGAGCCCTGCTCCCACGCCCTGTAACCAGTAACTGTTGAGGTTTGTGGCAGTTCCCAGGGAGATGGCGGTCGCCTCCTTTTTGATGGTGATATGGCCTGCATCATAAAAACCGCAAAGCTGCACATTGCCCCATGCTGCAGGAACAGGAAGGTTATAACGGAGTTCGGTGTTGAGAATATGGCCTTCGTCTCCGGATGCCTCGCCAACAGGATAGGAGCGGACGCCATTTGGCCCTCCCAGAGAGAGCTCTTCGCTGCTGTCAAGGTTGTTGAGCGCAACCTGGGCACTCCAGGAAACATCAAGTGTGGCTCGCTTTGCGAGACGTTGCAGGCGGGAGAGTCCGAAATTGAAACGGGTAAATTGCCCTTCTGTTTTGGCGGAGCTTATGTCAGCAATGGATTCATGAAAATCGCCTGTTGAAGCGCTGATATTCCAGTTGTTGTAACCGCCTCCAAGCATGGTATCGTAGCTGTCGCCCTTGCCGCAGAACGTAACTGTGTTGAGTTTCCGGTCGTGAATGTCAACGGAAAACTGGTTGTCGATCAGTGCCTGGTAGCCATAGGTAATGGCTGTCGTTATGTTGGATGTGCGACTGCGGCGCAGTGGATAACTCAGACCGGCATCAATGCTGTTGCTGTGTCCTTTGTACTCCAATGAAGCCAGATCGCTGATCAGTTTGTAGCGCATGCCGGTATAGGAGAGAGTGCCCCTCATTCCGTTGCTGGCGATGGGAAAACTGTAATCGACACGCCCAAGGGTCAGCCCTTCGGATTCGGTTATCATCAGCGATATCTTGTCACCAAGGTGGAACGGGTCGTTGACTGAAAGCATGGCGTTGCCTCTCCATGCGCCAGTATAGCGGTTTCCATAATTGTCACCCCAGACCACGCCTTTCAGCAGTGATCCTTCGCTGACGGTAATCTCCACGTTGCTGCTGCCTGTTTTGGTTCCTGGTGCTACAAAAGAACGGGCAGTGATTCCGGGCAGATCATTCATGAGCAGAACGGCGCGCTCCAGATGCTGTTTATTGATCGGTAGACCGACACGAGTCGCATTTTTGCCCATGCCGCGCAGAATGCTCTGATTGATTCTGACGGTTTTATCTGCCTTGATGGAGATACTGCCATCGCTTTTGCCCTGGGTTATCATGATTTCGATGGTACCGGCCGTCACATCCTGTTTTGGAAGGTAAGCATGGGCGAGAAACCATCCTTTTTGCCTCAAGTATGCGCTCACCTTGTCAGCCTGGGCTTGCAATTCGTTGTATGAGAGGTTTTTGCCGACGGAACCTGCTACGACGGTCTGAAGTTCCATCTCTGTGGCAAGACCCTCATAGCCACTGAACGTGAAACTCTTGACTGTCACCCGAATGCCGTTGTTGTCCGGTGGGGTGGTAACCTTCGCTTTTTCAGAAGCGGGTAACTGGTTTGGGGGTTGAAGCTGGGACTGCTGCTGGCGAAGTATGCTGCCAGCATCCGGAATAATTTCAGCATGAAGAGAAGCTGCAGAAAGCAGACTTCCAACAGCAAGTAATGTTCTCATTTTGAAAAACACTTTCTCTCGCTCCTTTTCAAGTTATTTTTAATAAAATCGATTTATACACCTTACCGAATCAGCGTCTCTTGTTAAAGTATACGTAAAAAAAAGAGTATCGTCCCGTCCATTGCTTCATACCAGTCGGTAACATCCAGAAATAAAGCGCTATATACTTTGAAACGCTGATTACTGATTATCCCTTTTTTTGTATAAATGCAGTGTTCGCATGCGCTGGATAACTGTTTGATAAAGGTTTTTGTATGTATATTTTACAGCGAATCTGATATGCCTTTGCAAGAAAACGTGTGGTATGAAGTGAAGAAATGGGTCTATATATGCTCTAAATTTTTAAGTTGTCTGGTGAAGGGCTGTACGTTGTCTTCGTCGGCCTCGTTGCTGAATTAATATTTTTACTCAAGATGAGATGAAGGACGCGCTATGGCCATTATGACCGAGTTTTTAAATCTGATTGTGCCCATTACCGTTATTGAGGAGAAATATCCCGGCGGATGGGAGCGTTGTTTGAAAGATCACCAGGTCGCCATTGGCGGGCGCGTCTGGTTTGATGATTATCTCTTTCGTGATGGAGCGATGAACCCTATAGCGATGGAACAGTTGCTCAATCAGTGGTGGAAATTGGGTTTTGAGTGTTACGCGGAAAAAGAGGGGAAAAAGTACTGGAAGGATATCTGCGTTTATGAGGGGACGCTTGAAGCCGCTCCCATGCCATGCGAGTGGTTGGCCGAGGAGCCGGCGAGCCAGACGGTTTATCTGAAGGGACATGCAATGGGGGAGATTAAGGGGCGCGACTGGGATTTGATTGATGACTGGGAAGAACTGAAATTTCCCGGAAACTGAACCTGTCAGACGTAACGGCGAAATTCGAAGTGCGCCTATGGGTTGTAGCTTAGGGGTTGTTCAGATGTTGTTAAAAAAATGAGAGATAACGTTAATAGATGTGAAGAGATGGTCACCACAGTTGTCATAACCGGCAGCACCCGGGGCATAGGGTTTGGCCTTGCCCGTTGTTTTCTTGAGAGAGACTGCAACGTGGTTTTGAACGGACGCTCTCCTGAAAGCACCCGCAAAGCTATGGAGCAGCTTGAGGACTATCGTGAACGTGTGGCCGCTGTTTCAGGCGATATAAGCAACCGTGAAGCACTCTCCCGGCTCTACGACGAGGCGGTCAGCCATTTCGGGCGTGTTGATATCTGGATCAACAATGCCGGCGTCGGCCATGAGATGCGTAACGCATGGGAGGTTGAGCATCATGAACTCAGCCAGGTGTTCAGGGTCAATATCGATGGGGTTGTCTCCGGCACAATTATTCCTTTTCTGCGAATGAAAGAGCAGGGGGGAGGCAAGATTTTCAATATGGAGGGGCTTGGCAGCGACGGCTTTATGCTGGACGGCCAGACACTGTACGGCACAACCAAACGTGCGCTCACCTACTTTACCCGCTCATTTGCCCATGAGGCACGTGGCACTTCCGTGCAGATAGGAACAATCAGTCCCGGCATGGTGGTGACCGACATGCTGTTTCGAACGGTCAGTGATGGTACCCCGGAGAGCCAGAAAAAAAAGCAGTTTTTCAATATCATGGCCGATGACGTTGAGACTGTTGCCCCCTTCCTCGTCCGAAAAATGCTTGCCACGACGGCTCAATCACCCAGAATCCGATGGCTTACCAAACCAAGGATGGTTGGAAAGATCCTGATCGCTCCGTTCCGTAAGCGGAATTTCTTTTTATGAAATACCCTTCTTTCAGAGTGGAAGTCCGTATTCCTCAAGGATAATCCGGACGTGCCGCGGCACCAGCTTTTCGAGCTGCTCCGGGTAGCGGAATTTGACGTAGTAGTAATGCCTGATCAAATGAAAGTCCACCGAGTAGTGTGCAAACCCGATCCCTTTCGGTCCGATCATACCAAGTACTTCTGCAAGCAGGTTGCCGAGCCAGAGCGGAATCCTGCTTTTCAGCGAATACTCTTTATCCGTTTCCTTCATGCTCTCGATGATGCGTTTCGTCGTGTTCTCGACAAACGAACGGCACTCCCACTTGCCCGATTCCGGAAACCGTATGAGTTCAGTTTCAATCAGTTTCAGAAGTTTTCGACCTGTTTCCGTTCGTACCAGAATCCATTGCCTTTTCTGCTTTTGCAGCAGTTCTGCACCGATATAGCCCACAGTGATGTCGGCAAGGCTGTTGAGATAGTCAAAGCAGCTCATACATGCCGTCGGGAAGATCGCCGGATTTGAAAGCTCTTCCGGAAGGCTGAAGAAGGGAACTTTTTCAATACTGCCGTCAAGGTGGCGGATGTGAATCCGGAAATCTTGCATAAACTCTATATGACAGGCGGTATCGGGTGATTTCGACATCCGTTCCAGAATCCATGGCCATTTTGAGCGTGCAACATTGTCAACGCAGGGAATCCCTATGGTCAGAATCTCCATCTCATGCAGGTATTCGAACCGCTCCTGAAAATCCCGGAGTGTGTGCAGGTGACATGCAGCTCCAATGACAAGGACCTTTTTCATTCCCAGACGATATGCGCTTTCAAGGGAGTGTAATACCGGTGAGAGCACTGGTTTATTGCCCCTTGTCGTATAGATCTCATCAAGGCTCCGGGCCAGGAGAGGCTGAGAAAAAAAATGATGGCCGGGAGTGTGCTGCAGCGAAATGACGCCTTCAACAAGCTTCTCTTCAAAAGCCCTCATGGCCAAGCGGGTAATGATACCGCTCCACTGCGATCCGGGTAGCGGCTGCTTCATTTGGGCTGTAAAACGGTCAAGCGTCATGCCAAAACGCATTTCCACCGGGTCATCAAGGCTTCTTTCCCGCCCGAAAAGCTTTTTTTCCCTCTCGCCTAGCCACCCGTTTGTAAACACACAGCTCTTGATACTCTGCTCAACCGGCCAGGCCTGAACCGAACAGAGCCCGCATGAACTGCAAAAACTGTTTTCCCGCTGTTTCTGGTTTCTTGCTTCGATGACTGGTTCAACGCTTGTCATGTTGTTTTTGATGAAGCTTTCCATTGCGGCAAAAAAATTGCTATCCTTCAACAGCATAGAAGGAAATATAAAACGAAGTCAAGCCAATATCAGCAAAATCTTTCAAGGAGCGTGAGCCATGTCAAAACTTGTTATTATCGCAAAGGTTGTCTCGAAAAAAGAGGCTGTACAGTCTGTCCGGAGCGAACTGCTGAAACTCATCGCTCCTACCAGAAAAGAGGATGGTTGTCTTGATTACACTCTGCATCAGGATATTGATAATCCCGCAGTATTCATGTTTTACGAGACATGGGAGAGTTTTGCCCACCTGGAAGCGCACATGAACAGTGACCATTTCAAGGCTTACGTCAAAGCAACGGATGGGTTGATTGAAGAGAAAGCGGTCAATAAATTGAGCAGGATTGAATAGGTGCAAGAGCACTCACGCAGGGGGCTTCTGTCAGTGCCCTCCTCCTGTAACCTGACCGAGGGAATTGCGCCGGTTATTATATCCGCCAGCCGTGCAACAGATATCCCGGCCTTTTTCCCGACGTGGTTCAGTAACCGCCTTAAAGCCGGGTACATGCGCTGGACGAACCCGTTCAATGCAACGCAGGTTCAGTATCTCTCCTTCAAAAAGACCAGAGTCATTGTTTTCTGGAGCAAAAATCCCAGGCCGCTTTTTCGCTACCTCCCCGAGATTGATGAGAAAGGAGTCAACTATTACTTTCAGTTCACCCTTAATGATTACGAAAAAGAGGGGCTTGAACCGAATCTTCCACCACTTCTGCAACGCGCAGAGAGCTTCAGGGAGCTTGCAGAGAGGGTTGGCAAAAAACGGGTTATCTGGCGTTTCGATCCGCTCATTCTATCCGATGCTGTGACGATTGACGTTTTGATCGACCGTATTTCTTCTTTGGCTGATCTGTTGCAGGGATACACCGAAAAGCTGGTTATCAGTTTTGCGGATATCAGGCAGTACAGGCATGTACAGAACAATCTTGCCCGTCAGGAGATGAACTACAGGGAGTTCTCGCTGGAGCAGATGACCGGGTTTGCAGAACGGCTGAGTCAGCTCAATCGTGAATGGGGACTGAAAATTGTTACCTGCGCCGAAGAGATCACTCTTGCAGGTATAGAGCACAACCGATGTATTGACGACACTCTTCTGGTCGAACTCTTCAGGAATGATAACGAACTCATGAGTTATCTCGGATACGGCCCCGATCTTTTTGGTGAACGCCCACCTTTGCCATACCGTAAAGACAAGGGACAGCGCAAAGCGTGCGGCTGCATTGTCAGCAAGGATATCGGGATGTACAATACCTGCAATCATCTCTGCGCCTACTGCTATGCCAACCGGTCAGGCACTGCCGTGCAGAACAATCTCAAAAAGCATAACCCGGCATCGGAAACGCTGATTGCGTGAAGAAGTTCGATGCTCATGGAGGCAAAATGCTGAGCTGATCAAGCCAGAATGAAAGGGAATGTGTCAGAAAGTTTTATATTCCTAATATGTATTCTATGCTTCAAGCGTGATTTTTCTGCAAAAAACTTTATAAAGGAATCGTATACGATGCAGACTCACGATCGGATAACCATTGATCCCGCTATTTGTCATGGCAAGCCTTGTATTCGCGGATTGCGTTATCCTGTTGAAAACGTGCTTGAATGGCTTGCTGGCGGAATGACCATTGATGATATTCTGGGCGACTATGAGGATCTTGAACGGGATGATATTCTCGCTACGTTAGCTTATGCTGCTCGATTAGCTCATATCAAAAGCACCAAAGTTCTCGCAGCATGAAGTTTCTGGTGGATGCTCAACTGCCGCGCCGTTTTTGCGATTGGTTACGGGAAAAAGGTCACGATGCTCTTCACACCCTCGACCTGGAGTTGGGCAACCAAACATCCGATTCTGATATTATCCTTATTGCCGACAGGGATGGCCGTATTGTCGTGACCAAAGATGATGACTTTGTTCAGTCTTTCCTCTTGCGAAATACTCCGCAACGGTTAATGCTGGTTGCTTCTGGAAATATTGGCAATGCCGAACTTGAGCGGTTGATTCTTGCCGCATTGCCATCGATAATAGAGGCTTTTGAAACAGCCCATTACATAGAAATCGGTAAGAGTACATTGATTATTCATGAGTAAATGGGGTTGGTTTTACCCCACCACCTCCGCCACATGCTGCAACTCCCACATCCTCCGGTAAAGCCCATTCCCGGCCATCAAATCCAAATGCACACCCTGCTCTACAATCTTCCCCTTTTCAAGTACAAGAATTCGGTCATACTGTTCCATTGCCTTTAATCGATGGGTAATCGTTATCAGCGTCTTTCCCGCACTGATGGAGTTCAGGGTCTCAGTCACCTCTCTCTCCGTCACGCCGTCGAGGTTGGCGGTTGCTTCATCGAGAATCATGATTGGCGCACTTTGCAGCAGTACGCGGGCTATGGCGATGCGTTGACGCTCTCCTCCGCTGAGTTTCATGCCGTGCTGGCCGCACCACTCGTCGAGTTTTAAGGTGAAATGGCTGAGCCCGGCGGCGGTGAGCGCTTTTTTGAGATCGTCGTCGGTGGCTTCCGGCCCGGCAAGGGTCAGGTTTTCGCGGATGGTTTCGGCGAAGAGGTAGGTTCGTTGCGAGACGAGGGCGATGTTGCGGCGCAACTCTTCGGGGTCGAAAAGGCTTATGTTCTTGCTGCCGATGGAGATACTCCCTTCGCTGCTGTTCCAGAAGCGCATGAAGAGTGAGGTGATGGTCGATTTGCCTGCACCGCTCGGGCCGACAATGGCGATGCGCTCTCCGGGGAGAACGGTGAAGGTGAGATGGTCGAGCGCTTTTGTGGTGCTGCCGGGGTAGGTGAAGCTGAGCTTCTCTACCTGTATGGTATGATCTGCCGGAAAGGGGAGGGGGGATGCTGGTGCTACGGTCTCCGGCTTGGCGTCGAGAATTTCAAAGAGGCGCTCTCCGGCGTGTTGGTCGGCTTCGAGATGCTTGAGGGTGGATGGCAGCGGGAGAAATGGCTCGAAAGAGGCCATGACGGCGAGGGTGATGACGGTGAGCGAAATCCCGTTGACCGCACCGGACGAGATGGAGGGAATGAGCGCCCAGAGAATGGCAATGAGGGCGGTGTTCATGAGGAGGCCGGTGAGCGATTCGTGCAACCCTTCAATGATGGCGTTCTTTCTCTGGAGCTGGAGCTTGCCGCTCTCGGTACTCTGCATGGCGGCGAGGTGTGCCGGTAGTTGTGCGTAGAGTTGCAGCTCTCCTATCCCCTGGAAGAGGTCGAGCGCCAGTACCTGCTGCTCTGCCTTGCGGTTCATGATACCCACCGAGAGGCCACGGCTCAACTGCCGGGTGAGGAGCGGGACGCCAATGCCTGCAAGGGTGTGAAAGCAGAGGATGATCAGCGCCGCCTGCAGGGAGTAGACGCCGAGCAGAAACCACATCAGCGCGGCCACAAGCAGGGCGGTGAGCGGCGGGCCGAGTACCCTTGTGTAGATGTTTTCGAGGCTCTGGATGTCGTCAACTACCCGTTGCAACAGGTCGCCGCTCTTGAAGTGCATGAGGCGTGCCGGTGCGAGGGGCTCAATGGCGTCGTAAAACCATAACCGCAGTTTTGCAAGAATCTTGAAGGTGATGTTGTGGGAGATGAGCCGTTCAGCGTAGCGGAAGACTCCCCGTGCAAGACCGAAAAAGCGTACTCCTGCGATGCCGAGTTGCAGGGTGACCATCGGCGGTTGCAGAGCTGCCTTGGCAATGATGTAGGCGGAGGTCATCAGAAGGCCGATGCCGCTTCCGGTGGTGGCAAAGCCGATGAGTGCGGCGAGGGCCATCCACCAGAAATATGGCTTGACCAGTGCAATGAGGCGAAAAAAAGTTTTCATGAGTGGTTGTCCTGTTGCAGAAGGAGGGCTCGCTGGTAAAAGCCTCCGTTGGCGATCAGCTCGTCGTGGGTACCGCATTGGGTAATTTTTCCCTCGCTGATGACGATAATCTGTTCTGCGGATTGTATGGTTTCGAGCCGGTGGGCAATAATAAGAGTGGTTTTGCCTTTCATCAACTCCTGGATGGAACGGCGCAGCGTCGCTTCGAGCTCAGGGTCGGTGTGCGAGGTTGGTTCGTCGAGCACCAGCAGCGGGGCGTTTTTGAGGAAGGCGCGGGCAAGTGCCACCCGTTGCGCCTCTCCTCCGCTCAGCCGGGCACCCTGTTCACCAATCATGGTCTCAAGGCCGTCGGGCAGCGAGCCCACAAAGGTAGTCAGGCCGCTCTTTGTCAGGGCGCTCTCCACCTGCTCTGCTAAAGCATCCGGTCGCGCAAGGAGGATATTCACCCTCAAGGTGGCGTTGAAGAGGTAGGGGTGCTGCGGAACCCATGAAATCTGGCGGTGCCACTCCTCAAGCGGTATGGCGTGAATCGGGTTGCCGTCAATAGTGATGCTCCCCTCACCGGGCTCCTGAAATCGGAGGAGCAGGTTGATGAAGGTGCTTTTGCCTGCACCGCTCGGGCCGATAATGGCGGTAGTTTTTCCGGCAGGAATGGTGGCGCTGATCCCCTCAAGTGCCGGACGGGAGCTTCCTGGATAGCTGTAGGTGAGGTCAGTGAAGACAATGGGCCTTTTTCCGGCGCTCTCCTGCACCCCAAAGGCGGCCTGCTTCACAGGAGCAGGGTAGCTCTGGTCGAGAATGGCAAAGATCTCTTTTGAGGCGGTGACACCCTCCATCCCGGCATGAAATTTGGTGCCGAGCTGGCGCAGCGGAAGGTAGAAGTCGGGGGTGAGTATCAGCACAAAGAGGGCGTGCTGAAAGGTGAGTTTTCCACCCATAAGGCGGAGGCCGATGCCGACGGCAATGATGGCCATACCGATGGTGCCCACCAGTTCAAGCGTCAGGGAGGAGAGAAAGGCCACTTTCAGCACGCGCATGGTGGCGTGGCGGAAGCTTTCGCCCGACTCTTCGATGGCGTCATGCTGCCGCTTGCTCTGCGCAAAGAGTTTCAGTGTCGGCAGCCCTTGCAGCACATCAAGAAAGAAGCCGCTCATCCGGCTCATGGTTTTCCACTGCTTTTCCGTCATGGCGCTGGCCGATTTCCCGATCAGAATCATGAAGATGGGGATAAGGGGCGCGGTGAGGAGCAAAATGGTGCCGGAAATCGGGTCGCCGGGCATGATGGTGCCCACAATCAGGAGCGGCGTGAAGAGGGCAAAAAAGATTTGCGGAATGTACTGGCTGTAATAGGCATCGAGCGCCTCAACTCCCTTCAGGAGTGTGGTACTGAGCCGTCCACTCTGCACCGACCTGGCATAGAGTGGCCCGAGCGTACCGACCGTGCTGATGAGCCGGGTAAACACTTTGTTGCGAATAATGAGTGTGCCCCGGTTTGCTTCGGTATGGGAGAACCAGTTGAAGGCCATCCGCAGGGCGCTGAAAAGCGCAAAGAGAGAGAGCGGCAGCACAAGTCTCTCTATGCCGCTTTTCTGGATAAAGGCGCTGTCGATTACCTGGCTGAGGTAGTAGGCCTGGGCAATCAGCATTGCGGCAGCCAGAACTCCCGATATGATCGAAAAGATAAACGGCCGTCCATCTTCTTTAAGCAACTGAAAGAGGCGCCGGTCAATATTCATGGTTCATGCGTGTCCGTTTTTTTGAAAAGGGGTTATAGTGTACATAATAAAAGGATTGTATGCAATGGGGTGGGCCTGTATGGAAATGGTTAATGCGGGCAACACTTCTCTTTTCAGGCTTGCCAGTCCCAAGGATTGACAACGGCAACAGACAAGTCGCTAAAGTGTCGAATATTACGAGTTGCCAGAATTGCGTTGTGTGCCAAAGCAATACCTGCAATAAAGGTGTCACGCATGTCTACCGGACGACCGCCAGCCTTGCGATCAGCCGCCAATTGTGCTGCTTGGGCTGCGGCATGAGCATCAAAGAGCAGGACACGGTTTTGCAAGTCATCTTGCAAAAGTTCCTCGAATCGTTCATGAAGCAATTTTTTGCGGCGACTGGATGCCACCAAGGCCAAACCAAATCGTATTTCAAACAAGGTGACGCTGTTCAACCAGATGGATTGGGCAGACTGCCCGTCCAGCCAAGCCACTACCTGCGGGTCGGGCTGCTGCTGCATCAGGCCAGACAAGACGTTGGTGTCGAGCATAATCATGAGCTAAAACTCATCGGTTCAATGGTGTGCCCACGGAGTTCAACCAATGGTTCGGTCAGGCCAACGCCTGCAAACCGGGCAGCAATACGTGATCCAAGATTTTGATATGCAGGAACCTCATCGCTGACAGCACTGCGCAAAATCTGACGCACCTCTTCCTCTATACTCCAACCGTGCCGGGCAGCACGCGCTTCAAGCAAGCGATTTTCATCATCATCGATATTGCACACAATAACTTGAGTCATGAAACACCTCCAAAATTAGTGAGAGACCGTAAAGTGAGAAAGATAAAATTAAAGTTTGAATAAAATCCAACTCCCTCTACCTATTCATTCAGGACTTGGCAGTTTTTCGGTACGGATTGTTTTCGACGAACCATTCGTACCTGCGGTCACAATCAATCTCTGTTTTTGAGCATCTTTCCGTACAGAAATGGTTTTTTTGTGCAATGAGTTCCCAGGATGGGGGATTGTGCTTGTGTCCGTTCAATTGCCAGCCTTTCTGAAAACAAACATCCCTGTAAATTTTGTACATTGCAAGTGTTATTTTCTTCTGCAGTTTGGCCAGCTTCACAAATCCCTTAAAACCAAACAGTAATCATCATGAAACTTCATGCAAAAGCTTGCTTTGCCCGGTTATGGATAATGCTCTTGTTCACCGTTTTGAGTATGGTTTCGGTTTCAGCCGTTTCTTTTGCTGTATCTATTGGTCAGCGTTGTCAAGGCGGTATTGTGTTTTATATTGACCCTTCCGGTGCCCATGGTTTGATTGCAGCAACAAGGGATTTACCGGGTGCATATGATTGGCAAGGCGCAAAAGATGCCGGTGAGCGTTTTGTTGATGGCGGCTTTTCTGACTGGTATTTGCCCGATAAATGGGAACTGAATGAACTCTACAAGCACAAAAGTGTTGTTGGCGGTTTTGCGGCTAACGACTACTGGAGTTCTACGGAGGACAGTGCGGTTAGCGCGTGGGGCCAGTACTTCGTCAATGGGTACGAGGGCCAGTACGGTAAGACGGCGAACAACGGTCGGGTTCGGGCTGTGCGGGCTTTTTAACCATTTATCTATTCAACAATTAGCGGGGTACAGGGGGCTTGCCCCCTGTCAAATTTTTATTTTGTGGCACTATTATATCATAATTTACTGTTGTATTGTTTGATTCAGAACATCGTTGAACACACCCATTGATACAACTCATGGCTTGTTTGTCGTTGTCATGGTAGTTGCCGCTTTTTCCATTTATTCTGTATTTTTGTAAAATCAGTTTTACAGAAAGCGCAGGATCAGGAGATGTGCAATGGAACACTTCTTCAACGAACAGCATTGGCTTATCCTACCTTCTGGCGACGAGCGTTCCGTTTATCCCGAACATATCAAAACTGGCAGAGGCAACCGATATCTCCAGGCCACGTCTCTATGAATATCTGGAAAATCTGCAGGATGCAAGGTTGCTGAATCTGGTGCGCAGTCAGGGTCGCGGGTATGAGGTGCTCACGAGGCCCGACAAGATTTACCTTGAGGATTCCGCTATGGCTCTTTGGGTTTCTTTACTTATTGCTTGAACTCCTCAACTGGCTCCCGATCAGAATAGAAGTAGAGCGAGTAATGGGGTCTATTATCGAAAATCCTCTGTCTCCCCAAGGATAGTCTTCAAGCGGTGTCGCTTGACCCTTTTAAGATAAAAAAAGTTAGTCTCACAACTCATGCTCCGTTACGCGGCGTGTTAGCGCTTCTTTTCCATGCACTTTTTCAGCATCCGTCAGTATCCTTGTCACGATTCGTTCAGGATGCTGGCGTTGCCTCAATTGCGCTGCTGCTGCGATCAATCGGATGTCGAAATCGTATTCAGCGGCATTCTCTTCTTTCAGGCAACGGACTTCTCGAATGATTGAATCTGTTTTTTGATCAGTTATAGTCTGCATAATCGTCTCCAATAAATTCTTCAGGGGTACATATTACTGGCATTTTAATTTGATATCGAGTAAAACAACGCTCAATGCGGTTTCTGTTATGAGGGTTGGCGATGTGGGTGCAGTTTGTTAACAGAAAATCAACACGATGAACCCCTGCACATGCGATGTGAAATGCGTCATCTGCCGCCTTTTGTGGAACAATTCCTTCCCGAAGTAATTCTTCTGCGATTTTTATCACCGGTTCACTTATCACAAGTAAAGAAATATTCTCAATCAGTTCCAGTCTTTTCATAGCCATTGCTTGTTCTCCACGCGCCAACTCATCAAGAACGATTTGGGATGAAAGCAATTCGTAACGGGAACGATGGTTATCCCACCACTCAATTGTGAGTTCCTGTCTTGCTGCCTGTACAATGTCACGCGCTCGCCGAGCGACGTAATAGCTGGGAATTGTTGTTTCGATAAATACCGTTTCCATCACTGTACTGTTTTATGTGTGCCGATGGCCATCTGTATGACTTTGCATTTGTAAAGCTATTTTCAAATTGGTTACTTCAACGAGAGAAGTGCTGCACCGGCATTGAAACCCTTTTTTCATGCAGTTTGTCTGTTCCTTGCAGGCGCACTGACAATACCCAAAAGCGCATCAATGGAGATATCCTCATCCAGGAAAGGCCAATGTATCCCGTACCCGGATGGTGAGACCTCGAACATTTTCCTTTCTGCTTCAGATGCTTGATGCAGCAAAGGTGATATCTGTTGCAGTTCAAATCTTCTGATTGTTCCATCAACAGTTATTTCAAAAACGTCTTCATCAAACTGTATGTTCTTAATATCATGATGTTTGTTCATTGCTGGTGTCTCTTTTGAAAAACGTCCCATTGTACTTCGATGTACTCAAAATGATTGTAACTTATTTTTCTTACCTGCCATAGATCTTTCTGTGCCTGTGCAGTATACTGATCCAGACAGAATAAGCTTTACCCCAACAATTGAGTTCAAACGACGTTTAGGTTAGCTCTTCTTTTTCCAGGGATTCATAGATATTTTTTGCCCATAGAGAGACGTCAGAATATGTTTTTTCAATTTCCCCCTCTTTTACTCTGAACAGAAGCTGAGGATCTGTATTTGATTCAGTGTTATCATAGAAATAGGCTCGATCAGCTAATTTTATGGCTTGAAGTGCATTCGAAATAGAACGGTAATATCGGTCAATGATTTTAGGAATAGGAACATCATGTCCACCTCCCATAACACGTTTGGCTACTCGCTGAGCATTGATTGAAGGGTCATTGGTACACACGAAGAAGAAACAAATAAAAAATCCGGCAGCTTTTGCCCGTTTGAGAAACTCCAGTTTTTCCTGGGTAGAGAATACCGTTTCAAAAGCGATGCTGATGTTATGAGTCAAGCAATAGTCTCTGGTGGCCTTAGCCTTGTTTGCTGCTTGAATCACAGCAGCAGGGGAGTTCCAGTCTCCAAACTCTTGTTGTGCAATCACATCGGGATTGATGTATTGACAATCCTCCATCCATTCGTGGCGGAGCAGTTTTTCGGTAATGGTTGTTTTGCCTGATCCATTTGGCCCTGCTACCACAATCAATCTTGGTTTTTGAGCATCTGTCATGATTGGAGGGATTTTTTTTGAGATAAAATCGCCTCAGCAATCATGTCGTTAAGTTTTTTGAAATGTTCGTCCAGAACTTTTTTTGTGCGAACTCTTGCATCTTCTCCTGCTTGATGGATCAAGAGGGCAAGATGCTTTTCATCCTCCTCACTGTCACCTTGCACTTGTGGGTTATATGTTGCGTCTGTGTTCATGCGGTTCTCCTTATTTTATTTTGAGGGCAACTATTTTCATGGCTTTTGTTATCTGTTGCCATCAGCATAAAGGTTTCACTTGGCTGACAAGCGGAAACGCATTTGGGTTACGAATTGATTCAATGGAAAGATCAATATCCAATGATGGCCAATACAAGTGCTCTTGGTGATGAAGTTCAACGGCACATATTTTGCCAACGGGAGCCTCTTTGAACCAGGGGAACTCAGTGTAGGGAAAAAATAGTTCTTCATCTCCAATCAAAAGCCAGAAACCGTAAGGGGAAATATTGGTCACTTCAACGCGGGAAGTGCTGATGCCATGCGTTGTGTGTTTCATATCTACCGGAATATCATCGTTATTCATAGTGACTCCACATTCGATATACCTTTATGGTTTTTATGTCCTCAAAAACTTCATACACAAGACGGTGTTGCTTGTTTATTCTTCTACTGATCAGTCCTTGCATATCGCCTTTTAAATACTCAAATTCTGGAGGATACGTATATGGGTCAATCTGAATAAGCTGTATCAACTGTAATGCTTTCTTTTTCAATCCACTTTGAGCTAAGCTTTTTGGTATCCTTTTGAGCTTGGGACATAAAAAGAATACTGTACATCACCACTCCAGTTTGTCGAGAGTAACTCCATATTCTGATTTCTCTTGGCGAGCCTCTTTGATAGATTTTGTCATACCTTCAATACTTCTAAGATATTCGTCATCGCTGAGATAATCGGATTGCTCAAGTATTTTCACTTCACTTGATGAGAAGTGCTCAAGTAACCATATAAATTTTTCGTTAACGCTATCATCAATTCTCAGTGTCACTGTTTTCATGGTATTCTCCGGATTTTATAGCATAACTGTCTTTATGGCATAATACGCAAATTTCGAACCGTGTGAAACTACCTGACCTTGTTGTGCCAGTTTCTCCTCACCACCCCGCCACCAGAAACCAAACCCCGGTTGCAATCATAATCACACTGGCCACCCGATAAAACCACTTACGCATTCTCCTGCTGATACTATTCACCACTTTCCCCACAAGAATCAGCGCAGGGGCGGTGCCGATGCCGAAGAGCATCATCATCAGGGCTCCCAGGAGCATACCGGTAAAGGCATTCTCCGCACCCATGGCGGCTCGTGCGGCGGCGAGGAGGGCGGTGTAGGTTAGGCCGCAGGGGAGAAAGCCGAGAACGATGCCCATTGGGTAGTATGCGCCGATGGAGCGCGGGGCCTTGAAGAGCGTCATGATCTTTTGCATGAGAGAGTTGCCGGGGCTGCATCCCTTTTTTGGAGAGGGAAGTGGCAGCCACTTTGCGGTGGAGAGCCCCATGATGATAATGGAGAGTCCGGTAATGATCATAATGGCATGCTGGAGTTGCTCGATGGAGGCTGTAAGGACAATGAATGAGCCTGAGAGACCTGCCATTCCGCCAAGGATAGTGTAGGTGGTGATTCGTCCGAGGTTGAAGAGCAGATGGTGGAGTACTCCTTGTCGGGTTTCACCGACGGTGAATGCGGCAACCACTGGCCCGCACATGCTGATGCAGTGGCCGAATCCTCCGGCAAGTCCGGAGAGCAGCATGGCAAGGAGGGGAGCGAAAGTCATGGGCTTGTTTTTTTTGCGGGCTTCGCCGATTTTAAGGGCTTTGCTGGCTCGTCGTCATCGTCAAGCATCCGGTATTTGGGCGCTTCGGTGTCATCGAACTGGCCGCTTTTGACGGCCCAGATGAAGAGGAACCATGCGGCAACACCGATAAAGAGGCCGATGCCGATAAGGTAAAAGGTTGTGTACATGATGGTTACTCAATCAGTTTATTGGTCAGGTTATCTTTCATAATTGTCGCAAGCGTTTCGAGTGTGCGATGATGAAAAGTCGTTCTGTAATCCCGGGTTAGACAGGTATGACTCCTTGGTGCCTTGTTACGGAATCAATTGCTGTGGAGCGCGACCGCTGGACTATTTTGTCAGATATTTTTCAGCCTCAAGGAGTTGCTCACCACCACAAGCGAGCTGGTCACCATGAGCAGTGCGGAGATGATGGGGTGCAGCATCCCCGACACGGCGAGTGGCAGCGCTATGAGATTATACGAAAAGGCCCAGAGAAGGTTCTGGCGGATGATCAAAAAACATTTTGATGAGCTTTCCATCAGGGTGTTGATGAGGCGGAGATCATCGTTCAGGATGGCAACACTGGCGCTTTCAAGGGCGATGCCGGAGGCATGGCCGAGGGTGACGCCGGTGTCGGCTTCGGTCAATGCGGGGGCGTCATTGATGCCGTCGCCGATCATCATGACGCACTCGCCCTTTGCTTTCAGTGCACGGATAACTGCCGCTTTTTCAAGCGGTCCGAGCCCGGCCTGAACGTCGGTGATGCCGCATCTGGCGGCGATGTAGTTAGCCACCCCCTGGTTGTCGCCGGTAAGGATTTTCAGGGAGAGCCCTTTTTTGCGGAGCCCTGCTATCAGCGGAAGGGCGTCCTCGCGCAGGTCGTCAATCAGGCCGATGATACCGGCAAGCTTGCTGCCGCAGGCGACCATCACGACGGTTTTTCCTTCAGCTTCGAGGGCTGCGGTGTGAGCACCCTGCTTACTATCAATCGAAACGCCCTGCTCTTCTGTAAAGGCTCTCGATCCTGCCCGCCATATTTCTCCCTCGATTATTCCTGATACTCCTCTGCCCGGTGTTGCGCGGAACTGCGTTACGCTCAGTCGCTCTCCCTTCCATGCAGCCACAATAGCGCGGCCGGTGGGGTGCTCCGAGGCGGCTTCGAGCGAGGCGATATGCTGCATAAACGTTGGAGTGAGGCTGTAGTCGTGACTGTCGGTCATGGAGGGTTTGCCGGTGGTGATGGTGCCGGTTTTGTCGAGCACGACAGTGGTGGTTTTTGAGACGGTCTCAAAAATATCGCCTCCCTTGACAAGAATGCCTCTCTTGCCTGCGGCTGTGGTGCCGACGAGAATAGCGAGCGGAGTAGCCAGACCAAGTGCGCAGGGACAGGCGATGACGAGCACCGAGACGGCGTTCATCAGGGCGATGACGGTGCCGACCCCAGTTAGTTTCCAATATAGAAAGGTCGCGAAGGCGAGAATAATGGTGGCAGGGACGAAGTAGCCTGCGGTTTTGTCGGCCACCCCCTGAATTGGGGCCTTGCGTGCCTGTGCCTCCTCTACCGTGCTAATAATACGCGCCAGCAGGGTGTTTCCAGCATTGCCGGTGACCCGGATGCTGAGCCGTCCGTTCATCGAAAAGCTTCCGGCAAAAACCTCGTTGCCGGGCTCTTTCAACGTCGGGTTTGACTCTCCTGTCAGCATTGATTCGTTCACCTCCGCTTCACCCTCAACCACCCTGCCGTCAAGCGGTATCCTGTCGCCGGGGATAACCTCTATCAGGTGTCCGACCATTACGGACGCGATGGGCACCATGGTTGTTTCGCCGCTTTCGGAGAGGAGCAATGCCTCATGCGGCTGGAGTTCAGCCAGTTCGGCCATGGCGTTGCCTGCCTTGAGGCGCGATCCCGCTTCGAGAAAACGGCCAAGCAGGATGAAGGTGATGATCATTGAGGCGGTGTCGAAAAACACTTCACCTCCGAGTACGATCATGGCAATGCTGTAGCAGTAGGCGGAGAGCGAGCCGAGGGCGACGAGGACGTCCATGTTGAGCGTCAACCGCTTCAGTGAATGGAAAGCGCTGGAGAGAAAGGGGTAGCCGGAGTAGAAGAGCACCGGGGTAGCCAGTGCCCACGAAATGAGCTGAAAGGCAAGTTTGTAGCGTTCCTCCATTCCCTCGAAAAATCCGGCGTAGAGCGCGGCGGTGAAGAGCATGAGCTGCATGGAAAAAAATCCGGCGGTGCCGAAGCGCAGGAGCAGTTCCTGTGTTTCATGCGCAAAGAGTTCAGCGCTGCTGTTGTGACGGGAGGGATGGGGGAGGTAGCCTATGGATAGGATGGCATTCAGGATGGTATCGAGAGTAATTTTTTCTGTAGTCCAGGTGATGGTTGCCTTGTGGGTGGCATAATTGACCCTTGCCGAGAGGAGGCCTTCGTGCTTCATCAGAAACTTTTCGATGAGCCAGACGCATGAGGCGCACCTGATGCCTGAGAGCAGCAGCTCAATGCGGCTTTCGCTGCCGCTGATGGTTACGGTGTCGCTAAAGGCCGAGGCCTGAAGTTTTACCTCAGTTGCCGGAGGTCCGGGCTGCCAGTCGCATCGCTGGTTGTAGAAGGCATCAAGCGAGTTGCTGTGGATGAGTTCATAGACACCAAGGCAGCCATGGCAGCAGAAGTACCTTGTTTTACCGTCAATGAAGGCGGTAATGGCCGAGGTTTTAATCGTCTCCTGGCTGCAATGGTCGCACAGCACTTTCTCGGGAGATGACGGTTTATTCCCTGACATTGAAGGTAAAGGCGGGATTGTTCAGCTCATCAGAGAGAATAGTTGCCTGCCAGAGTGTCCGGCCACTCATGCAGCGGACAATGATTCCTTTTCCTTCGTAAAGGCAGGCGCTCTTTTTGACAAGCGTCACCTGATTTTTGCCCATCGCCATTCCCGGCATTGAAAGGTCAAGGAGCAGGCTGGCGGGCAGCTTGTCGCATGGTGATACCGTCATGCTGAAGGTGAGCTCTTTCATGTGCTTGACCGGCTTTGGATCAATATTCAGCGTTACGGTATAGCTGCCTGACGTGATGGTGCAGGCTTTTTCATGGATAGTGGTATCCACAGGGTTTGCGCTGAGTGTGCTCCCTGAAATCAGCATGGAGGCGAAGAGCGCCAGTGAAACTATTGTACGTTGAAAAACCATTTTTTTGTTGTGATGAGTTGCTGTTGCTGTTGCAGGTCAACTCTTGCAAGCCAGACCCCTTTGAAGGGAATGATGGCGGTTGCCTGATAGATTCCCGGAGAGAGTTCCCTCATGGTTATGGTGGAGTCGTAACCGGTGGTCGAGAGGTTGCCTGTGAAGAGAGATAGCGTGGCATTTTCGAGCGGTTTGCCGTGAGTTGTTGCCTTGATACGGATGACGTTATGTCCTCTTTTCAGCGAATCAGGTTTGCTTATTCCAATACCGAGTTTCTCCTCATTCGCTTTTGCCTGAAAATAGCGTGTGCTGTTTTCGTAATAGTTGTTGTCAACAAGGCCTTCGGCATCCCTGAATGCCACGTAGATGCCGCAGCCCATTGCAAAGAAAAAAAGCGGGTACATGATGTAGAAAAAGAGCTTCATAAAAAACCGGTTTCCCTGTTGATTGAAATGCCGTTACCGGAAATTCTGAGATGGAGATGCTCCAGTTTGCCGGTCGATTTTACCAGAATACTTCCATGAATGGCTGAAAATGGCTGCAACAGAAGGGTATGCTCGCCGATAAGGGTCACCTGGTCTGAGGAGGAGAGTTCAAGCGCCAGTTTTTCGCCGCCGTTGTTATGAATGATGAAGGAGTAACGGTTCAGGCCAGGTGGCAGTGCAGCGTTGTCCCGAATGACAAGAAAATCAACCGCTGGACGGCTCCAGAGCAGTAAAACAAGGGCGATGGCAGCAATAGCTGTTGCGCCACCGAACCAAAATGTTTTCGGGCGCAGCACCCGCCCTTTGTAGTTCGGGAAGGGGAGCATCCCTCTCTTTGCCGTCATACTCCGGCAGGCGTCGATACATTCGGCGCAGGCAATGCAGGCGGAGCTTAACCCGTTTTTGATGTCGATGCCGACAGGGCAGACCTTGACGCATGCATCGCATCTCATGCAGGTAGCATCCCGTGAAACATCATACTCGATAACAAGGGTATCCTTGTCGAACAGGAGATTCTGCAGCATGGCGTAGGGGCAGATTGATATGCAGAATCCTCTTCCGGGAAAGGCTAGTTCAAGGTAGACCAGCAGCCAGAGAACAAGAAAAAAAGCGGTGATGGTTGGCGCAACAAACAGGCTTCTGAATGTCTCTGCAGGCGGGATGAAGTACCAGATCATGGTTATCGACACCAGGGCGGAGAGCGGGATCAGGGTGAGTTTCTGCCAGGTTTTACGGTGTTTTTTTTTAGTAACTCCGGCGATGCTTTCATTCAGGTCAAGCAGGACGGTCTGGGGACAGAACCAGCCACACCAGATTCTGCCGAAGATGATGGTAACAAAGGCAATGAAGAGCAGGAAAAAAAGAGATGCGGCAAGAATAAGATAAAATTCCCGCATCCATATAACCGATCCGAAAAGATGAAGTTTGAGGGTAGAGATGTCGAACCGGAGCGCACTTTCGCCGTTTATGGCCACAAACGGCAGGCCGGTTACGATGGCGGCCTGCAGGATTTCAACGATTCTTCTCTTTTTTCTCCACACAATGGCATACTCCGGAATTGGTGGAAATTATTTTTTTCTCAGGGTTTCCAGAAAGGCTATCACCTTGCTGATTTTCTCTGCGCCGATCTGCGGAAGGAATGAGGGCATCCCGCCGGAGCGGCCTTTGGTAATTGTTTCGTAGAGATCGTTACGGGTTGAGCCGTATTTGAGTTTGGGGGCGGTCAGATTGGGACCGATATTGCCTGTTGCATCAGCATTGTGGCATGGTGCACAGGTGTTTGCAAAAATTTCCTTGCCCTCTTCAATGGCCTCCTTGTCGCCGGAATACTCTTTTACGACAGCGGGTTTCTCACTTTTGGCCGCTAACGCCATCTCCTTGTCATACTCCTTGTAGAACGACCAGCCGGAAATGGCCGGGGTATAGGAGACGATATAGCCGATCAGAAAAATAATTCCCCCGAAAAAAAACAGCAGCCACCCTTTGGGGATTTTGTTATGGCCATCCCGGGGTTCTTCGGTTTCATACATAGAGCTCTCCTTTTGGCGGATTCGGTTATTCATTGCTCATCATCAAGCATTCGACGCTTTGGCTCCTCAACCTTCTCTTTTCGCTTTGGATTGTAGTAATAAACAGTTATTCCTCCCATAACGATGGCGAGAAGCAGCGTAAAGAGGAAGTATGCTAAACCGGAAAAGGTCATTTTCTGGCCTCCATTTGTTTGACATCCCGTCCCAGTTTCTGCAGGTATGCAATCAGCGCATCCATCTCGGTGAGTTCCTTGCGCAGTTCCGGCGGTGTTACCTTGTCTCGGCTTGCTTTTGAGGGATAGGCGCCATCGGTCACGGTTGCCTTGTATTGGCTGATCTGCTGCTCGACATCGCTTTCCGAATAGCCATACCCAAGGACTGATGTCTTTTTGTAAGAGTAGCCGGTATCGAGCTTGTTCTTTGCAAGCCAGGCGTAAGGTGGCATGTTGGATTTTTCAAACATGCCTTGAGGGCTCATCAAATGGGTGTAGTGCCAGGAGTCGGGATACTTTCCTCCAACCCTGTTCAAATCAGGCCCGGTGCGCCGGGAACCCCAGAGGAAGGGTCTGTCGTAGGCGAACTCTTCCGGTTTTGAGTATTCACCGTACCGAAGCACCTCGGTTCTCAGTGGTCGCACGGTCTGGCTGTGGCAGTTGTTGCATCCCTCACGCATGTAGATGTCGCGCCCCTCCTGTTCAACCGCTGTATAGGGTTTTATAAAAGCGCTTCCCGGCTGCGTTGACGGCATGAAAAGAGGAATAAAGACAGTTGCCGTGGTGCCGATCAGGATGACAGCGGCTGAAAGAACAGCAAAAACAACCGGTTTTGAAGTGATACCCATGATTGCAGCTCCTGATGGTTAGGTGTCGGTTATGCTTCAGTTGTGCCTGGTTGTTTCCTGACCGTCATGACAAGATTCCAGACAAAAATCAGTATGCCGATAAAGAAGATAAGCCCTGCCGCAAACCGCAGTTTGTAGTATGGGTAGAGAGATGCGACAGTATCAAGAAAATTGTACATCAGCGAGCCGTCGGGGTTGGTGGCTTTCCACATGGCACCCTGCTGGATGCCTGCAATCCACATGGCGACGGTCCATATCACCTGACCGAACAGTGTCAGCCAGAACTGTATGTTGGCAAGCTTGATGCTGTAGAGCTCTCTATTGGTAATATGCGGAATCATGTAGTAGAATGATGCCGCAACGACCATCGTAACCCATCCCATGGTGCCCATGTGTACATGACCGACAACCCAGTCGGTATAGTGAAAGAAGGCGTTTAGGGTTCGCAGTCCCTGAAGCGGTCCCTGAATGGTCTGGAGTCCGTAAAAGGTGATGCCGGCAATGAAGAATTTGACCAGATAATTGCTGCGCATCTGATCCCAGTTTCCCTGAAGCGTGTAATAACCGTTAATCACCGAACCCCATGATGGGGCAATCAGAAAGATGCTGAAACCCATGGCAACCGTCTGAATCCATTCCGGCAGGGGGGTCAGCATGAGGTGGTGTGCTCCTGTCCAGAGGTAGGCAAAGTTCAGTGCCCAGAAAGAGACGATGGAGAGACGGTGGCTGTAGATGGGAAGTCCTGTTGCTTTTGGAAGGAAATAGTAGAACATAGCCAGTATCGGTACCGTAAAGATGAAGCCTACGATGTTGTGACCGTACCACCACTCGACATTGGCATCGTTTGCTCCAGCATAGATGGAGTAGGACTTGAAGAGATTGACGGGAATCTCAAGGTTGTTGACGATATAGAGTATGGCAATGGCCACGGTCATGGCTATGATGTACCAGAGCGAGATGTACATCTGTTTTTCCTGGCGTTTGATCAGTGTACCAAAGACATTGATGGCAAACATGACCCACATGATCACGACACCGATATCGAGAGGCCATTCAAGTTCGGCATACTCCTTTGTGGTATTCATTCCTGCAAAGAGGCTCAGAGCCGCCAGGGCTATTGCCGTATTGAAAAGGTAAAGATGAGCTTGGGCAAGGCGGGGAAAGGGGAGCGCTACCCTGTTAAGCCGTTGCAGGATATAGTATGATGTCGAAAAAATGGCTGCGAGTGAAAACCCGAGCCCCAGCCCGTTGGTATGCACGACACGAAGACGTCCGAAGCTGAGCCATGGGGCAAGATTCAGTGCCGGATAGAACATTTCAACAGCCATCCAAAGCCCAACCACCAGACCAATGACAAGCCAGAAGAGTGCTGAAAAGGCAAAACCGCGGACTATTTTGTAATTGTACCCTGCTTCGCTCATGCCTTCCTCCAGATCATTTTTTAAGGAAAAAAAACAGAGAATGCCAGACGGCAGTTGGGATCATGAACAAATAAGCCGCCTTGGACTGCTATGACATAAATATAGTGAAAAGCATGTAATCTTGTCTCGAATAAAATCTCTGACAGTAGATTATTTGCTGATTTTGATTGTCAATTGTTACGTCCCCATTTTTCATTGTTTATCAGTATTCAAGTTCTGAATCAACCGTCACTCTCTGGCGGAAAACCCAGTAGCTCCATCCCTGGTAAATCATGATTATCGGAATAAAAATCATGGCGACGATGGACATGATGCCGAGGGAGTAGAGGGATGATGAGGAATTATAGATGGTGAGGCTCCATGCCGGGTTGAGGCTTGAAACAAGCACTCTCGGGTAGAGACCCATGAAGATGGTGATGGTCGAAAAAGCTATGGCGACAGTGGTCATGGCAAAAGCCCATCCGGCAGCATTTTTTTGCAGCATGAAGATTACCGAGACGAGGGCCAGAACACTGAAAACCGGCACTGTCCCCGGATTGATGCCGAGGCGGAGGTAAAGATCGGTTTCGGTGACGGTGCATGCCATGAAAATGATGCAGAGGAGTGTTGCGGGAGCCCAGAGCTTTCTGGCCAAACTCATTGCTTTTTCCTTGAGTGCGGCAGTGGTTTTCAGTGCAAGAAAGATGGCTCCGTGAAGGCTGAAGATCAACAATGAGGTTACTCCGCAGAGCAGTGCGTAGGGATTCAGCAGATTGAGCAATCCTCCGGTTGCGTTCATGGAGCTGTCAATGGGAACGCCTCTCATGAAATTAGCGATGGCAATTCCCCAAAGCAGTGCGGGTATGGCGCTTCCTCCGAAAATGCTCCAGTCCCAGAAGTTGCGCCATGCCGGGCTCTCGTGCTTGCTGCGGAACTCGAAGGCGACACCACGGAAGATCAGTGCCACAAGCATGAGAATAAGCATAAGATAAAAACCGCTGAAGAGCGTGGCGTACCATTTCGGGAAGACGGCAAACATGGCACCGCCTGCGCTTATGAGCCACATTTCGTTGCCATCCCAGAAGGGGCCAATGGTGTTGATGACGGCGCGGCGTTCACGATCATCTCTGCTCATGAAAGGAAGCAGGATGCCGACACCGAAATCAAACCCTTCGAGCACAAAAAAGCTGATAAAGAGGAATGCTATGATGACGAACCAGAGTGTTTGCAAATCCATTATTTGTGACGATTACAGGTTCTTTGGCAGCGTTGATGCCTGCCAGACAAAGAGGTTTTTAACACAAGCACATCCATCGTTCCTCTTTTCATGAATTTATTCCTCCGTGTCGATCCCTGCGGAGGCATATTTTTTCAACAGGAAAAAATCAGTCCCGGCAAGTGCTGCGTAGATTACAACAAACACCGCAAGTGAGAAGATCAGTTCGCTGCTGCTGACGACCGATGCAGGTGTAACTCCTTTTTCAGTTTTCAGCAGGCCAAAGACAATCCAGGGTTGACGGCCCATCTCAGCAAGGATCCACCCTGATGTGTTGGCCATCCAGGGCAGCAGCAGTGACCAGAAGAGCAGGGCGCCGACCAGCGGAGAGAAGGTGTAGTTCTCCTTGATCACCTTGTACAGGGCGAGCAGTGAGACGAAGAGCATCAGTGTGCCCGCTCCTACCATGAAGCGGAAGCTCCAGTAGGCGGTGACAATGGAGGGAATGTAATTGCCGGGGCCGTATTGCACTGCATACTCTTTTTGCAGGTTCTTGATTCCCCTCACTTCACCCTTAAAGGTGTTATAGGCAAGAAATGAGAGCATACCAGGAACTCGTATGGAAAAAACGTCTTTGAGCCCCTCTTCATCACCGATGGTAAAGAGCGAAAAGCTGGCCGGGTTTTCGCTCTCCCAGAGCGCTTCAGCCGCGGCGACTTTCATGGGCTGGGTTGTCAGCAGGTTCTGCATCTGGGCATGACCGGCAAGAACAACGAGCATGGTTCCGATAAAGGCGTAGATGGCGCCAAATTTCAGGGATGTTTCAAAAGCGTTTCGCTCTTTTGTTTCTCTTCCGAGATGCCAGGCACTGACTGCGATAACAAGAAATCCTGCGGTGACAACTCCTCCAGCCAGCACATGCGGAAACTGTTTCCAAAGGCTTGGATTGAAGAGCAGGGCAAAAAAATCGATCATTTCAACCTGTGAACCGTTCGCAGCCATTTTATATCCAACAGGAGATTGCATAAAGGAGTTTGCGACCAGAATCCAGAACGCAGAGAGGGTTGAGCCGAGAGCCACAATCCAGATGGATGCGGCATGGAGTGCTTTTGGAAGCTTGTTCCATCCGAAGACCCATACACCAATGAAGGTCGATTCAATAAAGAAAGCAAGCAGTGTCTCGATTGCCAGTGGCACTCCGACAATATCTCCGACAAATCGTGAGTATGCCGACCAGTTCATCCCAAACTGAAATTCCATAACAATGCCAGTGACAACCCCGACAGCAAAGTTGATAAGAAAAAGAGTGCCCCAGAATTTTGTCAAATGCTTGTACTTCTCATTGCCGGTTTTAACATAAGCCGTTTCAAGAATTGCCGTAAAGATCGAGAGCCCAAGCGTCAGCGGGATAAAGAAGAAGTGAAAAATCGAGGTGAAGGCAAATTGGGCACGGGCCAGTAAAAGTGTATCCATGTGAGATGATTGCAATAAATTCATTTCAAAATATGGGTAACAGCGGCACTCGAAAAGCTGTTACCATATTTTTTTTCAGCAAGCTTCGTAAGGACGACTGCTGCTACACAAAACGCTCACCGGAGCTATTGCGTTCACGGTGAGCATTTCGGTGTCTCCTGTTTATTCCACCATCAATGCAGTAAGTCCTGCAACATAGTCGCCAACAACCGCTTTTTTATCGGTAATGATTCCCCTCAATAATTTGCCGGGGGTGACGTCAAAGGCGTAGTTGAGCACCGGTGTGGTTGGTGATGCCACCTGTGTGCCGAAAATGGTTCTTAGCTCATCGGCGTTGCGCTCTTCAATCGGGATATGCGTGCCGTCAGGAATCGTGATATCAATGGTTGATACCGGCGCAGCGATGTAAAAGGGCAGGTTGTGGTGCCAGGCGCTGATGGCGTGGGCACAGGTGCCGATCTTGTTGGCCGTATCGCCGTTGGCGGCAATCCGGTCGGCTCCGACAATACCGAAATCAATCATCCCTCTTTGCATCAGAAATGCCGATGAAGAGTCGGAGATGGAGACAAAGGGTATGCCATCCTGCTCAAGTTCCCAGGCAGTAAGACGGAGCCCCTGCAGAAGTGGGCGGCTTTCGGAGGTGATGACGCGTTCAATCAGCCCCTCCTGCCAGGCAAGCCTGATGACGCCAAGTGCTGAACCGGTGCCACAGCAGGCAAGGGTGCCGGTGTTGCAGTGGGTCAGGACGTTGAGCTTGCGGGTTTTGAGGATGTGGGCAAGGTCAACCTTGATCTGCTCAACACCGTGGCGCGACATGGCATCGCAGTTCGCAATCTCATCGGTATGTATTTTGCCGGCGGCAGCGTTCATTTTTGCAAAGAGCGCCTCAATGGTGTCGGCCTCAAAATTTTCATTATAGACCTTTTTCAGTCGTGCAGCCGCAAAAAAGAGGTTGACGGCGGTCGGGCGGGACGCTTCAACTTCTCCCACAAGCGCCTTGAAAAAAGGGGGAAACTCCTCTTTGGTGCCCTTGAAGCTGTTGATGCCGAGGATGATGGTGTAGGCTGCTGCAACGCCAATCAGTGGTGCGCCGCGCACGGCAAGCGTTTTGATTGCCTCTATAGCCTCCCTGTAATCTTTTGTTGCAACATGATTTTCCCTAAGCGGCAGATAACGCTGGTCGAGGTAGCGAAGGGTGCTGTCATTAAATGAGATGGCGTCTATCATACTTGTTTTTTTGAATTAAAGGTTTGCTACAATAGACTTGAAGATGGAGGTCATTTTTGGTTCGGCATGGTTGGAGACCTCGATGATCTCTTCGATGCTGACCGATTTGAGGCAGTCGGGGAAGCACTCATCGGTAATGATGGACATGCCGAAAACCTCTGTGCCCTGGTGGACGGCGGCGATCACCTCCGGTACGGTTGACATGCCGACTACATCGGCGCCAAGGATGCGTAACATGCGGTATTCTGCGCGGGTTTCAAGGCAGGGGCCGGAGAGTGCGACATAGACGCCACGCTGAACCTTGATTCTATGGTCGAGGGCCACCTGCTCGGCAAGGGCAAGAATGCGGGGAGAGTAGGGTGCGCAGAGGTCAGTAAAGCGTGAGCCGATTTCAGGGTCGTTGGGCCCGATCAGCGGATTGGTGCCAAGCAGGTTGATGTGGTCGTCGATCAGCATAATTTCGCCTTTTTTGTAGGCAGGATTCAGGCCGCCGCAGGCATTGGTGATACCGAGGGTTTTGACGCCGAGATGCTTCATGACTCTGACCGGAAAGACAATCTGGTGCATGGAGTACCCTTCGTAGTAGTGGAAGCGCCCCTGCATGGCCACAACATTTTTGCCCGAAAGGGTTCCGAAAATCAGCTTGCCGTGGTGGGTTTCAACCGTGGAGACCGGAAAGTTGGGAATATCACTGTAGTCGAGGGAAAAATCGATATCAATCTCCTTGACAAGGGCACCGAGGCCTGTGCCCAGAACAATTCCGACGGGGTAGTCGAGGGATGTTTTGTTTCTGATAAAGGCGACTGCTTCCTGAATTTTTGCCTTCTGTGAGATCATGATGGGGTTGTTTTACAGGTTAATTGACAAGGTGTAAAAAGAGTGTTTAAGCTGGTCAGGAAGCCATCGCTCTCACCGCCAGCCGAAGATTGCTGTGCCGACACGGATCATGGTTGCTCCCTCATGAATTGCCTCCCTGAAGTCGCCACTCATGCCCATGGAGAGCTCAGTAAGTTTTGATGAATCTGGTGAAACCGCTTTCAGCGCTTCAAGCAGGGTGCGCAGTTGGCGGAACTCCTCCTGTGCCTTGACCCTCTCCGGTGAGGCGATGGTCATCAAGCCGCGGAGGAAGATGTTGGGGAGTGTAAAGAGCGCTTCTGCAATTGAAAGAACTTCCTCCGGTGCCATCCCGTACTTGGATGCTTCGCCGGAAGTGTTGACTTCAAGAAGATAGTCGACCCGCAGGTTGTGCTGGAGGGCCCGTTTTGAGAGCTCTTCAGCCGTTGAAAGCTTGTCTATGCCGTGAATGAGGCTTACCTTGCCGATAATCGAGCGAATCTTGTTCGATTGCAGGTGGCCGATAAAGTGCCATTCGATTCCTTTATTTTCAAGCAGGGAATCGTCGTATTTTTCGAGAAACTCCTGCACATAACTCTCCCCGAACTCGATCTGGCCAGCAGCGAATGCCTCCCTGACAAGTGAGGCCGGGTGGGTTTTCGAGACGGCGATCAGACGTACTTCGGCCGGATCGCGGCCAACTTCAATGCAGGCTGCGGTGATCTGCTCCCTGATCTCCTCTATGTTGGTCGCAATACTCTCCATCTCTTTTTCAGCCGGTCAAGACTTTGCGACTGGAACGATAGACTCTATGACTACAGGAACAAGAGGGTTGTCGTTTGGATCGGTTTTGACAGCAGCTATTTTTTCCACCACATCCATGCCAGCGTCAACGACACCGAAAACGGTGTACTGACCGTCAAGAAATCCATTGTCTGAGTGGTTGATATAGAACTGGCTGCCGGAGGAGGCTTTCTGTGGATTGTTGTCCCTTGCCGCCGCAAGTGTTCCTTTTTTGTTTGGATGTTTGATTTCTGCCGGGATACGGGTCGATGGTCCACCGGTACCATGGAGGGAGCGCTTCTCTTCATGGCGTGAGAGGGGGTCGCCTGTCTGGATCATGAATCCTTCGATGACCCGATGAAAACGGATGCCGTCGTAGTAGCTTTCGCCGACGAGTTTTGCGAAGTTATCGCGGTGCAGCGGTGTGTCGTCGTAGAGGCTGATGGTAATGTCGCCAAGGTTTGTCTTGATAATAAACTGTTCGGGCATAAGGAAATGTGTTTAGGTAACGGTTGCTGGTTATTAAAGGTTTCCGGAAATCTGCCAGAGTGAGCGCTGTGCGGCAGCGGCTCCTGTTGTGCCAGGATAGTCCGCAACGATTTTTGTATAAAGCTCCGCCGCCTTTTTAAGCTGGTTAATCTGACGGAAGCAGTTTGCCGCATGAGCGAGGTACTGAGCTTTCAGTACGCGGTTTTCAGCCTGCTTTGACGCATCCTGATAGCTTTCGGCTGCCGGTGCAAACTGATTTTTACCGATGTAACAGTCGCCGGCTCCAGCAAGGGCTGCGGCGGCAAGATCGTCGTTCTTGATCGACACGGTTTTAAAAACCTTCAGGGCAGAATCAAACTCATTGCTGGAGTAGTATGCATTGGCAAGCAGCAGATTGGCCATATTGCCACTCGGGGTACCCGCATATTTTCCGGCGTATTCATCAGCAATTTTTTTCAGTCCGGCAATCTTTCCGTCACCGTTGATAGCGATTTTATATTCTCCACGGTCAAGAAATGGCGTAATCCTTGAGAGTTGCAGTGACGATTCAAGCTCACTTGTCTGCTGCTGACGAATCCAGAAGAAGGTGCCAGCTCCGAAGCAGACGAGAAAGATGAGTGCACCAATAATTGCCGATTTATACTTGATGGCAATGTAGAGCAGATTGTCTTCTGTTGATGGTTTCATGCCCTGCTGGACGGGAGTGGCGGTACGAATGTTGTTCATGGCTCATTGTTATGGTTGCTGCATCGGTGTCGGCCCTCAACCTAAGCAAGTTTGCGTGATTTTCAAAATAAGAGAGAGAGTCGCTGCCAGAAAAACCTGGATGCTCCGAAGTGCCTATAAAATCGATAATCTAAACAATTCAACGCTATTCTTTGCAATGCCATCCGCCGCCTCTTTGAGGGATATCTCCCTTATGCGGGCAATGGCCGTCGTGACAGCGCTGACCCATGCAGGTTCATTCCGTTTGCCCCGGTATGGCACGGGTGCAAGGTAAGGTGCGTCGGTCTCGGTGAGGAGATCATCAAGTGAAACCTCTCTTATAACATCCGGCAGCAGGGAGTGCTTGTAGGTCACCGTGCCTGGAATGGAGAGCTTGAACCCTTTGCGGATACACTTTTTTGCGATAAGGATGTCGCCCGAAAAGCAGTGCATCACGCCACGCATGGCAGAATGGCTCTCTTCTGAAAGAATGCGCAGCATATCTTCCCAAGCATCGCGGCAATGGATAACGACCGGCATGTCGAGCGAGCAGGCCATCTTCAGCATTTCACGGAATGCCTCATGCTGGGCAGGGCGATTATGCTCCGGGTAGTGATAGTCGAGGCCGATCTCTCCTATGGCAACCACTTTCGGCGAGTGGGCAAGAGAGAGCAGCTCCTCAAATACACTCTCTTCGACAGGGAGGGCGGCTTCATGGGGGTGAAGGCCGACGTTGGCGTAGATAAAGTCGACATCGTGGGCAAGTTCAATCGATTTTTTGCTTGAGGCAACGTCAACGCCTGGATCAATGAGCAGTCCGACTCCCTCTTCGGTCAGGCGCTTGATGACCTCTTTTCGATCCTTGTCGAACTCCGGAAAGGAGAGGTGGCAGTGGATATCAACGAACATTGTTTTTCACTTCCGGGCTCTCGACTGCAAAGAGCTTGTTATGAAAGAGGATCAACATGCAGGCACCGATGGTGATGGCTGAATCGGCGATATTGAATATAGGCCACAAAGAGAGCCAGGTACCGAAAACGTGGCCGTGGTAAAGATCGAAATAGATGAAGTCAACAACCCGACCCTGCACAATACGGTCAATCATGTTGCCAATTCCTCCGCCGATGATGAAGGCAAAAGGGAGCAAAAAAAGAGTTGTCCGGTTTTTTGAGCGGATGACATAGAAGAGTACGATAGCCGTAATGAGTCCGGTCAGGAGCAGGAGCACTGCCGGTGGAGCAAATTCTAGCCCGAAAGCCACTCCTTTGTTTTCTGCGTAGGTGAGGGAGAAGAAATCCGGGATAATGGTGATGTTTTGCACTCCATCGCGGAGAAAGGTGATGGCAAGTTTTTTTGTCCACTGGTCAAGGGTGATGACAAGAAGGATTAGGGAGAAAAAAAGTTTCATGAGTAGGGATGCCCCTGGGGCGAGAGGTTTATTGTTGTTGAATCTCTTGCATAAGGGCCTCTTTTACGGCGGCGGTTGGCATCTGCATACCAGTCCAGAGGGCGAATGAGCGTTCAGCCTGGCCGATCAGCATCTCAATGCCCGATATGGTTATGGCACCAGCCTGTTTTGCTGCCTGCAGGAGGGGAGTGTCAAGAGGGTTGTAGACCATGTCGTAGACAATCTGGCCGGAATGGAGTAGCTCCCGCTCAAGGGGGAGAGGAGAGCCGTTACTGCCTCTGGTACCGATTGGCGTGGCATTGACAACAACGCGACACTCGCTCACTTTTGCTGGATTGCCGGAGTGGAGTATCGTGAGATGGTCATGGCCGCTCTCCACAAGCAGCGTGCGGGTTTTCTCAGGGTTACGCACAAAGAGCAGAATCTCTTTTGGTGCAAAAAACCGGTTGAGGGCTTCGATGGCCGCCAGTGCCGCTCCGCCGCCACCGAAAATAGAGAGGGTTTGGCCTCTTATGCTCTCCCGGTAGGGCAGAAGGGGAGCAGCAAATCCGGCAATATCGGTGTTGTGGCCGATCAGTTTCCCCTCATCGTTGACGATCGTGTTGACCGCTCGAATGGAGGCAGCCTCCCCGGAAAGATCGTCGAGAAAGGGGACGACGGTTTTTTTGTAGGGGATGGTGACGTTAAAGCCTGCAAGGCCGAGTGCTTTTGCTCCGCGAAGGGCATCACCGATCATGCAGGGATCCGCAATATTGAAAATGGTATAATGGTACCCAAGCCCAAGCAGCTCGCACGCCCTGTTATGGATGAGCGGAGAGTATGAATAATCAACGGCACGACCGATAAGGCCGAGGATTTTTGTTGCTTTCTTCATGCAATACCGAGCATCCGACGGACAGAATCCTGCTGATAGAGCTCTGGAAAGGTGCTTTGAAACAGCTCTTTCTTCTCCGGGTCAATCTTGAATGCCTTGCTCAGCGCCTTCAGTGTACTGAGCTTGTCGCCCATGGCAAAATAGGCGGCGGCAATTTCAAAATGGGCATCGGCCGAAAGCGGCTGAAGCTTCAGTGATTGTTGCAGCGCGTCAATGGAGGCATTGATTTGGCCAGCCTCCCTGAGCACGATGGCAAAATCGACCCATATCTGCGGATTTTCAGGATCAAGTGTCATGATCTGCTGATAGGTCGCAATGGAGTTTGCAAGATCATTGAGATTGTACTCAATCTCCGCCTTGAGCAGGAGGAACTCGATGCTCTCAGGTGCTAACTTCAAAGCCTCCCTGGTAGCCGTAAAAGCCTCCTCGTACTCATCAAGTGCTTCGTGGCAACAGGCAAGGGCAAACCATGCGTCACTAAAATCACTGCTTAGTTCGATGCAGCGGCGGTAGCAGATAATTCCTTCAGTGTACTCTTCAAGCTCTTCGTAGGCTATGCCGAGATTGTAGAGGGCGTTGATATCGTCAGGGTCATACTCCAGTGTTTTCAGATAGCTTTCAGCCGCCTCCTCAATACGTCCGGTGATGGCCAGAACGTTTGCACGGTTATACCAGGCCGAGCTGAAATCATCGGAAATGGCGATGGCCATGTCGTAACAGTCGAGCGCCTCGTCGTAGCGCTTCATTTTGCTCAAAACAAGGCCATTATTGTACCATGCATTGATATTATAAGGGTCGTGATCGTGCGTTTTGCGGTAGCATGAGGTACTCTCCTCAAGCTTGCCAAGAACATCCTTGCAGTAGGCAAGCTCATACCATGCATCGGCAAACTCTGCATCAAGCTCAAGAGCGTACTCGAAGTTTGATTCTGCCTCTACAATATGCTCAAGCCGCTGCAGGATGATGCCCCGGTAGTAGTGGTACTCCTTTTCAATCGAGGAGTCGACAATCATATCATCAAGCTCTCTAAGCGACTCATCGTGGTCGCCGGTGTTGAACCAGGCAAGCGCCAGATTCAGACGCATTTCGCTGTCCATCGGACTGAATACAGCAGCCTTCTGAAACGCTTCGAGAGCCTCATCAAAAGAGCCGTTGAGGGTCAGGCAGTTGCCGAGGTGGAACCACGTCTCCGTGTTAAAGGGCGCTATAACACCAAGACGACGGGCAACAGCAAGCGCTTCAAGCTGGAATCCCTCTTCATTATATTGGATGACCCGGTCAATCAGATCTTCCGAATCAAACATGGAATCAAGACCATCAAGGTCGGGTTGTTCTTTTCCTGATGCACCCGTTTGGTAATGGCGATTATCATCGAAAAAATCAGGCACATTCATAAGCAATCGTAAAGAGTTTCTCTATTCACAGAGTCATACTGCACACAAACAAATATAACAGAATTTTATTAAGAAAAATATTCCTGGGAGCCAGCAGGGGTGGGAAGAAGAACATTTATGGCCGGTAAAAACGGTAGAGAGCCTCCGCTGTTTTTCTTCCCGCCGCCGCCGTCAGCTCATCGAGGGTTGCCTGCGCAACACCGTCAATGGAGCCGAAGCGCTCAAGCAGCCTGAATGCGGTTTTCTCACCAATTCCCTTGATCGTGGTAAGTTCTGTTTGCAGGGTTCTTTCCGATCTCAGTTGGCGGTGATAGGTGATGGCAAAGCGGTGTGCCTCATCACGCAGTTGCTGGAGCAGTTTGAGTGCCGGAGAGGTTTTTGGCAGATTAAAGGGGTCACGGGCCTGTGGCGTAAAGATCTCCTCAATGCGCTTCGCCAGACCGATAACCGGGATGGAGAGTCCCAGGGCGTTCAGGGTTTGGAAAGCAGTATTGACCTGCCCTTTGCCGCCATCGACCACAATAAGGTCTGGCAAGGGGAGCACTGTTGAAAGTGAGCCACCGTAACGACGCCGGATCACCTCAGCCATGGCGGCATAGTCGTCTGACCCTTCGAAACTGTTCATTTTAAATTTCCGGTAATCCGATTTTTTCGGTTTTCCTTTCTCAAAACAGACCATTGAGCTTACATAATCAGTGCCTTGAAGATGGGAGTTGTCGAAACATTCGATCCGTTCCGGGAGTTTCGGCAGGTGCAGCAGCTCGCGGAGGGCGGTAAGGCCGTAGTGCTCGCGGACAGCTTCGCCCCGCTTCTGTTTCTGTATCAGGTACTCCTCCAGATGATGGCGGGCATTCTGTCGGCACATCTCAACCAGGTGTGCCTTTTCGCCAATTTGGGGCACTACAAAGCGAATAGTTTTTTTCTCCGTCCCCTCCTCCCTCTGTTTTTCCACGATGAAGGCTCTCAGGGTCTCCTCTTCGTCGATGGCAAGAGGCTCCTGGAGCAGAATTTCATCAGGCACAAGCTCAAGGGTTTCGAGATAATATTTTTCCATTACCCTTGCCTGCAGTCCGGCGTCGCTCTCTCCTTCGGTGTTGTTCATGTAGATGCGCTGCGAGCCGAGCAGTTTTCCCTCCCGAATTTTGAAGACGACACCGCAGCCATCCTCCTCTCCGGTGGCAACCGCAAAGACATCCCTGTCGAGACCATCACCCGCAACCACCTTCTGCCGTTCTGCATAGCGCTTCAGGCTCTCAAGCTGCGCTTTTATCTCCGCCGCCTGCTCAAACTTCAGTTCCCGGGCAAAAAGCTGCATGGTTTCGGTGAGCGAGCGTATCATAGAGGAGGTCTTTCCCTTCAGCAGACGGGTAATCTCTTCGATCATGAGGAGATACTCCTCTTCTGGCTGCCGCCCTTCACATGGCCCCTTGCACTTGTGGATGTGGTAGTCGAGACAGACCTTGTATTTTTTTGCAGCAATATTCTCCTCGCTCAGGCGGTGTTTGCAGCTTCGCAGCGGAAAAATAGAGCCAATAAGGTCAAGAATGGAGTGGAGCTGACGGGATTCAGTATAGGGGCCGAACCAGATGGAGCCGTCCTTTCTTCGCTGGCGACTGATGAGGAGGCGGGGGAAAGGCTCATTGGTAATGACCAGGTAAGGGTAGCTTTTGTCGTCCTTGAGATTTACATTGTAGCGCGGCTTCAGCTCCTTGATCATGTTGTTCTCAAGAATCAGCGCTTCGACCTCTGAAGAGGTGATAATGAGTTCGAAATCCGCAATATGGGTGACAAGCACCAGCGTTTTGCCGAAGAGCTGCTGCCGGTTTCTGAAATAGGAGCGAACCCGGTTACGGAGATTTTTTGCCTTGCCGACATAGATCACCCGGCCACTTGTATTTCTGAACTGGTAGACGCCTGGTGAGGTTGGCAGTGTGGCAAGTTTTTCAGCAAGAGCTTTTTTTATATCGGTGCCGGCCGCGAATTCATCCTGGATATCCATCAATCAAAGGGGGGTTGGTTTTTCTCTTCCCCAAAACAAGGAAAAGCCGCATGAAAGATGCGGCTTTTCCTTGAGAAAAAAGAGCAGGTGCTGGTTTTAATGCCTAATCAAGGACGTCATACTCACCTTTCAGCGCAAACACACCGAAGGTAATCAGGCTGAACGCGATAATAGGCATAAGGACGACAATAACAATCGACCAGAAAATCCAGTTCTCTTCACTGGGCTTTGCTGCGATCTCTTTCATGGCTTGCATGATCACCAGCGGGATGATTCCTATCCCCATGAGTGACCAGACAATTCCGAACAACTTTTTTATTAAAGACATAATGGATGAAATTAAAAGGTTCTTGGTTATTCAACGTCCATGTTGTTGGTTTTGTTGGAGATGTACAGCATTCCAATCACAAAGCTTACGCTTGCAATCAGTATCGGGTACATAAGACCGGCAAGCGGATCGGCAGGCGGAAGGCCTGGTGCCGGGCGGGTTGCTTCAACAAGACGGGTTGAAATAAGCGGGACCAGACCGCCGAAGACACCATTGCCGATATGGTAGGGCAAAGACATCGAGGTGTAGCGGATGCGGGTCGGGAAAATTTCAACCAGGAACGCAGCAATCGGACCGTAGACCATGGTGACGAAAATAACCTGAATCAAGACAAAGCCGATCATCTTGTAGTAAGAAGTCTTGGGAAGGGTTACTTCCTTTTTGGTTTCAGGTTTCAGTTTGTCTTTAGCCGCAAGCTCGGCTTTTTTTACAGGATCAAGCGGTATGGTTGTCTTGACGGTCTCCTTGTAGGTTGTGCCATCTTCATAAGATTTTTTCGTAATCTTTGTGGTGATGGTGTCCGTACCTTTTACAGCCTCTTTGGTTTCGATGGTTGTTTTCTCGACAATCTCGGTTTTCGTTTTGAGTGCGGCCTCGTTGTACATTGCCCGGTAAATAGGCTGGTAGGCAAGCACGGCAATAAGCATACCCGACATCATGATGTACTTGCGTCCAATTTTGTCGGAAAGTGCACCGAAGACAATAAAGAAAGGAGTGCCGATAAGCAGGGCGATCGAAATGATCAGGTTGCTCTGCACAAATTCTACGTTACAGGCATTCTGCAAAAAGGAGAGTGCATAGAACTGACCGGTGTACCATACAACACCCTGACCGGCGGTTGCGCCAAGAAGGGCGATCAGCACCATTTTCAGGTTGTCCTTTTTCTTGAAGCTCTCGGCAAGAGGATTTGCTGAGGTTTTGCCCTCTTTTTTCATTTTCACAAACATCGGCGATTCAGACATCCTCATGCGGATAAAGATCGAAACTCCGACAAGAAGCGCAGAAAGGATGAAGGGAATGCGCCATCCCCAGTCAGAGAAGGTTTCAACACCGAGTGACTGGCGGACAACAAGAATAACGCCGAGCGCCAGAAAGAGACCGAGGGTTGCTGTTGTCTGGATAAAGCTTGTCCAGAAGCCTCGCTGCCCGGCAGGAGAGTGTTCTGCGACATAGGTGGCCGCACCGCCATACTCACCTCCAAGAGCAAGACCCTGCAGCAGTCGTAAAATGAAAACAATCGCAGGAGCAAAAAAGCCGATCGTTTTATAGCCGGGAACAAGACCGATAGCAAAGGTGGAGCCGCCCATGATCACCAGGGTCACAAGAAAGGTGTATTTCCGTCCGATAAGATCACCAAGCCGGCCGAAGAAGAGTGCGCCGAAAGGCCTGATGACAAAACCTGCTGCAAAGGTCGCCAGTGTGGCAAGCAGTGCCGCCGTCGGGTTATCTTTTGGAAAAAACTGTTCGGAAATGATTTTCGCAAGCGTACCGAAAATATAAAAGTCATACCACTCAATGAGCGTCCCGACCGAAGAAGCAGCAATAACCCGCCGGGTGCTGGAGACCTCTTCGGTTTGGGAAACGTTTGTGACATTTTGTGCCATAAAAGTTTTCTTTGATTGTTTAGAAAAAAATGTAATGCATTAACTCATTCGTGTTGCGCGATCTTTAATTGATAAACTCATGCTCGCTCTCCTTGACGACAAGCACCGGGCATGGGGCGCGCCGGATTACATGCTCAGCAACGCTGCCGAGGATCATGCGCTTCAGGCCGCGACGCCCGTGTGAGCCCATGATAATGAGGTCAGCCTCCTGCCGTTTTGCATAGTCGAGAATGCACTCTTCGGCAAATCCTTCATAGATGACATAATCGGCCACAATGCCAGCCATCTTCTCCTCTTCGATCAGTGCAACAAGTTTCTGTTCTTCTTCAGCACGCTCCTTTTCAAGACCACGAGAATAGGTAATGGTTGGGTCGTTCTCAATAACGCCGACAAGAAAGACTTTTCCGCTGGAGAGTCTTGCAAACTCGTTGGCGTATTGCAGCGCCTTGCGCGACAATCCAGAGAAATCAACCGGGCAGATGATTTTTTTAATGGTAATCATAGTACCGCTGTTGCGTTTAAATTATTGGAATAATTAAAGTTAATGACCTGTTATCAAAAAGAACAGTAAAACTGGTCTTCCAGTCAGACACTCATTGTGCTTGCTCATGCAAGTCGGGTCTTCAAGACGAAAAACTGAACTTCAAATAAAAAGGAACAGTGCTCACCACTGCGGGATAAAGGGAGCTCTCTGTTTTGTGCACGTTATCGGTGGTTTATAACCGTTAATATCGTGAAAAAATCGTGATGTATCAATTGTTATCAGCAGGATTGGAGCCTGCGAAACAAAAATAGTTATTCAGGAATGCAAGTTTAAAAAAAGCCGCAGTTGCCTGCGGCTTTTCATGTCGACAAGGGCGTGACTTAGAAGGTCACTGATGCCCAGAGTTCTGTGCGAAGCTGGTTGTTATGATCTGTAACAGTGGTACCGGCAATATCTCTTCCACTTGCACGGTAGCGAATGGTAGGAGTTACACTGAAGGTGCCAGTAGCTGACTCGTGAACATTGACTTTGTACTGTGCCCAGACAAAGATGTTGTTGAAGGTGACATCATGTACTGGTGTCTTGTCTGTGGTTCTGTTGTAGTCAATCCATCCCATGACTGGGCCGGACTCGCCTTTGAGTCTCAGGAGGTAGCCGCTGTAATCGACATTTGCAGGTGTACTCGTTGCAATTGTTGTGTTGTTTGGTGTTGTTGTTGAACTGTACGTTGTGCCTGTCGTCCCCTTGCTGTCTTTGCAGACCGTGTAGAAGCCGCTGAGGCCGAGTTTCGATTTGCCTGCCGGGATGGTGGCATTGGCGCCGAAGGTGTTTGGAGAGATCTTCTGATAGGCAGAGCCTTGCGCATCAGTCAGGACAATAAGTGCCTGTGGTTCAACAGTGACATCACCAATGGTGGTTTTGTAGGAAAGATGGAGCAGGTAGCCGTCGTTGAAGAGGCCGTCACCCGTGTGTGATGAGGTGTTTTCGGTTACAGAATTATTGTCCAGCACGACAAGAGTGGCATTAAGGTCACCGTCGCCAACCTTTGCACCATAGTTCATGCCGTAAACACGGTCATAGTTCCATTGGAATACCGGAACATCAACCGCATAGACGCCTGAGTTTGTGAATGATGTTGGAATCGGATAGAGGGTAAGGTCGAAAATCGGGTTGTTGAAGCTGTTGAGCGGAAGGCGGCCAACCATGTAGTGGCTACACTCCAGCATACGTCCGAAGTAGAAGTTTGAAACTTCCAGCTGGAATTTTTCTGTGTTGGTACTTCCTACGGTGCTCCAGCCGGGAGTTCCTCCATTGCTGGTCTCCTCATTGGCAATCAGGGATTTGAAAAAGTAACCATCGCCGAGATCTGCCGATGCTTTCAGGCGTACCCTGTACTGGAATTTCAGATCATCCTCATTTGTGGTTTTAACACTACCAATATTTGAATTATTGAACTGGCCTCTCAGGCGGGTCGCTGCATCTCCGCTGATTTTCAATTCAGCCGATGCCGGGGAGGCATAAGAGAGAACCGCAAACATTGCGGCAAGCGAAAGCATTTTTTTCATCTGTTTTCTCCGTTAGGTTGTGTGTGTTTTGTGTGTGCATTAACCAGAAAAACGGTTCCTGACCTTATCAAAAGTACGGAACGAGATCAGAAACTGAAATGTTGTGCTGCAATGGGTAAATGTAATAAAAATTTTACTAAACGAACAAGTGGGATATTTTCCATCCTCTCCCTGGCTCCTTTTTTGTTTTTACACTGGTCGAATATCGTTATTATACGCTAAAAGCGCCTGCGGCGATTTTATTTTCAAAGCTCTACAATGAATCCTACTGTTTTATAGCTTTCAGGGCGGTAGAAGTACATGCCTTGACGGCTCATCCCTGAAAAATAGTTGCAGATGACCCTGACTTTTTCAAGCCCTATGCTGTTGAGACGCATACCAGCCTGCAGGTTCCATGTGCCCCGGTACCCTCTCGTCTTTTCAAGCGATGGTTGCCAGGTTGGCAGTAGTTTGAAGTCTGCTGCAAGGTAGGTATTGCCGGGTGTGGAAAGTTCAACGCCTGTCTGGAATGAGTGTGGATTGATGCCGTCAGGGATGGTGTGGTAGAGGTACTGGTATCCGGCATAGACCCTGTGCTGCGGTGAGCTGAGTGCCACTACCAAATTGATGAACTCCCGGCTATAGGTAAAAGGAATCTTGAACGGGCAGTCTGCCTGGATCCATTGGTTGGTTGTTGCGTCATAGTGGCCATCTTCAAAATGGGCCGAGATGTGGCTGATCCGGATTTTTCCGCTTATCTCGTCAAAAGGGAGTGCGCCGATGCGGAGAGGTTTTTTCCAGCTTGCATTGATGCCGAAGAGATAATCGATGGCGTCAACCGGAAATTTGAAATTATCACCACGGTTCAAAAGAGACCAGGTGGCGAAATCAATACCTGCAGCAAAATCATGGTTGTTGTTCTGGCAAAGATCGACCGAACTGCCGATGTCGAGCTGCAGATGTCGCTTTTCAAGCCATGGCAAGACGGCAATTCTTGGTTCCATCGGGTCGGCGAGAAACGGCTTGAAGAGCGTGTTGAAGGTAGGGTTCAGCAATGGTTCTGCCGTGACGTTGTTCAGGGTGATCAAGAGCATGGCTGTCAGAATGGAAAGTGCCTTGCTGAGATGGGATCTGTTTTTCATGGCGAAGAGTTGATGAGTTAGCGAGCGGCAGTCATGGAAAGAGATTATTTTACCCGGCAAGAAGGGTGTTCAGCACCGCCATGCGGACAGCGACGCCGTTGGTCACCTGTTCAAGCAGCATGCTTCTCGAATAACCCGGTGGTTGTATGCGGTCGGCAACATTATTGGATATTTCGATTTCCCGGTTTATCGGCCCAGGATGCAGCACCAGCAGATGTTTCTGTATCCGTTCAAGTCGTTCATCGGTCAAACCGTAATGGACAGAGTACTCTTCAAGAGAGGGCAGGTATCCTCCTGTAGCCCGCTCAAGCTGCAGACGCAGCACGATGGCCGTGTCGGCCCAGGCAATGGCCAGGTCGAGATCGGTGAAGAGAGTAACGCCGAGCCGGTCGGCATCGGGAGGCATCAGGGTGACCGGGCAGCAGAGGCCAACCTCTGCACCGGCTGCAAGGAGTCCGTATATATTTGAACGGGCGACCCTGCTGTGAAGCACGTCGCCAATAATGATCACCCTGAGTCCTTCAATTTTTCCGAAATGGTCGCGGAGCGTGAACATGTCGAGCAGTGCCTGTGTCGGGTGCTCATGTGATCCGTCCCCGGCATTGATGACGTTTTTGGAGGTGATTGTGGTGATGAGGTCAGCAGATCCCGAAGAGGGGTGACGCAAAACAAAGGCATCCACCTGCATCGCTTCAAGGTTTTTGATGGTATCGCTCAGGCTCTCCCCCTTGCTGACACTGCTTGATGAGGCGCTGAAGTTCAGTGTCCCTGCGCCAAGGTGGCGAGCGGCTATTTCAAAAGAAAATCGGGTGCGGGTTGAGTTTTCAAAAAAAACCAGCGCAATGCGTTTATTGTGAAGAGATGCCTCAAAAGAAGGATTGGCGGTAATCAACTTCTTTTTATATCCGGCGGCCATGTCGAGTATGCCGGTGATGTCACTGGCCGGGACATTGCATAATCCAGTAAGGTGCTTCACATCCGACAGGTCATTGTTGCTTTTCAAAAAAGAAATATCCCCAAAGGTACAAAAAAATTATGATCAAAAACTACCGTGCATATAGTTATGCGTAAGAGATTTCTGCTTTGGTGGCACCTATAGTATATTTCGGGCTAAATCACCCCGGTCGGCAGTGGGAGGGCGCATTTGCCATTTACACCTGCTCGTGAATGAGTATAACAGGGTGAACACTCAAATCTCAATGAGTTATGGGTTTTGTGGAAGCTGTCTGTATCAGTACAGAAAAGGGAACTGTAAAAAAAGTTGTCCATCAGATCGTCCTGAGGAGGGAGTGGGGAATAGATGGTGATGCTCATGCTGGGGATTGGCATCGGCAGGTCTCCATTCTTGCTGGCGAAAGCATTGACCGGATGCGCAAAAAAATGCCGGAACTTGATCATGGCATGTTCGCTGAAAATATGGTGACGAGGGGTTTTGATTTTTCCGGACTTATCGTTGGTGACTCTCTGCGGGTTGGTGATGCTGTTCTTCTTGAGATTACCCAGATCGGCAAGGAGTGCCATAATTCGGGATGTGCCATAAAAGTGGCAACGGGAGAGTGCATCATGCCAAAGGAGGGGCTCTTCTGCCGGGTCTTGCAGGGCGGGACGATTGTGCCGGGTATGGCTGTCAAAATTGACGCAGAGTAACGCGCTATGTGATAATCTTTTACCCGCCAATCTCCGACATGCTTGTTCTGACTGCGTTTTTGGCGGAATGTTTCCCGTCTTCGGGTTTCTGTGAGACCGCTTTTCTGAACAGGTCGGCAAGAGCTTGATCGCCTGCGTCGGAGCGAAGCAGCGGAAGCAGGCTTACTCCTTCTTTGTCATAAAGGCAAGTGATGATTTTTCCGTCCGAAGTGATGCGAATCTTGTTGCATTGACTGCAGAAATTTCTTGTAAATGCAGGAATGATGGCAATTGAGCCCTTGTGTCCTGGTAAGGTGTAGCTGAAATACTCGGTTGCAGAGCCATTGACGTTCTGAAGATCGGGATAGTGAGCGTTCAGCAACTCCTGAATTTTATCGGCCCCGAGAAATCTGCCGGTTCGCCAGATTTGATTGTCGTCAAAGGGTTGCAGCTCCATAAATCGCACGGTTATGGAGTGATCTCTGGTGAAATCAACAAAGCGGCTTATTTCATCACTGTTGATATCCCGCATAAGCACCACGTTGAGTTTTACGGTAATATGGCCTGTACCGAGAAGCTTGTCAAGATTTTTCCGTACCCGCAGGTACTCGTCGCGTCGTGTTATGGCGTGATATCGCCGACGATCAAGCGTGTCGATGCTGAAATTGATGGCATCAAGGCCGGCATCAATCAGGGCGGGAAGAAAACGGTCGAGCAGAAGGCCGTTCGTTGTGAGAGCTACGGTTTTTATGGTGCTGTTTTTTTTTGCCTTACCAACCAGCTCCGCAATATCCTGGCGCAGAAGGGGCTCTCCACCGGTAAAGCGTACCTTTGTAACGCCAAGGCTGGCCAGCACCTCCATGATGCTGATCATCTCCTCTTTGTTCAGAAGTGAGAGTCTGTCTGAATGCTCTTTATGTGTCTCACTCATGCAGTAGGAGCATCTCAGGTTGCACTGTGCAGTGATCGCAATGCGGACATAATCTACAGACCGGTGAAAGGTATCGACAAGGGGATTCTGACAGCTATTGCTCATGCTTATGTTGAAGGTGGAAATGTGTATCCGCCAGGATAATTGATGTTCTGCAGTGCGCAGCTCTTCTGCGGCACAAGCTCCCTGATGCGCGATTCGTTGAGAAATGCGGCGAGTGAGTTCTCTCCTTCCAGATGCCTGAAAAGAAGTCTGTTGCGCGATTTTGGCTCATAACAGGCGCAGAGCGGCTCAATGCGGCCCGACTGAGAATTTCTGAAGGCTGTTGCGAAACGGAGGGGATCGCGCTCTGAAGAGAGTTGACGGATGATGGCCTCATCAAGAAAGGGGAGATCACATGCGGCAACAATCCATGCTGCATCGGGCATGAAGCGTTGGGCGGAGAGCAGCCCCCCCAGAGGCCCGATGCCGAGGTACGTGTCGGCGATGAGTGGTAGACCGAAGTCGCGGTATGCTTTTGCCTGCTCTTCCCGGCAGGAGATAAAGACTTCAGAGCATTGCTTTTGCAAAAGCTTAGCCGTGTGAACAAGCTGGTTGCTCGCATGGTATGCAAGGAGCGCCTTGTCGCACCCCATGCGTGAACTGCGCCCCCCGGCCAATACAAGACCATACAGCGGTCGCTCTTTCAACGCACGGTCAAGCAGGAGGTTTTCAATAAAGCTGGCAATGGCGCCGATATTGTCACGCTGAAAAAGGGGAACACTGAAAGGTGGCCAGGAAGTCGGATCATCCGGCACGACCAGCGCGGCAACATTGGTGATGCTGCCATTGCTGAGAAGGTCGAGTATTTTTCGCCCGGAGTCGACCAGAAGCAGTTTTTGCAGTGGAAGTTCCTTTAGCCCTTCAACAATGAGCAGGTCGTGCTCTGCAAATGCCTGACGCTCAAGCAGCGTACCTGTGCCCGAGCCGGTGATAACGGCTTTTTTTTCAGGATCAGAAATCATGACCGTGTCGGCCCCCGCCTGACGGACTACCCAGGAATCCTTTCCTTCACGGTCGATGTCAAAGCGGTGGCAGCCATGCTTATAGTAGGCAATGGAATGCCGAACAGAGAGGTGGCGTACAACTTTGGCAATGAGGGTTGTTTTTCCTGAACCGGAATAACCGCAGAAGGCTATTTCAAAAGGGTGAAAGAGCATTGTGTTAAAGATTTGACCAGGGGAGCATGGTGCAACGTACCCGGGAACCCTTCAAAAACGGTTCCCCAGATGGCTCAGCTTCGATCAGGCAGTTTGAGCCAACGACGGCAGTGATCATGTGTGATTCAACTTTCGGCGATGCTTTGCACAAAAGCTGGCCCTCTTCAGCCCGGACAGTTCCGAGAAGAAAGCGGTGGCGCTTTTTGTCGGAAGGAAAGGGTTCGGCAAGAGCCGCATGAAATTTTACAGGCGCCGGTTTTCCTGCCAGGGCGCAAAGAGCGGACAGGCAATACTCAACAAAGCAAACCAGTGCAGAAACCGGGTTGCCGGGGAGTGAAAAAACCACTTTTCCTTCGCCTGAAGAGCCGAAATAGAGGGGTTTCCCCGGTTTTTGAGCAATCTTCCAGAACTTTTTTGTCACGCCAAGTGCCGAAAGCTCCTGCTGGACAAAGTCATACTCTCCGGAGGAGATACCACCAACTGTAATAAGCAGGTCACATTCGTTGAGCGCAAGGGCAAGCACTTCACGCAACAACTCCCTGTCATCAGGGGCATGGCGAACCATGACCGGCTCAATACCGAGCGAGCGGCAGGCCGATTCAAGCAAAAAGCGGTTGCAGTTATAGATCTCTGCACCGGAAAGCTCTTCACCGGGGTTGCGCACCTCATCACCAACCGTGACAATCGCAACTCTCGGCTGTTTGTGTACAGGAGCTGATGCAAAGCCGAATGAGGCAAGCACGGCAATTTCAGAGGGCGAGAGCGTAACCCCTTTTTGGAGAACAACTTCATCCAGAGCCACCTCTTCACCGCTGTACCGTACATTGGCCCCCTTTTTCGGAGCCTTGTAGATTTTCACAAATTCCATGCCAAAGCCGCTGCTCTCTTCAAACGCCAGAACCGTATCAGCCCCTTCGGGCATCGGTGCACCCGTCATAATCTCCGCACAGCCGCCTGATGAAACCGGCAACGTGGAGAGAGTGCCTGCCGGAATCTTATCGGTAACCTGGAGGCGAACCGGGGACTCCCTCGAAGCGGCGGAGATATCACTCCACTTGAGGGCAAAGCCGTCCATGGCCGAGTTGGTAAAACGGGGAAGCGAAAAGGGAGCCCTCACCTCTCGGGCAAGAACTCTTTCCTGCAGTTGGTCAAGCGGCAGCTCCTCCATGCCTAACGCTGCAACTGATTGATTGATGAGGCGGTGAGCCTCCTGGACGGTGATCATCATGCGTGTCCCTCTCCTTTCATCATGGCAAAAGCGTGAAAGAGGGCAGGCACAAGCAACTCAATGGCATCGCTTGCCGCCCCGCTGCTTCCAGGCAAGCAGATCACCATCGAAGAGCCCACCATGCCTGCCGCAAGCCTCGAAAGCATGGCCGTCCTTGTTTTACCCTGTCCCCAGTTAAAAAGCGCCTGCTCAATTCCCGGCAATTTACGGGAAAATTTTGGAAGCAGAGCATCTACGGTCACATCACGGGGCCCGAGACCCGTTCCTCCGGTCGTGACGATCAGCTCGATGCCTTCCGACGTCCACTCATCAATAACCGCGACAATTTCCTCCTCATTGTCGGCAATGATCCTAACCTCCCCTATGGGGCAGCCGGCAGCCTCAAATCCTTCACGCAGCAGTTGGCCCGACCGGTCAACTGCACGTCCGGAAGAGATGGAGTCCGACAAGACAAGAATTGATGTTTTCGGTCTGTACCCGTCAGTTTGATGAGATTTTCCGCCGGTTTTCCTTTCAAGCTTTATTGCGCCGATCTCCATGCTTTTGTCTACCGCCTTGCACATGTCATAGATGGTCAGTGCGGCTACCGATACCGCCGTCAAAGCCTCCATCTCCACACCGGTTGCCTCCTTTGTTTTCACCGTCGCAACAATGTCGATGCGCTCTTTTTGGACGTCAAAAACAATATCCGCCCATGTGAGATTGAGCTGGTGGCAAAGGGGAATAAGGTGGGCGGTATTTTTGGCCGCCAAGATACCGGCAAGCTTGGCTGTTGTCAGAACATTGCCCTTCGGCAGAGCGTCACGGGAGAGCAGCTCAATGGTTTCCGGCTGCATGAAGATGGAACCGGAGGCTCTTGCACTCCTGAGCGTGCCGGGTTTCGTGGAAACATCGACCATGGCAATGTTTCCGTTGTTGTCAATATGGCTAAAATCCATCACGTCTATCCGCGTTTGTACCTGCGTTATGAATCTCTCTTGCCAGTTCTTTGTGGAATGGTGGGATTCTTTTGAAAGATTTTTGTTAATCTATTAAAACTTGGTATAAATAAATGACAATTAATAATCGGCCAATCTGCTTTATCAGGGTTCGTCAATGCATGAAATGAGTATTGCGCTCTCCATTGTTGAAGCAGTGGAGGAGAGGGCGCGGCAGGAGGGGGCGGGATGGGTTTCAGAAATTGAGTTGCTTGTTGGCAAGCTTGCAGGTATTGAGCCGGAGTCGCTGAAATTCTGTTTTTCAGCAGCGGCTGCGGGCACCCTTGCCGCCAGAGCGCTGCTCGCTATTGAGGAGCCGGAAGGAGTGGGCGAGTGCGGTGAGTGCGGCATGACTTTTCCGGTCAACTTTTACTATGCAGAGTGCCCCGCTTGCCGGTCGCTTCGGGTGAAGATTATCTCCGGTGAGGAATTTTTGATTCAATCAATGACCATAGAAGAAGAGGAAGAATAAACAATGTGTGATACCTGCGGTTGTTCAACTGAAGGCGGGGCCGTGCTCCGCAAACCCGGCCAGAGTGACTATCATCTCCATGTCAACGAGCACGAAAACGCTCATGGGGAGCATCACAGCCATGAGCATGGCGATCATCATCATGAGGGCTCAGGCCGTAAGGTTGTGCTTGAACAGGATGTGCTTCAGAAAAACAATCTGCTTGCCGAACGAAACCGGGGATATTTTGAGGCAAGAAAAATTTTTGCGCTTAACTTTCTCAGCTCTCCAGGATCAGGGAAAACCTCGTTGCTTGAAAAAATTATTCCGGCCCTGCAGCAGCGCTTTCCGGTTGCCGTTATCGAAGGAGACCAGCAGACCACCAATGATGCGGATCGGATTCAGGCGCTCGGTGTGCCGGTGATACAAATCAATACCGGTTCGGGCTGCCATCTTGATGCCCTGATGGTCAACCGCGCCATGAAAGAGCTTGAGATGCAAAACAATTCGCTTCTCTGTATCGAAAATGTCGGAAATCTGGTCTGTCCGGCGCTTTTTGACCTCGGCGAGGCGCTGAAAGTGGTCATTATCAGTGTGACGGAGGGAGATGACAAGCCGCTGAAGTATCCGACCATGTTCCATGAGGCCGATATCTGCATTCTCAACAAGATCGATCTTCTGCCTTATGTGGAGTTTGATGCGGCCAAATGTCGTGAGAATGCCATGCGGGTTAACCACCATCTTGAATGGTTTGAACTCTCGGCCAAAACCGGAGAGGGGCTTGCTGCATTGCGGGAGTGGCTCGAAGGTAAAATGGCACAGCACTGAGCTGCCGGGAGAAGAGCGCTGAAGAGCGGAGGCGTTTGCGAGTTAACGGTATTGTACAGGGCGTTGGCTTCCGCCCTTTTGTCTACCGACTCGCTGTCCGTTGCGGGTTGAAGGGTTTTATCCGCAATACGGCCTCCGGTGTTCTGATTGAGGTTCAGGGGGAGCCCGCTCTCCTCAAAGAGTTCTTGCGGCGCCTGCCGGGTGAACGCCCTCCACTTGCGATTATAGAGTCCATTGAGGAGAGCACCATTTCCTGCGTTGCAGAAGAGGCTTTTTTGATCGGAGATTCGACTTCCGGTGTCGGGGTCGAGACGCTCATTCCGCCCGATATTGCTCTCTGCAGCGATTGCCGCCGGGAGATGCTCGATCCAGCAAACCGCCGTTTCCGTTATCCCTTCATCAACTGCACCAATTGCGGCCCGCGTTACACTATTGTGGGGCGTCTCCCTTATGACCGTCCCTCGACCTCGATGCACCGCTTCACCCTCTGTCGTGAGTGCGAGCAGGAGTACCATGATCCGCTCGACCGGCGCTTTCATGCAGAGCCCACTGCCTGCCCGGTGTGTGGGCCCTCTCTTGCCTTGGTTGACGCTGTCGCAGGCCATAAACAGTTCGATGCCAACCCTTCATGCGTTGCGCCTCTGTTGTGTGATACTGTTGCAGAGTCTGGAGAGGCGTTCCATGATCCTCTTCTTCTTGATCCGGAGTGTGTGTTATCCCCGCAGGGTGATGCTGTCGTCGCCGCTGTGGCGCTTCTTAAAAAGGGGCTGATTGTTGCGGTGAAAGGGCTCGGAGGCTTTCACCTTGCCGTAGATGGTCGAAATGAGCGTGCGGTGCGTCGTCTGCGGGAGAGAAAGGGGCGTGAAGCCAAACCATTTGCCGTCATGATGCGCGATGTGGAGCTTGTTCGGAGTTGCTGCGAGGTGAGTGCGGGTGAGCTTGTCGCATTGAGTTCTGCCCAGGCGCCCATTGTGCTCCTGAAAAAGAGGGAGTGTATGGCCCTTGCTCCATCCATAGCACCGGGCAATGAGCGGCTTGGTGTCATGTTGCCCTATACCCCTTTGCACACACTGCTTTTAGATGGCAGCCTTGATATCATGGTGATGACGAGTGCCAACTTCAGCGAGGAGCCGATTGCGAGTGAGAATAAGGAGGCACTCTTGCGTCTTAAGGGCATTGCCGACGTTTTTCTGGTGCATAACCGTCCCATCTGGCTCAAATGCGACGATTCGGTCACCATCCACCTTGCAGGAGCGTTACGCCAGATCAGGCGGAGCAGGGGATATGTGCCTGCACCTATTTACCTGCGCGAAGGGGGGGCTACCGTACTTGGTACCGGAGGTGAACTGAAAAACACGATTACCCTTCTGAAAGGCACCCATGCGCTGATGAGCCAGCATATCGGTGACATGAAAAACTTTGAGGCATATCGACATTTTGAGCAGGTTGTCGCCCATTTGCAGCACCTTTTTCAGGCCACGCCCGAGCTTCTGGTGCACGACCTGCATCCTGGCTACATGACCACGCAGTGGTCGCTGAAGCAGAGCATTCCGTTGCTTGGCGTCCAGCACCATCACGCACATCTTGCTGCCTGTCTGGCTGAAAACAGGGAGGAGGGGCCGGCCATTGGCCTGATACTCGATGGTACAGGCTACGGAACCGACGGGACAATCTGGGGCGGAGAGCTGCTCATCGGCGACGCTGCCGGTGTGGAACGCTTTGCCTCACTTGAGCCGATGCCATTGCCGGGAGGAGAGGCGGCGGTTACTCAGCCCTGGCGGGCGGCACTTGGCTATCTTCATCGAAGTTGTGCTGAATTGCCCGACCTGCCCTTCATGAAAGAGCGGGGGATTGCACCGGTGCTTGAACTGCTCGAAAAGAGGGTCAATGTTGTTGAAACTTCAAGCTGCGGCAGGCTTTTCGATGCCGTTGCCGCTCTCTGCAACCTGCGGGGTGAGATCACATTCGAGGGCGAGGCCGCCATTGCGCTGATGCACGCCGCCGGGGGGAGTATTGGCCACAAGTCGTTTCGCTGTGAGATGGATAAGCAAAAAGGTCGCTGGACTCTTCTGCTCTCGCCATTGATTCAGGATGTAGCCGCAGCGCTGCAAACGGGGATGGCCATCAGTGAAATAAGCCAGAGGTTCCACCGCACCCTTGTAACCAGCTTTCACCATATTGTCGAAAAAGCATCTAAAGCGACCGGCCTGAAAACCGTAGCACTCAGCGGAGGAGTCTTCCAGAATGAGATCATCTTTGAAGCCCTCGTCAGTGAATTGCAAGCCGCAGGCTACAAGGTGCTGACCCACGCCCTTGTGCCCTTCGGCGACGGAGGCATCTCCCTTGGCCAGGCCGTCATTGGCCGGGAGTACCTCAAAGGCAACTATCGCGGAGTGCAATGATATAAGCCCTGTAACCCCTATATTCCACCATCTTCCAAAAAAAACCACCAAGCCCAATGTGCCTTGCCATTCCCGGAAAACTTGTTGAACTCTCCAATGAAAACGGCCTCAAAATGGGCATTGTTGATGTGAACGGTTCAAAAACAAGGGCCTGCCTCGAATATGTGCCCGACATTCAGGTTGGGCAGTACACCATTGTCCATGCAGGCTTCGCCCTGAAAATCATCGACGAAGAGGATGCAGCAGAAAGCCTGAAACTCTGGCAGGAGCTTATCGAAAGCGGAGCATTTGACCCTGATGAGCCTGATCGGGAGCCCCCGACCTTCGAATCGCTGTGAATCAGAGCCGCATGAAATATATCGACGAATACCGCGACCCCGAGCTTGCCCGGAAGCTGCTTGGGGAGATCCGCCGAACAGCCACCCGTCACTGGACCATCATGGAGATCTGCGGAGGGCAGACCCATTCGATTATGCGCAACGGCATTGATCAACTGCTGCCAGATACCATAGAGCTGGTGCATGGCCCCGGTTGCCCGGTCTGCGTCACGCCGCTTGAATCCATTGAGCGGGCGCTCCTTATTGCGGCAAGAAAAGAGGTGATCTTCACCAGCTTTGGCGACATGCTGCGTGTGCCCGGCAGTGCAAAGGATCTCTTCATGGTGCGCAGTGAAGGGGGAGATGTCCGCATCCTCTTTTCCCCGCTCGATGCCCTCCAGATTGCCCGCGACAACCCCTCAAAAGAGGTGGTCTTTTTTGCCGTCGGCTTTGAGACTACCGCGCCGGCCAATGCCATGGCGGTCTGGCAGGCGGCTCGCGAGGGGATCCAGAACTTCAGCGTTCTGGTCAGTCAGGTGATGGTGCCGCCAGCCATGCGTGCCATTCTCTCATCGCCCGCCAACCGGGTTCAGGGCTTTCTTGCGGCGGGCCACGTTTGCGCGGTGATGGGTTATGAGGAGTATGAGCCGATAGCCCGTGAGTTTCGTGTGCCGATAGTGCCGACCGGATTTGAGCCGGTAGACCTGCTTGCCGGAATTCTTAAAACCGTCGAGCTGCTCGAAGAGGGGCGTGCAGAGGTGGTGAACCGCTACGGAAGGGTGGTGAGCCGTGAAGGGAACCGTGTGGCGCAGAAGATTATCAGCGAGGTCTTTGAGGTCACCGACCGTCAGTGGCGTGGAATCGGCCTCATCCCCGGAAGCGGACTTGCTCTGAGGGAGGCGTTCGCCGACTATGACGCCGAAAAAAAGTTTGATGTTTCGCATATCTGCGCCTCCGAATCACCGCTCTGCATGAGTGGCAGTGTGCTACAAGGGGTACTGAAGCCCGACGGCTGCCCGGCTTTTGCCCGTGAGTGCACCCCGGAGCACCCACTCGGCGCCACCATGGTCTCCTCTGAAGGAGCCTGTGCCGCCTATTACAACTATCACCGAAATTTTGCCTTATGACCGTTCTCCCTCTCTGCCCGACACCAATCATGCAGCACGAAACCGTCCAAATGGCCCATGGTGCCGGAGGACGCCTCTCCCAGTCACTCATGCAGCGGGTCTTCATGCCGCATATCCACAACTCCTATCTTGACCTGCTTGACGATCAGGCAAAGCTTGACCTCCCTCCCGGTATGGTGGCCTTCACCACCGACAGCTATGTGGTCAGCCCGATTTTTTTCCCCGGCGGCAACATCGGTGAGCTTGCTGTCAACGGTACGGTGAACGACCTTACGGTTGGCGGGGCGAGGCCGCTCTATCTCAGCGCAGGCTTCATCATCGAAGAGGGCTTTTCGCTCGCTGAGCTTGAAACCATTGTGGTCAGCATGGCCGAAGCCGCACGGAAAGCGGGGGTGATGATTGTCACCGGCGACACCAAGGTGGTTGGCAAAGGGCAGTGCGACAAGCTTTTTATCAATACTTCGGGAATCGGTGTCATCAGGGAGGGGGTCAACCTCTCATGCCGCAATCTGCGCCCGGGTGACAGCATCATTCTTTCAGGCACGGTGGGCGATCACGGCATGGCCATCATGACCTCGCGTGAAGGGCTCTCCTTTCAGTCACGCATCACGAGCGACTGTGCCGCGCTCAGTGGCATGATTGCCGCCATGATTGACGTCGCGCCCGCAATTCATGCCATGCGTGACCCCACAAGGGGAGGAGTGGCCGCCACCCTGAACGAGCTTGCCCTCTCCTCCGGCGTCGGAATAGCCATCAATGAAACCACCATTCCCGTAAAAGCAGAGGTGCGCGGCGCTTGCGAGCTGCTTGGCATCGACCCTCTCCATGTGGCCAACGAAGGGAAACTTGTTGTGGCCGTTGCCGCCGCCGATGCCGCAAAAGTTCTGGAGGTTATGCGCTCCTTCGAACATGGCCGCGATGCCGTCATCATCGGATCAGTGGTCGACCTTCATCCCGGCATGGTGGTGATGCGCACCGCCTTCGGCAGCCAGCGCATCATTGACCTGCCTCTCGGCGAACAATTGCCAAGGATTTGCTGAAGGGGGCGATAAGTAACACAGAGTATCTGAATTTTAAGATGTTCAATTATCCCTTATAAGGCATTCCATATTGTAGAAACAATTTGCTGAAGTGAAGAGTATACGCTACATTTTAAAAGAAAAAGCGCATAAATGTAGTATATACGATACAGTGATGAACGATATTCAGGAAATTGGCGAGTTGCTTCACCGTCGAAGGAAAACGTTAGGATTGTCACAGCAGCAGGTAGCTGGCGCAAATGGAATGAGCCGCGTAACGCTAAGCCGTTTTGAAAATGGCAAACTGCCGGAAATTGGTATAAGAAAGGTTATGGCCATCTGTGCAACACTTGGGCTTGAGCTCACCGTAAAAGATGCTTCACAGCGTCCAACCTTGCAGGAGCTGATAACCGAACGGGAGAATTAGGATGCTGGATGTATGGGTTACTCCTCATGTGGTCGGCTCACTCGATCGCCACTCACGTGAAGCTGGTGCTTCTACCTTCGCTTATCGTTCAGCAATTCAGCCCGGTGAGGATGTCTCTCTGACGATGCCGTGGTCACTGGAAAGTTATCGGTACCAAAACGGGTTACATCCCGTCTTTCAAATGAATCTGCCTGAAGGCAGGCTGCGGGAGTCGATCGAACTCTCATTCCGAAAGCGTGTCAAGGGCTTTGATGTACTCTCCTTGCTGGAGGTTGTCGGGCGTTCGCAGATTGGCAGGTTGCGTTTCGCCAACGATCCCGATGTGATTGATCAGGTTCCTTTGCAAAGTGTTTCGGAACTGATAGCCTATGATGGGTCGGAAGAGTTGTTGATCGATCTCCTGGAGCGTTTTTCTACGGTTTCAGGTGTCTCTGGAGTGCAACCCAAGGTACTGATCAGGGACGGTGTACATGGAGAGGGGGAATCTTTTGCTCAGTCCCGTGTTACGGTGAAAGGAGCTACTCATATCGTCAAGGGTTGGAACCGCAATGAATATCCCCATTTGGCTGCTAACGAGTTTTTCTGCATGAATGCAGCCCGCCGAAGCGGGTTGGAAGTGCCGGAGTTTACTCTTTCGGAAAACAACCAACTCCTGGTGGTCAAGAGGTTTGACCGGACAGAGGAGGGAGAGTATCTTGGGTTTGAAGATTTCTGTTCCCTGAATGGTATCGGCACGGCAGAGAAGTATGACGGGAGCTATGAAAAGCTGGCCAAACGGATTCGCCAGTTTGTCTCTCCTGAGCTTCAGGCCTCTGCCCTGGAGGTTTACTTCCGTTCCCTCACTCTCTCTTGTATCGTAAGGAACGGCGATGCCCATCTCAAAAATTTCGGTGTACTCTACACGGCATCAAACAAACCGGTGCGCCTTGCCCCTGCTTTCGATATCGTTTCAACAACAGCATATATCAAAAAGGACACTCTGGCGCTTACTCTGGACGGCAGCAAGCGCTTTCCCGCAGCAAAAAAACTCATTGCCTTCGCAAAAATGCACTGTAATCTCCAGCCGGCAAAAGCAAAACTCATTATCGAAGAGGTTGCCGATGCCGTTGCTGAAACCGTTGCAGGTTTGCGCCAGCATACGCTCGATTTTGCGGACTTTAAGTCTGTTGGTGAGGCCATGCTCAGTGAGTGGAATGAGGGGCTGACGGCTATCGGGCAAAATAGTTGACGGCTCCGATATGGATGCGGAAGAGGCTTTAAGTTTATAACTACCTTATGGAAAATACCTATAAATTTCTTTTCTGTGCAGAATACGATATATGATTATTCCGTCTTCTCTTTTTTCATATCCCAATCTGTATTCTCCGAAGCGGATTCTGAAAAAGTCACCCTTTTTCTTTTCTCCTTTTAACTTCTTAATGTTATGAGAGCTTTCTGAAATCGAAGGGCTGGCATAAAGTTCTTCAAGAAAAAGTTTTACCTGACTCTTTTACGGTTCGCTGACTTTCTGAATATCTTTTAAAAATGTTTTTTTGAGGATAATTTTCATAATTGCTTAATCAGTTCTCTTACCTCCTCATATTCCACAGTTTCTTCATCCTGAACTTCTTCCATAGCTTTCAGCAATCCGTCATCAAGAAGAAGTTCTTCAATTTTCTGATATATCTGATAATCAAGAATAACACTTTTTATCTTTCCTGACTCGTCAGTTATATATGATTTCGCAATATTCATTTTACATTATCCTTATGTCAAAAATTCGGCTACGAGCGTAACAAGTTATTGTCACTGCAAAAATAATTACTATTTTCCCGAATTGAGCGATTCATCCGCAATTGGTTCAGGCTTTACAGGCCACATCGAGGTACCTCTTCTTCGGTTTGCTTGTCAGTAGTGACCCCAGAATCTGCTCCGCCACCTCCTTCGCAAGGGTTTCGGGGGGCTGGCTGATATTGCCGCGCCCAAGCCAGGTGTTGATTTTTTCAAAAAAGGCTGCGACCACCACCGTATCACGGGTAGCGCAGAACCCCTCAGGATCATGGAGAAAGGGGAGGATATCACTGCCGATATCAAAGAGCCGCTCTCCGCCCTTGCGGCAAAGCTCCTCCCAGTACTCCTTTCCTTTGCCGATGCTGTTGTGTGCAGCAACCCTGATCTCTTTCGGTGTGAGCGAAATGTTCAGGCCAAGCTCCTGAAAAACCCTCTCCACCACATAACTCTCCACCTTGCGGATATCCACATACCCACAGGTTTCGGCGTAGTCGCGAATAAAGGTCAGCTCGTTTTTTGGTGCTGTCGCTATGATCACCACCTTATCATCTTTGTGGAATTTCTCCACCGTGTACTTGCACTCCAGCTCCTCAAGGGCGCCATGAACCACAAAAATCGTCAGCTCCTTCGGCAGAACCTTGCGCAAAAGATCCAGAAGAGATGCTTCAGCCCCCACAACAACCCGGTTGCGCCGGGCAAGGACTTTCCCGATATCCTGATTGACCCATTTATCGAACATCGTTCATACCCTACTGATCGGGATTAATGATTTCATTGACCCGCTGATCGCTCAAGCAAGGTAAAAAGATAAAGGAGAGCCGGTTGAGGAGTGATCCATTACTTTTGCTAACGCGTATTCATAGAGGTAAGGAGTTGTACCAGCTTTCCTACAGAAGTATAGGGTTTCTCAGTATTTTTTTCGCTTCCCATCGGATCATTTGCTGTTAATAGATCAGCATGCTTATAGGCAACCTCCAGCCGGTGTCTGGTCATATCAAAGTATCCACGCCCCCCTTTTGCATAGTCGGGGAGCTTGTCATAGTCACTCAATACCCGTTGAATCTCATGCCTGTGCATGTAGCCACGTACGGGAACAAAATGCAGTAAAAGCCACAATTCAAAACAGGGGATAGAGGGAGTTGCATAAAAATTGATCAGCTCTCTGTTGTCATTTTTATGTTTCTTGTGTTGCGCATTGACGCTATAGAGAGCATTCAAAAAATTCGGATGATCATCTCTGTCAAAAACGCAATAAACGGTTTCATACTCTTTCGTCTCGTTACATTTATCGACAGCAAAATCAACGACCTGTTGAGGTGTCGTCCCGTATTTACTCTGCATTATTTCTACTCTGGCAGTACTCAGGCGATAGTGCGACCTGATCTCGCCAAAATAATAAGGCTCTGTTTTTTCCCCCTCTGTAACAATCAGGAGACGATCAGCCCCTTTCTTCAAAGCCTTCTTCCTTTGTAATTTCTTGTCCTGCCGAATCTTCGGGTGGTTATCTCGAGCCATATCTTCCCTTAAAATATCGTGTCATTGATAAAAGGAATCGCTCCATATCGTCCAACAAGATACCCTTTTTCAAGAGCTTCGTTTTTCCTTGGGCTGAAATCGGTCAGAGGATAAAGGTGCGTTGCATGAGAGCGATCCTTTTCAACAAACCAAATCTGATCTCTCCGAAAGAGTTTCGCATCCATGACAGAGGTATCATGAGTTGTAAAAAGAAGCTGCGCCCCTTTCCTGTTATGGGTAGATGAATTGATGATGCTCAACAGGAAACGAACGATTTTTGTGTGCAGGCTCCCATCCAATTCATCAACAATCAAAACACTTCCCTCACGTAACACATCAAGTATAGGGCCCGCAAAAGCAAAGAGACGCTGTGTTCCCGTTGACTCATCATGAAATTCAAATTTCGCAGCTCCTTCGGCTCCCGTATGTAAAAAAATGGGCATAAGAGCTTCTGAATCAATCACTTGATGAACAGGAGGTTTCTCTCCCTCAACTCTTACCGAAACCTCTCGCTGTTGACGAATTTCCAGTGATAATTCTGAAATACTTAAATCGGCGGCATTTAAAAAATCGAGCAACTGTTTCTTGCCCTCAGGCAACTGAGCAAATGCGGTTGAAAATTCTACCATAGGTTGTTCTCCCGCGCCAATGATAATGAACTGCTGCACAATCCATAAAAAAACAGGCCGTAAAGCATTACTGTTCAGATCGACAGCCTTGGAGAGAAACAAGGAATTTGAACGGGTCGATTTCTGCCAAAGCTTTTTTTCTCCACTCAAGAACGGACTGAAGGTATACTCATCAATATTAGTCTCAGCATTGTACCGCCGATCAAACCAGACCTGCGGCTTCGCTGTTTTGTACACTAACAACCACTCCGAAGTAATCCTCTCAGGAAGCAATGAAAAGCCATATTGATAACGGATACCAGCCTCGATGAAGGTAATTTCAAACTCACTCGGCTTCGTTGATGAAAGACCATCAAGCTTGAATGGCTGAAAAAGAAATTTCTGCCCCTCCTTGACATGGGTGGCCGACTCAGCGACAACCCTCTTCATAAATGACATCGCCATGATAAGATTCGACTTGCCACTGGCATTAGCGCCATAGATGACCGCCGATTTTAACAGAGAAATACCAGACTTCGCATCGCTTCGAATAACATGAGTCTCCGAATGATTCTTGTCACTATTCGCAACAAGGCTCAAGCGCTGCTCTTCCCTGATCGAGCGAAAATTTGAAACGCGGAACTCTACAAGCATGGGGTGTATGTTAATATTTATTTGAAATTTGCACAAAAAAAGCAAAAATGCAAATAATATCAGTATCAAATGTGACCGGAAAACAAGAATGGGCCAAAAACGGAAAATAAGAACCACTCAGGGTTAGCGTAAACAACCTCAGAGCTATGAGGTCACAGTTCAAAACGTTCACCATCTACAGCAGCGTTAAAGAACCTTTTTTATTGGGGCATTGAGAGTGGCATCAAAAGATATAACAGGCACTGCCTGTTGAATTTCAGGCAGAGCAGTTCGAGCATCTGAAGATTTTGCAGACGCTGTCTGCAAAATTCCGGAAGAGGTGATATAGAACTTACAGCAGAGCGCAAGGCTTCGTTCTGAACAGCCCTTGAGCTTCAACTGAGCTGCGATTTTTTTTAACAAATTGGTGCCATACTCCGCTCTGTCTGAGCCGCCCTGCTCAAACTCGAAAATGTACCACCCGAAAAGCCAGTTCCGGATCACAAGAGAGGTATCGACCGAGCGGGCGGCTCTTTGCTGCAACTCCTGGTGGGTCTCTTTGAAGAGGGCAAGTAACTGTTGATAGTTCATGAGCGCTGATTCTTAATGTACGGCAGTAATCGCCGGTGTTACAGGCTTAATCGTGTTTAACAGCTTATCCTCTGATTTTTTTGCATGATAGAGATCCCATCGCTGTTGGAGATTCATCCAGTAGTCAGCCGACATGCCAAAAAATTTGGCTAACCGTAGTGCTGTTGCCGGTGTCACACCCCGCCGGCCATTAATGATTTCATTGACCCGCTGATAAGGAACATGGATAGCGTCGGCTAACTGACGCTGAGTGATTTCCATAGGGTTCAAAAATTCCTCCAGCAGCATTTCTCCAGGATGAGTCGGTGCCCGATGCGTTGGTATGCGTATCATAGTCACTTCTTGTTGGCTTTTAATGGTAATCAGCGATTTCAACATCCTCCGGCCCAATGGAAGACCATTGAAAGCAGATTCTGTATTGGTCATTTAACCGAATACTGAATTGTCCTTTACGATCACCGGACAAGGATTCCAAACGGTTTCCCGGGGGGATGAGCAACTCGTCAAGGGTAAGAACAGAATCAAGCTGATCAAGTTTTCTGTACGCCTGTTTCCATAATACTGAAGGACAGATTCTCGCCGTTTTTTTTTGTCGGATTTCCGTTAAAAATATCCTCAGTTGCCTGATTCTTCAAAGAGTGTATCATGTTAACACGGCTATCATGCTATTTTTTTCCAAATTACACAAAATCCTGAGATAGTCAAACGAGCAATAGCCCGTGAGGCATTGCATGACGTCAGAATTCATCGGTAGATTCGGTGGGCATCTCCATGTTGTAAACCCCGGTGTGCCGGTTTTCCGATGAATCTGGTTTGCAAGAAAACCGCTGAACAGAGCCAGTTGTTGATGGCCGTGCACGACATCCACCGTATCGTCAAAATCCAGGACAATGACCTCGGGAGGCTCGACATACGAAGCGAGAAAATGATCCACAAAACCCTCTGCAATCCGATAGAGAGCACGACGGGTAATCATGTTTTCCAACCTGCTGAACGTTGGTTGACTGGCTAAATCAAGGCCGGTCTCAGGCAAACGACCTTGGTCGGCATGCTGCTGATGCCACCATCAAAATCCAGAGCAACTTTTATGGTGAATAATTAAAGATAAATATTTTGAAATATATCTGTACTTTACAGCTTAAAAAGTTGGCACCAGCTTGCAAAAAGTATTAAAACATGCACTCGATCATGCCAAAATCAAAAAACCAGTAACGCTTTATTTTTTTTACGGCACTCTTATGTAACTCATTTACTGGAAGCAGGAACGGATTTACGTTACATGCAAGAACTATCTATACCCACGTATGCGAACAGAGTTTACTGAAAATTCCCAGTCCCTTTGACAATTTTTAAAAAATATTATGCACCTCAAAGGTGTATAAAGCATTCCAGAATAGCTGGCTTTATACACCTTTTGGTGGGATATGGTGCATAGATAAAGGAGTTACCAACCATAATAAAAAACCGAAATATGACAGATATTAAATTTGGGAAAAAGGTCTTTATCAGAAACGCAGGCAAAGACGAATATTGGCTACAAGACATTATATACAACAACCCTGGACTTCTTCCCTTAGAGGACGGGAAACTTCAAATTGTAAACAAAGAAAAAAAACAATCGAGTGGCGGTCGAATTGATATTCTACTCAAAGAACCAGAAGCGAATACGATGTACGAGGTTGAAGTAATGCTTGGAGAAACCGACCCATCACATATTATTCGTTCTATTGAATATTGGGACAGAGAAAAGAGAAAATATCCACAGCGACAACACTTTTCTGTATTAATTGCTGAATCTTTTGACAGAAGATATTTTAACATCATTCAGCTAATGAGCCTGAATATTCCTATGATTGCAATTCAAGTTGACTTATTGGAAGTCAATAGCGAATATATTCTAAACTTCACAAAAATAATAGACATTTATGTTGAGCAACAAGAAGACGACAACGATGTTGCAGCAGTTACTGAATCAACATGGAATTTAGATTCTGCCTGGACAAATAAGAATGCTAAAGAACTGTTTTCTTATCTTAAAACTAAATACGAAAAGGTTAATCTAAAATATACTCAAAGTTACATCAGTATCAATATAGACAACAGGAATGTTTATTGGTTTTGTAAACGTATGCAACCGACATCAGCTTTTTTCTTCACTGTGAAAGATGAAGAGAAAGCTCAAGCTATCAAAATGATTCTTGAAAAAAAGAAAATCGCATTTACTTATAACAAATACCAAGATTTCATGCTGTCTGTTGACCTTGAATTTATCAAAGCAAATCTCGCCTTAATTCAAGAAATACATGACGTTAGATTTAAATTAGTAACTGACGAAGAATAAATTTCGGTTGGTAACAAACGCTATAGCAAATGCGTGGTTGCGTGTTCGTTGAAACATTTAAAATCTTTACATACATTTGTGCTGGCAGACAGTTAAGCAGCAATTTATTCCCGCACTTGCCATAGCGTCAGCCGTTAGCGTTCATTGTAAATAAAACGACACAGCGACAGATTGACAAAAGAATTTTTGCTGCATAAGTGTGATCGGAAAATAAGAATAAGCCAAAAACGGAAGATAAGAATCACCCAGGGTTAGCGTAAACAACATCAGAGCTATGAGGTCACAGTTCAAAACGTTAACCATCTACAACAGCGTTAAAGAACCCCCGATATCCTGCTTGACCCATTTATCGAACATCGTTCATACCCTCCTGATCGGGATATTCGCACTGCCCGGTAATGCCTGCGGCCTCTTCCGGTTGCCTTTTCAGCTCCTCTTTTGAGGGCAGGTAGAGTTGATACTTTGATGCGAAGATATTTGAATCCATGGGGAGGGTCAGTTCAACCAGCGCATCATGCTTGCGATGGTACAACTGAATGCAGATGGTCAGCAGTTCATCGTCGGTTTTGACATAGCGGTGTCTGCAAAATTCCGGAAGAGGTGAGATAGAACTTACAGCAGAGCGCAAGGCTTCTTTCTGAACAGCCCTTGAGCTTCAACTGAGCTGCGATTTTTTTCAACAAATTGGTACCATACTCCGCTCTGTCTAGGCAGCCCGGCTCAAAATCCACAATGTACCATCCGAAAAGCCAGTTCCAACCCACAAGGGAGCTATTGACCGACCGGGAAGCTCTTTGCTGCAACTCCCGGCGGGTCTCTTTGCTTGAAACGGTCTCACATATTCAACGACCGTTTTTCGATGGCGAGGGCTGCTTCGCGCATGACCTCCGAGAGGCTTGGGTGCGGGTGGCAGGTGCGGGCTACGTCTTCCGATGAGGCGCGGAACTCCATGGCAAGCGCGGCTTCGGCAATCAGGTCGGAGGCGTTGGCTCCGATTATGTGGACGCCGAGGATTTCGTCGGTTTGTGCGTCGGCGAGCATTTTGATAAATCCTTCAGCGTCGCCAAGGCCAAGTGCGCGACCGTTGGCTGCAAAGGGAAACTGTCCGGTTTTGTAGTCGTGCCCTTCAGAACGGAGCTGCTGCTCGGTTTTTCCAACCCAGGCAATTTCCGGGGTGGTGTAGATGACCCAGGGCATGCTGTTATAGTCGAGATGCGGTTTCTGTCCGGCAATCAGTTCCGCCACCATGACACCCTCATCCTCTGCCTTGTGGGCCAGCATGGGTCCGCGCACTACGTCACCGATGGCGTAGACTCCCGGTGCGGTGGTGGCGCAATGGTCGTTGACGGGAATAAAGCCCCGTTCATCGGTTTGCAGCCCGATGGCCTGAAGGTTGAGTTTTTCGGTGTTCGGTGTACGCCCAACGGAGACAATCAGCTTGTCGCATTCGAGTGTATGTTCGGAACCCTGATCATCGGTATAGGCTATGCTGACACCTCTTTCTGTCAGTTTGGCCTGGCCGATTTTGACGCCGAGTTTGATGTGCAGTCCCTGTTTTAAAAAGAGCTTGGAGGCTTCCCGTGAAATGCTCTCATCGGCTGCGCCAAGAAACGAGGTCATCACCTCAAGGACGGTAACCTCCGCTCCGAGTCTTCGCCAGACCGAGCCAACTTCAAGCCCGATAACCCCCGCACCAATCACGCCAAGTTTTTTCGGTGCTTCACTGAATTTCAGTGCACCTTCATTATCACAGATCGATACATTGTCAACGACAATGTTTGGAATTTGCCGCGCTTTGGAGCCGGTGGCGATAATGACCTTTTGTGCAAGCAGCTCCTCGTCACCCTCTTTTCCGCTGACAATGATCCTGTATCCGGCATCGGTTTTTCCGGCAAAAGAGCCCCGTCCCTTGAGCAGGGTGATTTTGTTCTTGCGGAAGAGGAATTTTACCCCGGCGGTCATTTTGGTGACAATGGCCTCTTTGCGTTTCTGCATCGTTGCAACATCAATGCTTACCCCGCCGAAGGTAATGCCATGCTCTTCGAGGTGATGAGAGGCCTTTTCAAAGAGTTCCGAAGAGGCGACAAGCGCTTTCAGGGGAATGCATCCTGCGTTGAGGCAGGTGCCGCCAAGCCGGGGCTCTCCCGCAGGATCGTCGTAGGCGCTGAACTCGCAGCAGGCTACTGAAAAACCGAGCTGGGCAGCACGGATCGCTGCGATATAGCCGCCCGGTCCGGCTCCTATGACAAGAACGTCAAATTGTTTGTTCATGATATGGTTCTCTCCTTAAAGATCAAGTAAGAGACGTGCCGGATCTTCCAGCGCATCCTTGATTGCATTGAGACCAAGCACCGCTTCTCGGCCGTCGATGATACGGTGATCGTACGACATGGCCAGATAGTTCATAGGCCGTATGACAATCTGCCCGTTTTCTACAACCGGCCTCTCCTTGGTGGCGTGAATGCCGAGAATGGCCGACTGAGGCGGATTGATAATCGGTGTTGAGAGCATGGAGCCGAAAACGCCTCCATTGGAAATGGTGAAGGTACCGCCGGTCAGCTCCTCAAGCGAGAGGTTGCCGAGCTTTGCCTTGGTGGAGTAGTCAGCAATTTTACGTTCGATATCGGCAATGGTCATCTGGTCGGCATTGCGCAGGATGGGTACAACAAGCCCTCTTGGCGAGCTGACGGCAATGCCAATGTCGAAATAGCCGTGATAGATGATATCCTTGCCTTCTACGGAGGCGTTCAGGACAGGATATTTGCGCAGTGCGTGTACCGTCGCCTTGACAAAAAAGGAGACAAAGCCGAGTTTGACGCCATGCTCTTTTTCAAAGGTGGCCTTGTAGCGGTTGCGCAATTCGATGATTCCCTGCATGTTGACCTCATTGAAGGTCGTCAGAATGGCGTTGGTGGCCTGCGACTGAAGCAAGCGCTCGGCAATGCGTGCCCTGAGACGGGTCATTGGTACACGCTGTTCCGGTCGATCGGTCATCAGCGGCGCTTCACGGTGTGCCTCTACCGGTTTGGGCTTCTGCGCAGGCGTCGGCGCAGGTGTGGGCGTGGGCGGAGGAGGTGGCTGCGGCGAAGAGGGTTCAGCATCCGCCGCAATGGCTTGCAGCACGTCGCCCTTGGTCACTCTTCCGTCTCGTCCTGTGCCCTCAACCTGTGAGAGCTTTATTCCGCTTTCAGCCATCAGCTTTGCTGCTGCGGGCATGACGATGCTCTCTTCAGGTTGCGCGGCTGCCAGTTGAGGTGCACTCACGCTGGCGATAGCGGCCTCCTGGGCGGTAGCAGTGGGCTTCGCTTCGCTGTCGATGCGTGCCAGAACCTGATTGGGCACGACCGTTCCCCCGTCGCCGACAAGAATTTCAATGATCACACCGGATGAGGGTGAGGGAACATCGAAGACCACCTTGTCGGTCTCAATTTCAAACAGTATTTCATCTTCAACAACGCCGTCTCCGGGCTTTTTTTTCCAGTTCAGCAGCGTTGCTTCGGCAACGGATTCCGACAACTGGGATATGGTGACGTCAATGATTGCCATTCGTGGATTTTATTTATTGAAAAAAAGGCTGAACTCACCGAAAGCCTGATCGAGCAAAGCTTTCTGCTGTATGGCATGGGTTGCGCCGTAGCCACATGCGGTAGAGGCCGATGCAAGCCTGCCTGCATAGCCGAACTGCTGGCCCGGGCTCATCACATTCATGATATAGTGCTGGAGAAAACGCCAGTATCCCTGATTTTTTGGTTCGTCCTGGCACCAGACAATTTCTTTCAGTTGCTCATAGCGGGCAAGCTCTCTCTGGAACTCCTCGGAGGGGAACGGGTAGAGCTGCTCGATACGGATAATGGCCACATTTTCCTGCATGTTCTCCTTGCGCCGGTTGATGAGGTCGTAGTAGACTTTGCCTGAGCAGGCGAGGAGACGGCGTACACGATCAGGAGAGGCCGTATCATCGCTGATAATGTTCCGGAAATTTCCCTGAGAGAGATCGGCAAGCGGGGAGACCGCCTCTTTGTTGCGGAGCAGCGATTTTGGTGTCAGAATCACCAGCGGTTTGCGCTTCATCGTCGTTATCTGGCGGCGGAGCAGATGAAAAATCTGGGCCGGGTTGGTCGGCTGGCACACCTCGATGTTGTTTTCGGCGCAGAGTTGCAAAAAGCGCTCAGGCCGGGCGGAAGAGTGTTCCGGCCCCTGCCCTTCGTAGCCGTGAGGCAGCATGAGGGTGAGGCCCGAGGCCAACCCCCACTTCACCTCGCCGGAGGTAATGAACTGGTCAATCAGCACCTGCGCTCCGTTGGCAAAGTCGCCAAACTGCGCCTCCCAGATTACCAGTGTATCGGGTGCCGAGATGGAGTAGCCATACTCAAAACCGAGCACCGCCTCTTCGGAGAGCACCGAATCGATGACGGTGAAGGCGGCCTGGTTGTCCGCAACATTCTGCAGCGGTATGTAGGTGCCTGAGTCCCATTTTTCACGCTTCTGGTCGTGGAATACCGAGTGACGGTGCGAAAATGTTCCCCTGCCGCAGTCCTGGCCGGTAATGCGGATCGGGTAGCCTCCGGCAACCAGTGAGGCGAAGGCCAGATGTTCACCCATACCCCAGTCGAGAGGCTGTTCTCCGCGACCCATCCGGGCACGGTCGTTTACCACTTTTTCAACGAGGGGATGAAGCTTGAAGCCGTCAGGAATCCTGGTAATCATCTCCGATAGTCGTCTCAGTTCCGCCAGAGGAACGCCGGTTTCGGAGGCTTCATTGCGTCCGGCAGCCGGATCGGCGGTAAAGATGGTTTTGTTGACCAGTACCGGATTGGTGCTGTACTTTCCCTCATCAAGATCCTTGCGGAACTGCTTGCTGAGAGCGGTGGCATACTCCTTGCTGATGACACCCTGCGACTCCAGTCTCTCCGCATAGAGCTTGCGGGTGCCGGGATGCAGCGCTATTTTTTTGTACATCAGCGGCTGGGTCATGGCCGGTGTATCCTGCTCATTGTGGCCAAGCTTGCGGAAGCAGATGATGTCGATCACCACATCACGCTTGAAGGTCTGACGGTAGTCGAGCGCCATCTGTGTTGCAAGCACAACCGATTCGGGGTCGTCACCATTGACGTGCAGCACCGGAGCTTCAATCATCTTGACAACATCCGTGCAGTAGGTGGTTGAACGGCTGTCGCGCGGGTCGGAGGTGGTAAAGCCGATCTGGTTGTTGATGACAATATGGACGGTGCCTCCCGTGCCGTACCCACGGGTAAGCGCAAGGTTGAGGGTCTCCATGATGACACCCTGCCCCGAGAATGCGGCATCGCCATGCACCAGTATCGGCAGCACCTGTGAACCATCGCGGTCGCCACGGCGCACCTGCCGCGCCTTTACCGCCCCTTCAACAACCGGATTGACAATTTCAAGGTGCGAGGGGTTGAAGGCGAGCGAAAGATTGATGGGGCCGCCCGGAGTGGCAAGGTCACTGGTAAAGCCCTGGTGATATTTGACGTCGCCTGAAGGGAGATCGTCGGCATGTTTGCCTTCAAACTCCGCAAAGAGGTCGAGCGGATTTTTTCCCATGATGTTGACCAGCACATTGAGCCTTCCACGGTGCGCCATGCCGATGACAATCTCCTGCACTCCTGCCTTTCCGGCACGCTGAATCAGCTCATCCATCGAGGCAATAAAGCTGTCGCCACCCTCAAGGGAGAAGCGCTTCTGGCCGATAAAGCGTGTATGGAGATAGCGTTCGAAGCCTTCAGCCGCCGTAAGTCGTTCAAGAATATGTTTTTTTTTCTCAGCACTGAAATCCGGTTTTGAGCGGATGGTCTCCAGTTTTGCCTGCCACCAACGCTTTTCCGTCTGGTCGGTAATGTACATGAACTCAATGCCAAGGGTGCCGCAGTAGGTCTCGCGCAGATTTTGCAGCAATTCGCGCAATGACATGGTTTCGTTGCCGAAATAGGTATTGCTCGTGTTGAAGACAATATCCATGTCGGTATCGGAAAAACCGTAAAACGATGGCTCAAGATCGGGCAGTGCAGGCCGCTCCTGGCGCTTCAGCGGATCAAGGTTGGCCCAGCGGGAACCGATGTTGCGGTAGGCGGCAATAAGCTGCTGCACCGAAACCCGCTTGCGCCCCAGTTCCGCATCCGGGCTGGCGAGCACCCGGCAGATAGGGCCGAGGCGGGCCCGTTCGGCAAACGATGCCTGGACAGGGGAGTGCGCAATATCCGGACCGTCGCCGTTGGCTCCCGGCACATTCTGCATGGCGTCAAAGTAGGCCCGCCAGCTTTCAGAAACAGAACCGGGATTGTCGAGATAGGCTTCGTACAGGTCTTCGATATAAGGGGCGTTGCCTCCAAAAAGGTAGGAGCTGCTGCTATACTGCTGTATCATGGTTTGACGGGCTTGTCTTCGAAAGGTTCGAAAGGATTGTTGCTGAAATGGCCGTGACGAAATTTTCCGTGTTCGGAACCGGGGAGAGGTAAAGAGCTTTTCCCGTTTGAGGCAGGGGAAAAGGTACGTACTGGCTTATCCATCCTTTTTTCAGGACTGTTTACTCAGACAGTGAACGAGAGTGAAGTATAAGACATCTCGGGGCTTATTGCGAAGGAATTTGTTAAAATAAGTGCTCTTCAGAGCCGCATGGCCCACAGTGTGGCGGAGGAGATGGCTATGGCTGCCGCGAAGCTGAGCAGGGTGCCGACAAGGATGTATTCGGCCTGTTTGAGTTTTTTTGACTCTTCGAAGCGCAGAATTGATTTGGCGGCAATAAGGAACCCGATACTTTCAGGCTGTCCGGTCAGGAAGAGGAGGAAGATCAGCCCTCGTTCCAGTTGACCGATGAGCACTCCTCCGTTTTGCAGTCCGTCAAGTTTGAGATTGTTTTTGCTGGTCAGCTCTCTTGTGATGAGTGCGATGAGAAAGCCGGATCCCCTGACGGTTGCTATAAAGCCGGCAAACCCTGTAAAGAGCTGGTATCCGGTACCGGAGAATACTATTCCCTGTGCACCGTGGGAGAGAAAACTGGCAAGAAGGATCAGACTGAAAAGGTGCGCTGTCTGGTCGGCAATAAAGGTGGTAACACTCTCCTCGCCGTAACGCTGCTTGATGAAATCGATGATGGTATGAAGGGCGAAAACAGAGAGTGGAGCCTCCCGGCAGCTCCAGCTCTGGAGCAGCAGCCAGGTGGCTGCGGCGTGTATTACGCCATGCAGGATGAGCATGATCGGATGCCGCTTGTTGCGCGCCATTTTTTTTGGCTGGAGAAAAAAATCAGCCAGGCAGTGGGCAGCAATGAGTATTGTGGCAATCTTTTCCATTGCTACCGTTTGTTATGGATTGGCAAATCGTTCAGATGCTGAAGGTCGTTCTGTAGAGAGGTGTTGATGCATTGCAAGCCTGTACGGTTTATTTTGATGAAAGCAAATTAAAGAGCTTGCTTTTCGGTGTTGTTCTTCTCTTTCAGTACCTTCTTTTCAGCATGGAACAGCACTGCGTTGACGCTTTTCCAGTGTGCGCGTATCAGGGAGTCGCCGATGGCTTGCCGGGTGGGAGTGCTGTTCTTTTTTGATACCCAGCGGGAAGCGCTCTCCTCCTGTGTAAGGCCCATCAATGCCGCGTTGATTGCCCGCGATTCCGTTGGCGTCCAGTCTGAGGCAATGCAGTCGAGAAGCGGTATGACGGCGCTTCTCATGTCGCTCCACGGTTCAGCCAGCTCCATGGTGACGCTGAGAGCGAGAAAGGTACCTTTCATGGTGTCAATGCCTTTGCCTGAAAGGGTAAATGATGGCCCGCGTGAATCGGATATGCGCTCTATGGCAATGTGCTCGACGGTGCCGATACCGATGGAGATCCGTGTGTCATACTTTGTGGTGGCGTCTGATTCCATTTTCAGAGCCGATCGCAGAAAGAGCGCCGCCCTGAAGGCCTGTTCCGGCTTGTTCAGGAGCAGTTGCCAACTGTCGTGACGAAAGGTATCCATCGCTCCGCATATTGTTCCAGGGAAGCAACGCTCAAAGATGGAGGCTGATGTTCTGAGCAGCTCCATGGCCCTCTGGCTCTGGCTGCTTGACAACCGTGAAGAGCCGACAAGGTCGCCAGTCAGGACGGCATGGAGGTTACTGGTTACGGTCATGCATCAAAGGGTTTTGTTGTGATGTGCCAGTCATTGCAATAATGTACATCCGTTACGGCACTCCTGCAACGTTTGGGAGGGGCCCGGAATGGCCTTTATTCAGGTTTCGAGGCTCCGCAGATCGGGCAGGAGGGGTCTCGCCGGACGATCACTTTGCGGATGGTCATTGAGAGGACGTCGCAGGTCAGGAGTGTATTGACGAGGAGGGTTCCGATGGAGAGAATATGTTTTATCGCTTCGGTCGCCTGTATGATGCCGATGAGGCCGGGGAGCGCTCCAAGTGGACCTTTTGGCAGGGATGCTGCCGGCACTCCCTCTTCGTGAAAGAGACATTGGTAGCAGGCGGTTTTGCCCGGATGGACGGTCATGGTCTGGCCGTGGAACTCCCGGATGCCAGCATGGGAGTAAGGTTTTGCCGCGTTGTGGCAGGCTCGTGCAATCAGGAACTTCGAATCGAAATTGTCGGTGGCGTCGATCACGAAGTCGTAAGCGGCGAGGATCTCCGGAGCGTTTTCGGCCATGAGCCGGAACGGGTAGAGTATGAGCTTGATATCGGGATCGAGTTCGTGAAGCCTCTCCTCCGCGGAGTTGACCTTTTCCTGCCCGATTGAGCCGGTGGTATGGAGGATTTGTCGCTGTAGGTTGCTGAGATCGACCTTGTCGCCATCCATAAGTCCTATGGTGCCGATCCCCGCAGCCGCAAGATAGAAGGCGACAGGGGAGCCGAGCCCTCCGGCACCGATCACCAGTACTTTTGCGTCGAGCAGTTTTTCCTGTCCCTTTTCGCCGATTTCCGTCAGTGCGAGGTGGCGGGCATATCGCTCCCGCTGTTTGTCGGTCAATGGCATGGCTGTGGTTCTCCAGTGTGAATTATTGCAGTGTTTCCATCAGAGGGACCGTTATAGGCTGGCTCCCAGTTTTTAAAGACCGGTTCGATGTTTTTTTTGCGCAGGGCAGTGCAGAACTCTTTGGCTGTGCGATCGTCAAAAATTTCAAACTGCCCCTTTTCCTTGTTCTCCGTTTCATGGTAGCCTCCAACGGTGGTGCGGCTTTCAATGCTCATTCTGGTGATGCCAAGGCCGCTCATGCCGTCGCGGTAGGCTGCGCTCTCCCTTGTAGAGAGTACCAGCTCCGTATCCGGAAGCGCTATGCGGAAAGCAAAGATCATACGGGCGAGGGTGTGATCGTCAACCGCGAAAGGAGGCTCATAGCCCCCGGTCTGGGGCCTCATGCGCGGGAAGGAGAGCGACATGCCTGCCCGCCAGTACGTTCGTCCGAGATGACGCAAATGGCGGTAGAGGCTCAGCGCATCTTCAACCGGGTCGGAGAGACCGAGCAGGACGCCGAGCCCGACGCTTTTTATGCCTCCCTCCAGTGCCCTTGCCGGGGTTTCAAGCCGGTCAATAAAGTCTTTTTTCGGGCCCCAGCGGTGCAGTGCCTCGTAACGCTCGCGATTGTAAGTCTCCTGGTAGATGGTGATGCCGGTACAGCCGCAGTCGGCAAGAGCCCGGTATTCGGCGACACTCATGGGAAAAGCCTCAACCGAGACGCGCTGCATCGTTTTGGCGGCGATTTCGACACTTTGCCTGAGATAGTCGAAGTCAGCAGCGGCGGTGCGTTCACCGGTAAGCAGAAGGACGTCGCTGATGCCGAGCTTTTTCATGGCCGCCAGTTCCCTGTCGGTCTCATCGGGTTCAAGACGGTGTCGCACTGTTTTCCGGTCGGAGGCAAAGCCGCAGTAGACGCAGCCGCTGGAGCAGTAGTTGGAGAGGTAGAGCGGGGCGTAGAGCGTCATGGTGCGACCGAAACGGCGCAGGGTGATCGCTCTTGATTCGGCGGCAAGCGCTTCGAGGGAGCTTGATGAATCGGGTGCAAGCATGGCGGCAAGTGCAGCCGTCTCACGGTCGTCAGTAAGCCAATCCGGTAGCGGCCTCATCAATAGGTTCCCAGAAAGGTGGTGAGGGGGCTGGTGGCTATAGCTGATCCACTTTTCTGCATAAGCCCGGCCCGGAACGCTTTTCTTCCTGCCGAAACCGCTTCCGCAAAGGCTTCAGCCATCTCCGGCGGATTACCTGCAACGGCCACGGCACTGTTGACCAGCACCGCTCCGCAACCCATCTCCATGGCATGGGCGGCTTCGGAAGGGGAGCGCAGTCCCGCATCGACAATGACCGGAATACCACTTTCACGGATGATGATCTCAATCATTGCGGCGGTTGCGACTCCCTGGCCGCTCCCGATAGCCGATCCGAGAGGCATGACGGAGGCGCAGCCGACCTCTTCGAGTCGTTTGGCCAGCACCGGGTCTGCGGTGATGTAGGGCATGACCAGAAAACCCTCTTTTGCCAGAATCCGGGCGGCCTCAAATGTCTCAATGGGATCGGGCATCAGATGCTGCGGGTTCGGGTGAATTTCCACTTTGATGAAGGCGCTTCCGGAGAGTTCTCGGGCGATGTGAGCTGCCCGGACAGCTTCAGCGGCAGTTGATGCTCCTGAGGTATTGGGCATGAGGGTAATCCCCTTCATTGCTGAAAGGGGGCCGAAGAGGTCGTCCTCAGCCTGTTCTCGGTTGAAGCGGCGCAGCGCCACGGTAATGAGTTGTGCGCCGGATGCCCTGACGGCTTCAAGCATCACCGCGGCACTGCTGAATTTTCCTGTTCCGAGAATCAGGCGGGAAGAGAAGGTATAGGAGCCGAGTTGTAAAGAATCCATAATAAATATAATCGGTTAACCACCGCCTGCGAAAATAAGGAGCTCAACCTTGTCGCCCTCGTGCAGAAGGTGGGCTGAGCGGTTGTCGGGGCGGATGATCTGTTCGTTTACTACTACGGCAACGCTTTTTCCATCGGATCCGATAATCGCAAGCAGATCGCTTACGGCGGAATCGGCCGGGAGAGGCTGTTGTTGTCCGTTCAGCTCAATAGTAATCATTTGTGACCTTTCTTCATTATTTCTTTTACCATCAAATTATGCCATGATATCATATTGGGCCATATCACGAATTCTGTAGGGACACGCCATGGCGTACCCCTACAATTCAAAGGGCGTTCAACAAATCCGCCTCAAGATCCTCTGCATTTTCGAGGCCTACGGAGAGGCGCACAAGGTTATCGGTGCATTTTCTCCGCGCACGTTCCTCTCTGGAGAGTGCTCCGAGCGTCATTTTGGCCGGTGAAGCGATGAGCGACTCGACACCGCCGAGGCTGTCGGCAAGGACAAAGAGTTTGATTTTTGCTACCAGTTGTTCGACAGCCGGAAGCCCCCCTTTCAGGGCAAAGGTGATCATTCCCCCGAAGCCGCTCATCTGCTCTTTGGCCAGTTCATGCTGCGGGTGAGAGGTGAGGCCAGGATAGAGTACCCGCTCCACCGCCGGGTGCTGTTCAAGGATTGTGGCGAGGTGCAGGGCGCTCGCTTCATGCTCCTTCATGCGGATTTTGAGCGTTTTCAGACCGCGAAGAATGAGCCAGCAGTCCCAGGGTGCAGGTATGGCACCCGCTGCCGCCTGGTAGTTTTTGATGATGGTGTGCAGCGCGGCGTCCGAGGTGACGACGGCACCGCCGATGACGTCGCTGTGGCCGCCAAGATATTTGGTGGTGCTGTGGACGACAATATCGGCACCGAGTTCAAGCGGACGCTGGAAGTAGGGGCTTAAAAAGGTGTTGTCGACAGCGAGCAGGCAGCCGCGCTCTTTTGCCAGCGAGGCAAGAGAGCTGATGTCGGATATCTGGAGAAGCGGATTGCTTGGCGTTTCAATCCAGATCAATCTGGTTTTTGGGGTGATAGCTGCTTTATAACTTGCGGTAGCTTCATTTTCCGCGTAGGTTGTTGTGATCCCCAACGGACGGAGCAGTTGCTCAAAAATGCGGTAACTCCCCCCGTAGATATCGCTGCTTGCAACAATATGCTCTCCGGGTTTCACCACCTGAAGTGCCGCGAGTGTGGCGGCTACACCGGAGGCGAAGGCGAGGCCGTAGCGCCCGTTTTCGAGCAGGGCAAGGGTTGATTCGAGCGCTTTTCGTGTAGGATTGCCGATTCTTGAGTAGAAAAATTCGCCGTGATGCTGCAAGTCTTCACGCTCGAAGGTGGAGGTCTGGTAAACGGGAAAGGTTACCGATCCCGTATGGGGGTCAGGCGCCTGTCCGTCGTGGATGGCAAGTGTTTCGAACTGCATGTTTTTTTTTACTTCCCGAATTATCATATACCGAGTCCGTCGGTAAAACTGCTTTCAACAGCTTTCTGCTGGAGTACCCTCGAGTTTGGTGGCACGCTCACGGTTTGCCAGACGTTGCCTCCGATCACCGAGTTTTTGCCGATGGTTATTCTTCCGAGAATATTGGCGTTCGAGTAAATAACGACGTTGTCTTCAATAATGGGATGGCGCGGCAGGTTTTTGACCGGGTTGCCATCGTCGTCGAGGGCAAACTTTTTTGCGCCAAGCGTTACGCCCTGGTAGAGCCGCACGTGGTTGCCGATAATACAGGTTTCGCCAATGACCACACCGGTGCCATGATCAATGCAGAAATGGTCGCCGATATGGGCTCCGGGATGAATGTCAATACCTGTTTCCGAATGGGCCATTTCAGCAATGATTCTCGGGATAAGGGGCACACCAAGCGACAGCAGGGCATGTGCCGCCCGGTAATTGATCATGGCCCTGATGGATGGGTAGCAGAAAATGATCTCCCCATAGTTTTTTGCAGCCGGATCGCCGTCATATATGGCTTTGACATCAGTGCATAATTTTCGTCTGATGTCGGGTAACAGCCCTATGAACTGGCTGGTGCACTCGGAGGCTTTTTCTGCAGCGTTTGCGGAACCGTTATTCTCAGTGTCGAAATGCTGAACACTGAGAATCTGCCCTGCAAGTAATCCATAGAGTTTTTCTATGCGTACGCCAAGAAAGTGGTGGCGCGACTGCTGGCGCAGAACGGGCCCGCCGAAATAACCCGGAAAGATGATCGAACGGATAAGTTCAACCACCTCTTCGAGCTTTTCAATCGAGGGGAGCAACTGCTCGTGATGGCCCAAAGTGTCACATTCCGCATCACCGTGGCCGGATAAAAGCCTGATAGCCTCTTCAATGATGAGGTCACTTTTTGTTTCCATGATAAAAAATCTCCCTCTTGCAAATAGTCTCTGTATTTATAAAAATAGTTCTGCCGGTTCAGATCTTGACCGGCTCTTCTTCAAACTGGTAGAGCAGTGTTGAAAGGTAGCGCTCTCCGGTATCGGGCAGGATGACGACGATGCGTTTCCCACTGTTCTCCTCACGCAGTGCAAGCTGCAGAGCTGCGAACACGGCTGCACCTGAAGAGATGCCGACAATGAGTCCTTCAGTTTTGGCAAGTTTGCGACCAGTACGCAGGGCATCTTCGTTCGTTACCGGAATAATTTCATCGATAACACCGGTGTTGAGAATATCAGGAATAAAGCCTGCGCCGATTCCCTGTATTTTATGTGGCCCTGGTTTGCCGCCAGCAATAACCTGCGAATCAAAGGGCTCAACAGCGACAATTTGTACTCCAGGGTTCCGCCCTTTGAGTACCTCTCCAACACCGGTAATCGTTCCTCCGGTTCCTACACCACTGACAAAAATATCAACATTTCCATCGGTATCGTTCCATATCTCCTCGGCCGTTGTATGGCGGTGGATTTCTGGATTTGCCGGATTTTTGAACTGCTGCGGCACAAATGAATTCGGATATTCAGCGTTGAGTGCCTCAGCCTTTCGGATTGCCCCACTCATTCCTTCGGGTCCGGGGGTCAGTACCAGTTCCGCACCAAGCGCCTTGAGCAGGTTTCGGCGCTCGATACTCATGGTTTCAGGCATGGTCAGTATCAGCCGGTATCCTTTGGCAGCGGCAATAAAGGCCAGCGCAATACCGGTGTTGCCGCTTGTCGGTTCGATAATGATGCTGTTCTTATTGAGCAATCCCTGTTTTTCAGCATCCTCAATCATCGAAAAACCGATGCGGTCCTTCACACTGCCGCCAGGGTTGAAATATTCGAGTTTGGCAATAATCGTTCCAAGCGCATTATGCTCACGACCAAAATTTCCAAGCTCAAGAAGAGGGGTGTTACCGATAAGATCGGTCAGTTTTTTTGCGATGCGTCCCATGGCTGTTACCTGTTTTTAGTGTTTAAAAATAACTTTAATATTATAAATAAGCCGTTCAATGGAAATCCCGTTAAAGGGGGATCTTCTCTACCATAAACAAGGTATGTCAGATATGGTATTCGATATTGTCGATCAATCCGGCTTTTATAGCATACATGACCAGTTCAGGGCTGCTCGAAACTCCAAGTTTACGGAAAATATTTTTCCGGTGTGTCATGACGGTGTGAAAACTGATATGCTTTTTTACCGCAATTTCTTTTGTTGAAAGGCCACTGGAAATCAGACGGACTATATCGATTTCTGAAGTGGTCAGGATAGTCGCATCTTCAAGAGGCCCTTCCTTTTTCAGGAGAATATCAAGCACATCGCCTGAATAATATTTTTTCCCTTTCAACGCAGCCTCAATGGCCTGAAAAATATCTTCGCGGTCATCGGTTTTCAGAACAATATTTTTGATGCCGATATCATTTAACTCCTTTATTTTTAAGTGCGTTATTGAATTTGTCAAGACCACGATCCCTGTCTCGGGATGATTTTTTCTCAAATCACCGAGTTCACTGATTGAATCGAAATCGAACAGGGTATGATCGGTGATGATGAGTGAAATACCCTCTTTCTGCAGATGCTGCTGCAAGCCAGCCTTGGTCGATACCATAGAGAACGACCGGCAGAGCGGTGTCAACATTGCATGCAGCGCCTCGTTGGTCAAAAACTGTGTATCAGCAAGTACAACAGAGATATTTCGTTTGCTATCGGTCATTTAAATACCTGCTCCGTTTTCAAAAACTTCTTCAATCATCATCAGTGTATTGTGCGCGTTATGGCCATCGATCGTCACCTGAAGTGTTGTGCCGACAATGGAGCAAAGTGAGAGCATCTCAAGCAGAGATTTAGCATTGGCTTTTTCTCCGTTGCTCTTCTGAAAAATCATGGAGCATTGCTGTTCCCTGGAAATTCTCAGGATTTTTACAAGAGCTCTGAAATTCAGGCCTTCTGTAATCTTTACTGTGAGATGCTTGTTCACCATGGTTTTATTGTTAAAAAATAGAAAGGGTATTACTTCTTAATGAGCTTCGAAAGCCAGCCGGTTTTGTGCGTCTCTTCCGTCTGAAGCGCCTCATCGAGAGCCTCAATCAGGTCATCGGGATGTTCAAGGCCGATGGAGAGGCGGATCAGATCGGGTGAGAGGCCGCTCTGGAGTTTCTGCTCTTCGGTCAACTGGCTGTGCGAGGTGCTTGCCGGATGGAGGATAAGGCTTTTCGCATCGCCGACATTGGCAAGGTGCGAGAAGAGCTTGATGGTGTCGATGATTTTCACGGCCGCATCATAGCCGCCTTTCACGCCGAAAACGACCATACCGCCAAATCCGTTTTTCAAATCTCTTGAGGCAGCGGGATATGATGGGTCATTTTTCAGGCCGGGATAACGCACCCATGTCACTTCCGGATGTTGTGCAAGATGCTGGGCAATTATGAGGGCATTTTCCGAATGACGGGCCATCCGTACAGGCAGAGTTTCGAGTCCCTGAATGAATATCCACGAGTTGTCGGGCGAAATGCATGCTCCGAGGTTTCTGAGCGGCACGGTGCGTACGCGAAGAGCGAAGGCGATTGGTGCAAGGGGTTCCGGGAGGTCGATGGCCCAGCGCAGTCCATGATAGTTGCTGTCGGGTTCGGTAAAGAGCGGATGGCGCCCGCCTTTCCAGTTAAAACGGCCCGCATCGGTAATGATGCCGCCGATGCCCGCACCATGACCGCCAAGCCACTTGGTGAGCGAATTGATCACGATATCTGCCCCGAGATCAATGGTTTTGAGCAGGTAGGGAGTGGTGAACGTTGCATCGACAATGAGCGGCAGTCCGTTGCGGTGAGCTACCTCTGCAATGGCCTTGACATCGGTATAGTCAAGCACCGGGTTGCCGATAGTTTCAATGAAGAGCGCCCTTGTTTTCGGGGTGATCGCATGCTCAAAATTGGCTGGATCTTTCGGATCGACGAAGGTAACGGTAATGCCGAGTTTCGGGAGGATGGCATCGAACTGGGTGTAGGTGCCTCCATAGAGATTGTTTGCCGCAACGATGTTATCTCCCGCTTCGGCCAGCGTGATGATGGTATTGAAAATTGCCGCAGTGCCTGATGCAACGGCAACGGATGCCGCTCCACCCTCAAGTTGTGTGATCCGCTGTTCGAGAACGTCGGTAGTCGGGTTCATCAGCCTTGTGTAGATATTGCCAAGCTCCTTCAGGGCAAAAAGGTTTGCGGCATGTTCCGTGCTCTTGAAGAGGTAGGAGCTGGTACGGTAGACCGGTACTCCACGCGACTGTGTTGCATCGACAGGCTGACCTGCATGAAGGGCAAGTGTTTCAAAGCGGTAGTGTTCTGAACTCATCGGGATTCTCTCCTCTGTTTGGTTGGTTGATTGGTTGGTACACTGTTGGGGCACGGCATGCCGTGCCCGCACTCCGTACGATACGTTAATTTTGTTGCTGGCCGAAAAACTTGAACCGCTGCAAATTGAATTGGTAAAAGAGGAAGCAGCCGAAGCAGAACCCTGCAAGCGCTATTGCGGCGGCAATGGCCACAAAGCCCGAAAAAATCCAGCCTGCCAGAGGTGCTCCCAGCAGGAACGCGATCTGTGCGCCGCCAAGCAGAATGGCAGCAATGGAGTTATTGAACCGCATGAGTTTCGGGTCTTCAGTTTTGGCATTCAGGTTTTGGCGGGCAAACAAGCGTGACCCGACAAAGAAAATGAGACTTCCTTTTGGCCCGAAGACAACCGCTGAAAGAATGATAAAAAACAGCACAGTGGTGAGCAGCGGTTGCTGGAACACAATGGCTGCGGTGATGCCCGTGAGCAGTACCACGCGGTTCAGTGAGACAATCGGCAAGGGTATGCCAAGGCATGTGGGTGATGATGAAGATGTTTCTGTCGATGACATGATGGCGCGTTATCTTTTTGTTATAGTTGATGATAGGGTAAAAATAAAAAAAGCCGGTTCTGACATTCAGAACCGGCTTGAAAGACTATATGTACTTCATGAAACCATGAGTGAGTTACAATCTCTTTTCCGATATCCTTTTGCCAGAATAGTGCAGCTTATGGCAACAGCAGCAGCAGCACATCATAAGGGTTATCGAAGTCATTGATTTCATAGGTCACCACTTGTTAATTTATTTATTAACGATTGTTAACCATTTTTCAGGAATTTTCCAAAAAAAAAGTCGATTTTTTTAATTCAGCTTACCCCGATGATAACGCTTGATGCCTTAAACACCGCACAGGCAGTGTCACCCTCTTTCAGTGACAGCTTTTCAGAACTACCGTGAGTGATGATGGCTGAAATAACGTTACCTTCACCAATTTCCAGATCAACTTCCGTGCTGACCGGCCCCTCGATAAGCTTGCTGATCTTGCCCGGCAGGATGTTGCGTGCACTCAGTTTTGCATCGTGCAACTCCTGGGCGATAATGATGGAGCTTGATTTAATGATGGCATAGGCATTCATCCCCTCTTTCAGGCCGAGGTTATCAACGGCCCCAATGGTGATGATCGAGGTAATGCGGGTTTCGCCTTTGAGCAGAAGGATAACCTCTGCGTTGACGGCTCCTCTGGTCACTTTTTCTACCGTACCTGAAAAAACGTTACGTGCACTGATTTTCATGGATATTCTTTTAAGAAATTGATAAAGGTGACGGGCATCCCCAAGACGCCCCTCAAGATTCTGGAGAAACTTCCGGTGCTCCTCCTGAACAACCCGGAACTGCTCAATAATTTTTTTTCCCTCTCTGGTCAGGAGAGTGCCACCGCCCCCTTTTCCTCCTGTCATGCGCTCTACCAGAGGTTTTTCGGAGAGGTTGTTCATCATGTTGACCAGATGCCATGCTGTTTTATAGCTGATACCTTCAGCTTTGGCTGCACTGCTGATGGAGCCGAGCTCATCGATTTTTTCGAGCAAGGCAATACGGTCAGCGCCAAGAAACCTGTTTTCCGCTTTTTGAAACCAGATGGAGCCCTCAAGGCCAATCGCCTCTTTTTTGCTTTTCATCCAGCCTCTCCTCCTGCAATGGCCGCTCTGCTCCTGTTGCCGATTTGATTAGCGTAGCCTTTCAGGGAAGTAGGCATGATTCTTCTGCTTGATATGTTCAAGGTATTGATTTTATGACAGCAAGATACGTCTTCACAGGCAAATGATAAAACAAAACTCGTTCCACCCTCTCTCCATGTTTTGCGATTGGAGAGAGGGTGTGCCGAAATGCCTTCCCTGAATTTATCCCGGTGTTAACTCTGGGTGATTGTCGGGTCAACATAGAGTTTAACCGTTGGATCAGTAGTATTGGTGTAGAGGTTGTAGCTTCCGCTGACAACGGGAGCGTTCCAGCCGTTTAAGTCGTCAAGATGGAGTGTATCACCACTGTCTCCGAGAATGTAGAGCTCATGGCGCAAATCGGTCAGGGCAAGCACATCCTGATAAGTGATGTTCTGGAGGGAGTGATTACCACTTACGGTCAGATCAATGGTTTCGATATTGGAAATTGACTGACTGGATCGATCCGCAGCAAAATCAATACTCTCACCCAGCCGAAGCACCAGAGTATCTTCACCTGCGAGAGCGTTATAACTGCGGGTACCGGCAAGATCAGCTTCCCGGTCGTAGAGCAGGATGTCATTACCGGACGTTGGAGTGATTGCTGCAATATTCAGTGAAAACGAACCTGAAACCGTTGCGGATGGCACAGCAGAGCCGTTATCGAGCGTATAGGCCGTTACCGTTACCCCGGCAATGTTCCTTGCCGACTGTATTACCGAAAGGTTATTGGTGTCATCAACCGTCAGGCTTGAAAGGGTGTAGGTATCGTTGCCGCTGTTATAGCTCACCGCAGGTAACAGGGAGCCTGATGCGCCATAGAAGGAGGCATACTGGCCAAGTCCCTGCAAGGTAAAGGTAGCGGTTTCCGATCCGTCAAAATCAGCCATTGAGGCATTCAGATTGATTGGTACCTTCTGCCCCTCTGTGCCGAAGGAGTGTGTCGGGTTGATGGTGATGCCATCGGCAACCGGTTTTACCACAAGATCAAAAAGGAATGAGTCCTTGCGAAGGGTTGTCAGACCATTTTCAGCGGTAAAAACGGTAAGCGCAATATCGGTTATCGTAGCGCTGACATTTTTAGGCGCCAGAATGGCAATGTAGGCCGGAACCGAAGAGCCGAGCGTCCAGGTATTGTGCCCTGTCAGGATATCCCGTCCGGCATTCAGTGCCAGCACGGCTGAGGCTGCATCGGCACCGGCATAGACCAGATAATCATTGTGTACGTCTTCCAGCAGTATGCTTTTAACCGATTCCGATCCATCACTGTCAATCAGGCCTGCACCGGAGAGTACAAGAGGAATTTTGGTATCTTCATCTCCAATGGCTGTAATGGTGGAGGTAACCTGGTAGCCGTCAATGACCGGATTAATGGTGACGGTTGCTGACTTGCTGCTGGTTACTATGTCCGCACTATCGGCATTGCTCTCGTGGTTTCTGATGTAGGCCATCACCCCGACACTGCCGGAGGCATTGCTTTTAGGGGTATAGAGAAAGGTCAGGGTTGAGCTGTTGTCAACTCCGGTGATGCGATAATAGGAGCCATCAGGAACACCGGAAACCCCTGAAACCGTTTCCGCTGTTATCGGTGAACCGTTGTAGCTCAATATGCCTCCCGAAGTCGGTACCATGGTGCTTTCATCAACCTTGAGGTAGAGCGTTCCATCAACCAGGTTGGCATAAATGTCGTCTGCCGGGTTGCTGAATGAAATGGTAAAGGTTTCGCTGTGATCCTCGTCGACTGGTGGAGCGATAATGTTGATGGTGGTCGGGTCGGTTACCGGCAGTACTTCAGGCTGTGCGACAAACGACGAAGCCTCCTGCTGACCGCCGGATGCGTAGGTGGTGAGGGTAAGATCGAATGCAAACAGGTTGTTATGATTATTCTCGTTCCAGTTGGCCGGTGGTTGCAGCGTAATGCTGTCGAGCAGGTTCTGGAGTTCCGCATTATTGCCCGTACTTGATGACGTATAGAGTTTTTCGCCGCCAGGTAACTCCATGTATGTCATACCGGTAACGACGGTTCCGTCAGGAACGTTTTTCAGGGTAATACTGAAGTTTCCACTTCCACTGATTGTTGCCGACGTCAGCTCAGCAAGCTTTGACGCATGATCCTCTTCGGCTGCAAACGAGGGATTGAGCGCCCATGCGTCAATATGAGCCGGGGTACCAAGCTGCGCTCCGCTTTCATTAAAGAGAGTATCAAATGTCAGAATCACCGAAACAGCCGCACTTCTGACTATTGCCGATCCGGTATCCTGGCTTTCTGCTGTAATGGTAATGGTTTGTGTGCCGAGAGCCGCAAGCTGCGCCACAGTTCCATCAATATTCAGGGTGATATTCTGCATGAGTGAGCCGCCATCACTTGTTGTAAACGGAGTGTCAGGAATATCAAAGAGCCAGCGAGCGGTATTGGGAGTCGTAATGGAGTCGCCGATATAGGTTCCTCCCACAACAGTGATCCCGTCCGGCACCCCGTCAAGAAAAAAGCGTTTCAGGAGTTCACTGCCATCGAGATCCTGGCCGCCGGGGTTTTCAGCAGGATCATCAACCTGGGTAACCCTGACCGGTATGGTAAGGGTTGTCCCGCCATAGATGGTGATCTCGTTTCCGTTTTTTATATCGGTATCAGGTGGAGCTGTTCGGTCAAAAGCGGTAACGATTTCAATTAAGCCGCTGATCGGATCGGTTACGGCATTGACCTGCAGGGTATAGCTTTGAGTTGTTTGCTGTGTTGCACTATTTGCACTGAAGCCTGTGAGAGCTCCACCAGGAGCAATAATCGGTACCGTTGTTCCATCACTGGTTGGATCGGTAATTTCATACTGTACTTCAAAGGAATAGGTGCCACTTTTATCGTGCAGATTCTGGACGTAGATGTGCTGAGACTCGGTCGCAGTGAGTTTGTAATACCCTCCATCGGCCACGAACCCTGCCGCAGCAAAGGTTTTTGGTGCGCTGCCTCCGATACCGTCACTGTCATAATAGAGGGTAAAATCCTTGCCATCAACATCGGCCGCCTTTATCCAGAGCGATTGAAGGCTTTCATTGCTGTCACCGTTGTGTTGCTGAAGATCAAAGTTAACCCTTGCCAGTTGATCCTCACTCAACGTGGTCGAGCTCACAATGGTGGCTTCGGGTGAAGGCGAAACCGTGATGCTCAGGGGCAAGGTTGAACCGGTCAGGGAGTTACCATCATTTTCCGTTGTTACGGGAACACCCTGAAAGTTGATGGTGCCGCTGAAATTTTTCGGAACGCTCATGGTTGTGTTGGCAAAGTCACCAGGGGTAAGGAGCCAACGGCGGGCAGTGCCGGTACCACCAAGAAAAGCAACATGTGGTCCGTCTATCGCAAAACCATCAGGGAGGCCTGTAAAATAGACGGAGAGTATTTCAGAACCGTCATTGTCAAAGAGCGTCGCTGATGTAATAACGCTGCTCATGGCTATCGTGTCAACATTGCTGTCGAGACGACTCTCGGCAAATCCCGGAGTTGTGGTTCCCAGCGTAACGGGATCGGCAAATCCCTTGATATTGAGCGCGATATCGAGAGTCTGGCTTACCGGCCCCTGTTCTAAATTGAGCTGTTCAACTGTATGGGCAGTAACATGCAGATTAAAATCCACATTGCTGTTCAGAGGCGGCTGTATGGTCAGCACTTTTGAGGTATCAAACAGCGGGATAATTACTGTGCCGCTGACATCGGTTTTTGCATAGATGGTGCTTCCATCGTATATCATTTCCGAACCGGCAGGAATACCCGTAATTGTTACAGTAAATCTCTCCGATCCATCCGTATCGGGAGAAGTCGGGCGAATAAAGAGTTGTTTAACGCTATCCTCATTGACTGAGGCAGGAGAGGTTACGGCAAGGGTCGCCTGATTTGCCACTGGATTATAGTCAAAGGTCAGCACCACCTCACCGGTAATTTTTGTGTCGGTTATGGCAGGATTATCCTGGTCATAATCGACCGTTTTTGCCTGGACAACCACTTTTATTTTCGATTCAGCAAAGTATGGTGGGGGCTGGAAGGTGACGGTAGAAAGATATTTTGACTCGATCTCCGCTGTTCCATTGTAGAGAATGGTTTTCAGTGATCCGTCGTTATAGGTAAAGGTTGAACCGAGTAGCAGTTGATTAGTTGAACTCTTCGGTGTGAGCACCGCCCAGGTTTTTTCAGAACCTTCAGGTAATATTGAAAAACCATCGGCATTATACCATGCCGTTTGAAAATCAAAGATCTGGGGTGAGCCTGTAACAGGAGCTCCATTTTGATCCACATAGAGGCCAGAGCTTTCGTTGAAGGTGATAGGTGTATCTTCATTGACCGGCGTAGAAAATATAAAACTCCCGTTCATCTGCAGATCGGCAACACTGTTTCCGTCAGAGTCGGGGTAGATCGTTTCATAGAGCAGATGATTTACAGGAAACAGATTGTCCGAAACTCCATTCATGTCGTTGTCCATGCCGATCACCTCTGCGACCGGTGTAACGGTAACCATGATGTCGTGTTCTGCGGTTTTGGTATCGGTAACGTCAACACCATTTACCGTTGCGGTATCTGTTGTTGTTACCCGAACTGTCACTGTCATATCAAGACTGCTTTGCGCCGGAGGCTGAACCGTATAGTTTGTAAATGCCCCGCCCGAGACATCGCCTGACGGTATGGTATAGGAAGTCGTACCATCACCGGTAAAGACAATAGTATTTAAACTATCCCGTATTACGCACCCAGGGGTCAGGGCAAGAATTGTTATTGCTGTAATGAGCTCAACACCACCGCTGGTAAGGCCGCCATTCAGGGCGTCGGAAACGGCCATCTTTTCCATAAACTTCACCGCAGTGTCTTCCGGTGTTGAAACGTCCGGAGCCACAATATCGTTTGCTACCGGATTCACATACAACGAGAGTGTAACACTGTCGGTTTTGGTAAGGGTTGTTACCACTGTGTCGGTATCGGTATCCTTTGCCAGCAGCGTTATGGGGATATTTTCAATATTGCCGCTGAAATCCGCCGGTGGTTTAATTTCAATCTTCGGCAGATTATTGAAACTCGATACCATATCTATTTTATAGGTACGATCCGCTTCCGGGCTTTTTACGACACCGTCAACCCACACGGTGGAGCCTGCGGGCAACAGTGTTCCAGCGGGGTCTCCGATGACAATCCAGCGATGCTCGCTGCCGTCGGCATCATTTCCGTTCAGGCCACCAAAGTCGGCAGGATCATTGGCATTATAGCCGAGGATGGTGTCGAGACGGAAGGTTTCATCCTCATTGATCCACTTATAGAGCGTTCCGTCCTGCACGGTATCCTTTATCTCATTCAGGGGATAAGGTATTGCTCCGAAATGATCGGGGAATTCCGGCACCGTGTTCCATTGCAGATCAACGCGGTCAGTTACGGCGCTGACATCAACCGTTACTGCGGTATGCGAAGTTTTGCCCAAGGTGTCCGGAGCATTGATTACTGCTCCAGCATTATTGACCTCATACTCGGTAACGCTCATCTTCACGGTGAAGTTGGCCGCATTATCCGGCGGCGGGAGAATCTGCAGCCCTTCATAATCCGAAATGGTCAACTGTTTATCAGCAGTCGTACCGTTGACAAAGAGCGGCTTGCCATCAGTGCCAATTATCGGTGTAACGCCATCAGCCTGAACCAGCAGAATGGTAAATGATGCAGGTGTATCACCAAAAAGAGGCGTGCCATCAGCCATTAAAATCTTCGCGCCAGCAGGAATGTCGCTCAGGGTTATTGCGCCAAGCCGCTCAGGATTATCAAAAGTATCAACAGCAGGAGCTGTCTGATCCGTATTGTCGGTTACATGCAATAATCCTGGATGCGATCCTGTCGGGTCATACAAAAGGCCAAGCGAAACCGGCTGATCTTCCGGTGTAACAATGGTATAGTTCGACTGTACGGTTGGCAGGTCGGATATCGGATTAATCGTGACATTCACCGTCACTGAAACACGAGTCCCACTCTCATCGACATTTGTATAGATAAATGAATCCTGCCCACTGTAATTTCCATCAGGAGTATAGGTAATAGTACCATTCGGGTTTACGACTGCCGAACCATGTTGCGGCCCATCTTGCGCTCCTTTTGCAGGAACCGTTGTGTTGGACGGTGTTGCGTCAGCGCTCGTGGTAATGGTATTGGCCGCAGTTAAACTATCCTCCACAACAGTCATAACCTTTGATGTAGACAACGGATCATCATCAATAATGGTTATCGTAATCTGAACGGGCTTCAAATCAAGCTGCTCATTTTTGTCCCAGATTGCCAGATCAAACATAAGATCGATCTGGTTTGGACGTATCTCTGTACCCGGGTAGCCTGGCAGATCAGGAATATGATCAAGAGGCTGATAAAGCGTGAACTTGTATGACGGAGTGCCGCCAAAGTCTTGATTTCCTACAATCTCAACGGTAAACACTGTTTCGTTTCCAACGGTTGTGAAAGCCGTCAGAGTTCTCTTGTCACCACTTAACGTATAGGTCAGTTTCCTGTTTTTGGACGTTAACGCACTAAAGAGAGGAGAATTCAGCTCTTCAGAATTTGTTGTGATTTGTTTACCAGCAATGCTTAGTACCTCCCCGATAACCTTGTAATTGAAAAAGAGCTCTTTGGGATCTTTTCCCTGAGTAATTACTATTGGCTTGGATTTTGATGTTTCTGCTGAATCTGGCGCACTCCCTTCTGGAAGATATTTCTCATCAAGAGAAACTGAAAGCGGTGTTTCGATGGATGATTCGGTATCGGTAACCTTTATTTTAAAATCTGCGGTTGCAAGATCGTTATCAGCATCTCGAACGGTATAGGTTACATTCTCAATCAAATAATTGCTTGACGGATGAGTACTGTATGGATCAGATATATACTGAAAATCACCAGTATTCATAACCTTGAGCGCGCCGTATTGGGTATTTGCCCACTGACCAACTGTTCCTGTTTCCTGATTACCGCTCTCATTGGTATAGACGAATGAAATCAGACTCATGTTTTCATCTGTACCAACCAGATCGTTTGTCAACACATTCCCTGTTACTTTATACAAAGGATTTGTATTCAAAAAATCAGGTGAACTGTTGTCTCCATTTCCGCCCTCAACTACCGTCCACCACGGCTGATTTTCTTCATCTGTAGGAGGAAGATTGTAATCCTGATTCGCTATCGGCACGTCGTTCTGGATCGCAACACTGAAGAGGGTGCTGCCGCCGCCAAGGCTGTCGAGCGTGACGCCGTCATGGTCTTTGTCGGTCACCGTGACCAGGGCGGTGAAGTTCAGCGCGCCCATGCTGCCGCCGCCG
>CAIRXW010000046.1 GCA_903882665.1 uncultured Chlorobiaceae bacterium | reverse complement strand
ACAAGGGCTTCCCTATGCCCAGGCAAACTTTTTGTGCAAGGGAGGAAGTGAGCTGCACAAGGTACTCCGCGGAAGCGAACGGCCCTTGTGCAAAAAGGCAAACTGGCATATCTTCAGCCCGTCCCACGGGGGATGGTTTTTGTCCGCGTAGCGGTTTGTCGCTGTGATTGAGGGTGGCAAGGCTTTGGCGCGGGCTGCTTGCTGTTTTCCCCAGCAAGCAGCGTGACAAAACCGCCGGCAGGTTGCAGCTTGCTGCATGGAGCCCGGCGCCGGAGCGGTATAGAGGGGGCCCTACCTTTTCGCGGAGGCGCCGGGCGACTGTCTGAATATTCGCCTTGCCGGTACACCGGCAGGGCGATTTGCCGCTATTACGTGAGCTTCGGTTTACCTCTGAGCGCCTTCTTGTGGAAGCGCAGGGCTGGCGCGCGTGCTTTTTGCAGTCTTTTTTGCAAAAAGCGTGACAGCCGGGGAGCTGGAGCAAGAGGGCGCGGATACCAGGGCTTGGCTGGGTGTTCGGGATGAGTTTTTTTTGAGTGATTTTGTCTTTTCCGAATCTCTTCATTCTTGCACGGCGCAAAAGCTCTTCCGCTTTTAGCCGTGCGAGAATGAGATACTTTTTTTGTGAATGGTTGACTGCGAGGGGCGGCAGTCGGCAGCGAGTGGAGCCTGCGGAGCGTAGCTGTTCGACTGCCCTGCCCCGGTTTGTTCTGAGGATGACCGATGGTGGTTGTTCTGGAGAGCAGAGCGTTTCTTGCATGGGGGTTTGTTTGAGGCTGGAGCACGGCGAAGCCGGGCGACTATCTGAATATTCGTCTTGCCGGTACTCCGGCAGGGCGATTTGCCGCCATTACGTGAGATGGGTTTACCTCTGAGCTCCTGCTTGCAAGGAGCGGAGGGCTGGCGCGGCTCGCCCTTTTTGCTTGCAAAAAGCGTGACAGCCCGGAGCGAACGCAAGCTGGTGCGGTTATCGGGCTTGGCAAGATCTTCGGGATAGGGCTTTGGGAATACTGGAGTGCCAGGGGCGGCAGTCGGCAGCACGCGGAGCCTGCCGGAGCGTGGCTGTCCGACTGCCCTGCCCCGTTTCGGGCTGGATGGAGGAGACGCCAAAGGTAAGGTGGCCCGCCAAAAATTGACTTTACATAACGCCACATTATACAACACGGTACTCCGTGTAGGCGCGGGCTGCTGACCTCGCTTTTTGCATCCTGATATCACCCCCTGCGCCGGGTGTATAATGTGTGTTATGTAAAGCTGGCCGGCCCCGACCGGCCAATGGCACCAGCCGCCCTATGTTGCTGTTCTGACGCCAGCAAGCGAAGCGCGCATGTATGGATTTTCATGCGGCATGCTGTACTCAGCTTGCTGCTTGCCTGTGAGCCGGAGCAGGGATTTTTTTGAGAGCGGAGGCTTCGTGCGGTTTTTGCGTAGCCGGAGCTTTCAAAAAAGCTTTGCGGAGGCCATGATCTTTCTCTTCGTTTGCGCGGTACCGGGCTGGAAGCGTGCCGTGCCGGAGCGGCAGTGTCATTGGCGCTTCCCTGGCTGCGTCAATGGCGACAATGGCGCAGAGCGGAGGTGACGGGCGCTGGAGGCACAGGGCGCAAGCTTGCTTTCTGTTGGCGCTCTTGTACTCAAGGGCGCCATGCTGTCGGTAACTGCGGGGCTGGCGGGGAGCGAAGGCGGTAGTCCGCTTTCGCGGGATGGGGCGCTCTTGTACCCAAGTGGGCCGGGGGCCGTGGTTCTCGGGGTGAGCTGCTTCAGGGCGAAGGCGGTACTCCGCTTTCGATCCTGCCGTGATAAGCGCCATGCCACAGCATAGCCAACGCTCCCCCCGCTGTGCAGCACTGGCACGAAGATGGACTGTCACCGCTGCTCTTTTTTTTGTGCTGCAGGGCCGGAAACCGGCGGAGGTTATACTGGAGCGGGTTCCGGGGTGGACAGCGCTGAAACCGTATCTTTCAAAATGGCGATCGACCTCCGTTGCACTGTCCACACCAGCCTGATGCTGGTCCATGAAGGGCGGCAGTCGGCTGCCTGGCGGAGCCTGAAGTGAACTTGGCTTGAACCGGCCTGCCACGTCCAATCGGCAGCACCTGGCAAGCCGAAGGCGCGGCAGAAAAAGCTGTTCGCCGTTCTTGCATGGCGCAACAACCGGGAGTGCAGCCGGATGATTAGCGATCCGGGCGCCATGCAGGGCGATTACCTTACCGTTTCCGGTCCACTGCGAATGCTGCAGCCGCGGCTGCAACCTTCCGGGATAGTGTCGGACGTCGGCGCGTTTATCCCTGAAGAAAAAGCCAGGGTAACATACAAGAGTGAGGGAGTAAGAGCGTTGATTGAGCTTTTTGTGCGGGTGCAGGATGGATGCGTGCGGGCAGGATGATGGGTAAAGGAGCTACGGGAAACAGCGGGCGGAGGGGCTGGGGTTCGGAAGAGCGAAGGCGCGCTTTTTGCTGGCAGGAACCGTCAGACTGCTGTGGATGGCGGGGCAAAAAGCGTGACTGAGCGGGCAGAGCAGCACTGAGTTACCGGTATAGGGACAGCTCACCGTGATTGCACCCTTCCGCCATTGTTGCGGCCATGTTGCAGCGCTGGCCATTGGACTTTGCTCTTGCTATGCAGCGCTGTCAGGGTTTGGGCTCGGCTCAGCAAGCCGAAGGCCGGGCAGAAAAAACAGTGCGTTGATGAGGCGAAGCGAACTGGTGCGCGGGCATTGGGTAACAATGCAGGGCAAGAGTGACGGTGCGCACCAGCTCATGAACGCCATGCTGTGAGCCGGAGCAGGGATTTTTTGATAGCGGAGGCTTCGTGCGGTTTTTGCGTAGCCGGAGCTTTCAAAAAAGCTTTGCAGCGGCCATGATCTTTCTCTTTGTTTGCGCGGTACCGGGCTGGAAGCGAGTCGTGCCGGAGCGGCAGTGTCATTGGCGCTTTCCTGGCTGCGTCTCTGGCGCCAATGGCGCAGAGCGGAGGTGACGGGCGCTGGAGGCATAGGGCGCAAGCTTGTTTTCTGGTGGCGCTCTTGTAGTCAAGTGCGCCATGCTGGCGGTACTTGCGGGGCTGGGGGGAGCGAAGGCGGTACTCCGCTTTCGCGGGATGGGGCGCTCTTGTACTCAAGGGCGCTGGGGGGCGTGGTTCCTTGGGGTAAGCTGGTCCAGGTCGAAGGCTGTAGTCCGCTTTCGATCCTGCAGTGATGAGCACCATGCCACAGCATAGCCAACGCTCCCCCGCTCTGCAGCACCGGCACGAAAACGGGCAGAGAACGCTGGGCTTTTTTTTGTGCTGCCGTGCCTGCAAGCGGCGGAAGTTATGCCGGAGCTGGTTCCTGGGTGGACAGCGTTGAAACCGCAGCTTTCAAAATAGCGATCGACCTCCGTTGCGATGAGAGGCACCAGCAACTGAGCCTGTAGCTATATTATTAGGTCCACCACGGGCGGCAGACGGCAGCAAGCGGAGCCTGCGTAGCGCCGCTGCCCGCCTGCCCTGCCCCGCCTGTTGCAGCGAACTACCCTGACGATATCACTTCAATAATCTTATTGCACGCATAGCGGATTGCGACAACTTGCCACTTACAATGCAGTACCCCCACGGGCGAGAGTCGACAGCAAGCGCAGCCTGCCGGAGCACCGCTGTCCGCCTGCCCTTCCCCGCCTGTTGCAGCGAACTACCCTGACGATATCACTTCAATAATCTTATTGCACACATAGCGGATTGCGACAACTTGCCATTTGCAATGCAGTACTCCCACGGCAGCAAGCGTAGCCTGCCGGAGCGAAGCTGACCGCCTGCCATGCCCAGCAACCGCGCTTCAGGCTGCGAGCAAGCGAAGTGCGCAGAAAGAGAGATTTGCCAGTTCTGGTTTGTGCAAAAACCGCCAAGCTCGCCGCACCGCAGAAGCCTCGACGCGCAAACCAGGGCAATTGCTATACCTTGCCTGGTCCACCTCCGATTCTTCGTTGCGCGGCCACAGACTCACGAACCACCACCAGGCGTCTCCGCGGCTTTCCCTAAAAGAAAAAAAGCCTGAAAATACTACAGAATCAGGATGGAGAGAAGAAGATCCGAGTTAGGTTCTATTCTTGGTATAAAACCAACAACTTATTCAGCTTGGAAAAATGGGGGAACCCAGCCGAACTATGAAATTTTGTTCGGAAAAGTTGAACATTTAGGCGTGAACCTGCACTGGTTGTTAACCGGCGAAGGCGAGATGATGCTGAAGGATGTGCAAGGCGGTGGCGGTGATGGGCGCTACGAAGCTATCGGACGCATGACTGAGGAGCTGGTCAATAAGATCATGGAGAGGTAAGAACGCAAAAACCCCCGGTGATGAGCCGGGGGTGCGTGGTAGGGTGGTGTGGCTTCGTTACCAACCATCCTCGAACATGAACTTCATTTCTGCGGCATGCTCTCCTTTATCCTTATCAGATACGGCCTCATTTTTTCCGAGGAGCCTTCCTGCACGCGTCCAAGCAACAACCCACTCATCCCATTTTCGCTCTTCTTCTGTTTGCAAAAATACTTTCCTATCCTTGTCAACAAGAAACCGTTCAAACCCCGAATAACCACCGTAACTGTTTTTTGAGTTCACCTCGCCCCGCACTAAAGCGGGATTATCAGTTCCAACGTGAACGTTTCTGAACTGCGCTGATTGCGGATCTTTAAGCAGATAAATAACTGCAGATTTGGCTTTGCTGATAAGCTCGTTATTTCCAGAAACCTTCTTCCCCGCCCCCTCAGAAACGCCTGCCACCATCGCCATCAGCAGCACGATAAGCAAAACCTTGATCTTCATTCTCCCCCTCGTTTAAGTTGATAATATCGCAGTATACGCAAAAATACGGCAGGTTTCGGTGGTTGGACACGACCAGTGGAAGTGCCGGGGCTTTGTATCATATTGGTGACGTTACCGATATGGTCTATACCGCCTGCGACCATTTCCGGGGATTGCGCCAAAACCCGTTCGGTGCTCAATCCATACCTCGGCCCGGCAGACAAGCTCACGATCGGATACGGCCACACAGGGAATGATGTGAAGACACTGGGCGCTATCACAAAAGAAAAAGCCGAAGCGCTACTCCTCGCAGACTGCGTGAAATATGAAAAAGCCGTGAACGAAATGGTTTTAGTCCCGCAGGAGCAGCACCAGTTCGACGCGCTCGTCTCCTTTACTTATAACCTCGGACGAAACCCAGTTGGTGATAGGCGCGACTGCGACGCCAATCCGCAGCGGGAAAATGCGTGCGCTGATGTGCTGCTGCGCGGGGCGGGGAGCGAGCAAGCGGGCCATGCTGCGGGACATGAGCACTAGCTACTGTCAGGCGGGGCAAGACTGCCTTATGCGATACTGCAAGGCTACAACAATATTTTAATAACAACAGAAAATGTGTAATTTTTATTGTTATAAATCGTAAATCCCGGGATTTTACAGGCCGTTAATACCGCTTTTTTTTCGCTGCATAAATAGGGTTATGCACTCAGTAGCAATATTATCAATTTAAATTAAGGAGGGTTACAACATTATGGACATTATGGAACGAAAAAAAGAAATTAATGAACGAGGTACATTGATTTGGGAGTTGAACTGCTTACGGTCTGATCTCATGCCGAATTTGCTCGATGATCTTGTCTCATTCGAAAAGAACGGTCTTGAAGAAAAGCAATGTGACGAAGTTAAGAAGGCACTATCAAAATTGGTCAACGCAGCAACGGCTATTCCTGATGGGAGCTTTCTGAGAAAAGCGATATGGAACGAATTTGAATGCTTTGAGAAGATTTACCAAGCATGGAACGATGATGAGAGGGGTGAAAGTGACGTCGCTCGTAAGCATCGAAAACAACAGTTGGAGAACCTTCGTGACCAGCGGCATCGCATAGCGAAGACAATTCGCAAGAACTATGCTATTCTTGAAAACGAACTTGACTTGCTCTTGCTTAGAGCATCTCATCAGGCTATGGCTGATCTTGTAACTGCTGTTCCAGATCTTTTCAAAGAACTTGGAAAAGCTGTTAGTCGCACTGCCGCGAAGCAGGCAAAAATTGGTTTGTAATATAAATGAACTGCCATATCTTGGAGCCACACCGGAACTCGGCGAACCCGATTCCGGTGTACTTTTGCGTTAATACACATTATTTTGTCAATAGTTATTGCGTAACTGGCCTTTTTTTATACACCTATCGCCATCCCTACTACGTTACAGCCCGAAAAAACGCTTTCTACCTTTTCTCACCAAAACCACAACTTGTTGCTAACCTCCCCGCACGCTCCCGCTTCGCCGCCTGAAGCTGCTCAAGATTTGACTGCGTCTCTTTGGTAGCAGGATGATCGGCGCCAAGTGCTTGCTGCTGAATTGCCAGCGCTCTGCGAAAGAGCGATTCTGCTTCATCGAAGCGCTGCTGGTCCATCAGGATTGTGGCAAGATTGTTGAGGCTGGTGGCAACATGAGGATCCTCTGCCCCATAGGTTTTTTCAGCAAAGGCAAGCGCCTGCTGGATGACAGCTTCAGCTTTTTCAAGATCACCCTGCTCATAGAGTGCGGTCGATTCCTTATTCAACCGATCCCACTCGCCGCTTTTCGCTGCTACTACTGGAAAAGCACACCCAAGTGCAAGAGAAACAAAGAGAATGAGGGTTGCCGTTAAAATGCTGCTTTTGCCTGATGCTGCCATGATGTGATTTCCTTGGTTCTCGTTTTTTATTCACGCAAACGGATTATCCACGCTTGCTGCCGCCTGCTTGCCGCCCAATTGCTGCTCGCTCAATCAGGAAACCGCCAGATTGGCGAGGTAATTCTTGATTGAGTCGCTTTTTACAAGCAGGAGCATTTGATTGGATTGCCCGTTTTGGACGAGACTGATATGCAGAGAAGCGCGATGAATTAAGAGTTGCATTTGCATATGCAAAACGATATACATATTTATAAAGAAAAACGTATGGAATTTGATGGATTCGACTGGGACAGCGGTAATTGCGCTAAATGTCAAAAGCATGGTGTCTCGATTGCTGAATTCGAAAGTCTGTTTTCAGAGGAGCCGTTAGTGGCACCGGACGTTCTCCATTCGATCAAAGAACAGAGATTCCGTGTGTAGGACGGACAATGAAAAAAAGTCCTTTGTTTATCGTTTTCACGTTGAGGAACAATGGCGGAGCGTTGCTGATCAGGCCGGTTAGTGCGCGATATATGCACCAAAAGGAGATAAAAGCTCATGAAAAAGAAATTCCCTGATTTTAAGAGTGACGCCGAAGCTGAAGCCTTCGTTGAGAGTGCCGACCTGAGTGAGTATGATTTTACTGGTATGGTTCCGATGCGTTTTGAATTGAAACGCAAGGATACGTCAATCAGTCTCCGTCTGCCTGAAGAGTTGCTGGATGCTGTGCGCATTAATGCAAAGCGCGTTGGTATTCCGTATCAACGCTTCATTCGGTTGGCTATTGAGCGAGCAGTGAAGCTATGAACTTGCAACAATAAAATGGACACACTAAGAAGCCATAGCTATTGTTTGTGACTCTGCTGGTCAGCTTGAGGGGAGCAAGTACTAGGCTGTACCCGGCGCTACATTTGCGGATGGCCGAATCGAAGTGAGGTCGACAGGCTTCGGGCGGGCAGTGCGGACCTGCCGGACCTGCGCCTTCATTTCTTGCCTAACTTCACGGCTGTGCGACGCGCGGAAGTGTTTACGCACCAGGTGCTTGTTGTTCTCCGACCGATGAGGTCGTATCAACATTGGGGACTAGAGCATGTTCCCAGACAAAATTAAAGTGGTCTACCAGAAGGTTATAAGGAGTTCTATGGGGAATGCTCGGGTACAAGTCCTGTTCTGAGACTGTATACTCACACAGAGGCATATCCTTCCCAAGAATGGTTGGGACACCTCGCCTGACTTTGCCATAGTGGTACTGCTCAACCAGCACAGCATCGTCGATGCGCAACATGAAGCAGGCTGCTGCCGAATCGTACTCGCGCAGTTCCAGTCTGCAACGCCAAGCGCCCTGATCATTGCCTGATTTGAGTGTAGAGATTGCCTTCACTTTTGTCTGGATGGCCTCGATTGTCTCTGTCGTCTGTTTGTAGAGTTGGGAGTTCTGATGGAGGCCTGTTGTCTTATACTTCTCGAACGACACCTCAGGTCGGTGCAGCCTGTTTTCCCTGTAGGCCCGATATAGGGCCTGATCACAATCGCGGCTCAACACCAACACGCGAACATCAACCTTACCATCCTCGACTAGTTTCCACACAATATCAGCCAGTCCCTCAACTCCGAAAAACGAATGAAGCGAAATACCTTGAATATCAACCGTTCGCTGGGCGTGGGTCAATAGCCACAGGATTCGCGTCCATGCGACTTGACTGTCTGTGAACACGTTGACTGTCCCAAGCTGCCTAATTCCTTTGTCAGTACCAATAATGCCTTGGTCAACAAATTCCTCTAAAGAGATTGATGCTTTCTGCCATATCCATTCGAAATGGTGCTTCATCTCGCTGTGTACGTCGTAGATTGTCTCGGATGCCTCATGTACTCTACGATACTTCAGGATTGGAATGGGTGTACGATCATCGCGGGAGTGCCAGAAGTGATAGGGTTCAACGTAACATGCGAAATCCGTTCTCAGAACAAAGAGCGTTGGAGCTGTTCGGTAAAGCCTGCAATCGAGGGTAATTCGACATTTCTGGTGGTTCTTATCAGCCTCTCGCTTGAGCGCAAGAAGGGCTTTTGCCACTTCATTTACGTCGGCGGAGAGCCTCTCCGGCTCTGTATTGTGTCCTTGCGTTTCTGCTCTGGCCCGCAGTTGAGCGCCCAAGCACTCGGGATCGACGATTAAAAGTCTGATCTCAACGTGTGTATGGTCGCTATTGGGATAATCACCTTTGATCCGAGCTTCAATCTCCTGCCACGCACTTCGCAGCGGAGACTCTCTTCGTCCGCTAACGACAAAGTCATTTAAGGAAACGCCAGCGAGCATAATGCTTGTCACACCCGGTGCAAGCATGTCCTTACTCATGTCGTTGGCGGCCATGCTACGCGACGGGTAGATGCGGATGATTCCGCTTTCATTCATTGCCTGCAATGACGCAGATGCTTCAACGATTAGGCCGATCTTCTTACTCAATTCGTCCTTTGTGCCCTGCACATCGTGCAAGATGTCCTTGGCTAACCACATCCTATCCAGCAAGTGAACGAAGGCTACAACGCACAATGTAGCGGCAGAATGGAGTATGAGTTGGGAGAGATGATCATCCACTGGTATAGGCTTGGCCGAGTAAACGACGTAAAGAATCAGCGTCGCGAGGAAGAAAACAACGGCACGCCAATGACGGATGAAAGATGTCGTCATTGAGCCCCTCGATTCAGATACTGCTTTGTCGTATACGGCTTCCGGCTTCGTATCCTTCATATGCTCTTCATTGTAATTCTGTTCTCAGGATTCACAACAATAATTAGATTGAACCGCGAATATCATACTTGGTAAAGAGTTATCCCATTTAATCGATTTTATTTCTGTGTCTTATGCTGATCGGTAAAAAAAAATACTGAGTGCAACATTATACCACAGAATAGAAAAAAGTACAATATATGTAATAGTTTCAACTACTGAAAGTATTCATTGTGTAGTGTTTTATGCGAGAGCTTGTCTGGCTGGCTTCCCCACTTCTGCTGGCAAGCCGAAGGCGCGCAGATGGGTTTTTGGGCGCCTTGTCGGTATTCCGATCAGGGCGCTTTGCTTTTTGTCATGATGCTGCCGGATTTGTAATACGGCGCTCTGCTCCTTCTGGAGCCGAAGCGGGTCGTTTCATGGAGCGGCGTGGAGCGTACTCGCGGAGCGGCGGCGGAATGAAGCGAGTTCTTCCCGTGGAGGTGGAAGAAGGCTTGCAGTGCGGTGTTGGGTGGGTTTTGGTGCCGGAGTTGGCGGGGAATGAGGGCAGTGCGGGCTGTGATATTTCGAATTTTTAAGCTATTTAATAACTTTATCTATTTGGACATAGCTTTGTTTGCAGTTTAACGCTGCCATTAGCTGGAGCTGTGCGCTATCCGCAGAATGGCTTGGTTATATGTTTTGGGATAGATATTCTTCAGCAACTTCCCATAATGGCTTGCCATCACTATTAACCCAATGCCAATTTCCATTCACTCCACCTGGGTCTTGATGCTCTGGATGAAGAACCTTGAATATCTTCCCAGCCAAAGCTGATACTGAATACTCTTCTCCGTCTTTGTTCCACCTAACGGCATTGCTCTGCCCCAACTTTCCGGTTATAGTAGCTTGAAAGGTGGGGTTGCCGTCTTCGAATAGAGCGTAAGACGGAAGAGCATTTTTCAAAAAAATATTGTCTCCTTCCTTCACGAGATTGTTCTCGATCAAAATTTTCATTGTCTTAGGCCGATACTTACGCTCAGACTGTTCTTTCACCTCTTCTTTTCGTTTAATATCGAATTAAGTATTGTTTTGCTTCCTCTAATGGAATAACAACCTTTGGAACAATGACAAGTTTATCATCAATTTTGTATGGAGTAATCTTTACGCAACTAATATCGATATCAGACTCTCGTAGCCAAAGAACTGTTGCGGTGATCTCTTGAGAAAAGCCTTCAGAACACAAGATGATACGTGGCTTGTTTGATAGTTCAGCGAATGAATCAGACTCTACAAACTCTATAATCTGGTCTTTTGCCTCGCTATCTGACAGACTTTCTTCATAATATTTTTTTCGATATGCAACGTAGTAAGGAATTAATACTTCAACCGTCATTGAAGAGACCATTGCTGCATAACGAATTGCCTGTAAATCAGCATAACCCGCAGCAGAATCGCGTTTTAGTTCGATTACAACCAAGTTACCCGATCTATCCAGAGCCAAGACATCTAGCCTGTCACTGCTATTTGAGAAGCGGTCAAATTCTACACTCACTACAAGCAAGTCTTCCCCAAGCATTTCTGGATTAGTCCTAACCCATTCTTCAATGTGTTGGCGTTCCCAGATATTCAGCCCAACAAAAGTGCTTTCAATAATCTTACTTACCCTATCCAAATTGGGTGATATAGAGAAGATCATCTGTTGTCCTTGAATTCTTCATATAACAGTAATTAGACTGATCCGCCTAATCTGCGGATTTTTGAATTGTCACCCTTATAAGAGACAACACGCTCACGATTCAAAACACTGTTAATTTAAGAAATGGTAAACAGTTATATCATTTAATCAATTTTATTTCTGCTGTTTATTCGGATCGGCATAAATCGCTGATGACAACCTCTTTTAATGAAGACCTGCGAAATCAATGTACAGAAGAGTTTTGACTGCTGGAAGTGTTGGTGGTGTATTATTTTATGCGGGACAGTAGTCGCGCTGAAATGTTTTTATGCGCCTTGTCGGTACTCCGATCAGGGCGCTTTGCTTTTTGTCATGGTACTGTCGGATTTCCGATACAGCGCTCTGCACCTTCTGGAGCCGGAGCGGGTCGTTTCATGGAGCTGCGGTGGAGCGAAGCGGAACGGCGGGCGGAATGAAGCGAGTTCTTCCCGTGGAGGTGGAGGAAGGCTTGCAGTGCGGTGTTGGGTGGGTTTTGGGGCCGGGCGCTGCGGGGATGAGGGCAGTGCGGGCCAGCGTCAGTTGGCCTGCGCGCTTGGCCGGGCTGCGCAAACGGAGCGAAGCGGAGTGCGGCGCCTATGAGGGTTCTTTTCCGCTGAACAGCGCTTTCCGACTGAGCGAAATGAAAGTGTAACGAAGTGAAGCGAATGAAGCGACGGGCGGGCGCTGTTGAGCGGTTTGTTTGTTGCACTGCTGGTCGGCTTGAGGTGAGCAAGTGCAGGGCGGTACTCGGCACTGCATTTGCGGGTGATCGGGCTGGGCGGGATGGTCGGGTTGGAGAGTGGCGGGCGGTGGAGGCTGCGTCAGTTGGCCTGCGCGCTCGGCAGGCTGCGCAAACGGAGCGAAGCGGAGAGCAGCGCCTCTGGTGGATGAAAATGGTATAATTTCATTACAAACTTATTGTAATTCAACTTTTGTTTGTTTACCTTTCAATTGCTCATCCTACCACGATAGGAGGAAGGAGTTTCGAGGCTCGATGCATCAAGATGTGCACCGAGCCTTGCGGTTTTAATAGACTTCTGCCAACTTTCCCTTTTTCTTTTTTTGAATCTGCTTTTTCCCTCCCGGTTCATTCAGGTGATAAGCTGTTATCAGATAGTAATCTAGCTCACTTCGTTGAGGCTCCAGGATTATCACATAATCCTGTTCCGTGTCGTAGATATATGTTCTTATGACATCTTTCCTGCCAATTCGGTCTTCATAACTGAATATCTCTACACCAACAGGCCCTGTTTCTTCCGTATGATGCCTGATCCAGTGTAACCTTTGCGATCTTGCCATCTCAAAGGATCTTGCTTTTGTATCATTACCCTTTTCGTCTTTGTCACATCTGGTTGTCAGATGATGAAAAAGAACCCACATTGGAGTTTGACCATCTTTTTTAATCGGTCTTATTTGTTTTTTTCTAAATGCAAAACCGGCATTATCCTCAATGTCACGCTTAAAGATGCGCGTCAAAGAGTCCGTCCGCTCTTTTTCGTTTAAATGAGCCAATTCTAAAAGCAGAGGATATTTTTTAAGCAAATTAAGAGGCATAATCAATACCTATTTAAGGTCAATAAAAAACAGGTTGAATTTATCAGCATTTTTTGGTGTGGATTGTGTTATTGGTACTTTTGAATGCTGCTCAATCTTTTCAATAATCCTGTTTTTTGCTATCACCTTGTTATATCCTCTAAGTTTGTAATTAATGGCCCCCATGATGAGATCAGTGAGCTGCATAAAAGAGCTTTCATGCGATCTGATGAACTGAAAACTTTTTATTGAGGTGTTCAGTTTTAAAATCTCTTTTAATGTAGCAAGCTTTTTATGACTTCTTGTATCTTTGATATCAAGATAAATATTATAATGATAAGCTAGGCTTACCTTGTGATGTATAAGCTGATAATACATCTTAAAATAAAACTCGTCATAGGAAAATCCCGGTTGACTTTCATTGATTTGAGATTTATCAACGATTATTGAACGAAAGCATAAATCCGTTGAAAAGAAATAGTCTATCAGATCAGCATAATAAAGGTATTGACCCGCAGAAACACTTGACCACTTTGTTTCACCTTTAAACTTGTGCTTAATTTTCAAAAACTTAAAGTATTCTTTATGCTGTTTTATTTCATTATATGGAGAGCTGATATAGGCAATCATCATGTACGGCATACCATCATTCTGAAGATGGGTACTTTCGTCACAGTATAAGTTAAATGTTTTATTCATGGCAATATTCAATAGACTTTAACATTCAGCTTTATTTTGAGATTCATATATCTATATGCGACTTTATAGTAAAATAATCGAAAAAACAATATGCATCTTTTCATGAGCGACGTAGCACAAGCTTATTCCCTCCAAAAACTTACACAAAGACAACATAAACGTCTGAACCATAGAAGGAAGAATTACATTGATATGAACTTCATTACTTTTCGAATAAAATCTTGTTCTATTAACATATCTACAAGGGGTACCATTCTCATGATCGTTAAGATAAATCCAATGACGAGAAATCTTTCCATTATCAACCTCAACATACACTCTTCTGCAAGCCTCCCATGAACCATTATGAGTAAATTCATTCCTTAACGACTCCAAGATTTTGATATATTCATAATTTTCAATTGGCGAAAAATCATATTTTTTAGAAAATTTCTTTCTTTGATCCCACAACAATCCATCAACTTTGATTTTATAATATTTACAATAGTCAGTTGGCTCAAAATCAAGACAGCCAACCATTTTAACACATAAATCTAAAACAGAATGCATTTTCTGAAAAATAGATTCTAATATTGTAAATGGCAAATCATATTCTGGGCCAGTCACAAAAAAAATATCATTCTTTCTTATCCATTTTGGAACTTTTTCTGGAATCTCTCCAAAATATATATAAAACAGAATCAAGAGATACTTAATATCCATAATCTTATTAAAAAGAAAATTAAGTTTATCTCTTATATCTTCAACATATAACGTCTTGAAATATTTTTCAGATTTATCGCATGGAATTTTGGAAATAAATATCTCAAAATCAGTCTTCGATCCACCAAACTCAGGAGATAACCCACCACTTAATAATTCTATTGGTGATTGCCCATTATGGGCTATGTATGTATCAATATCACCAAAATATTTTTCCGGAATCTTATCCATTAACAAATGAAACGCCGCTTTAAAACGTGTTTCTTCATGCATCAGACTCCAATCTAAAGCATTTCCATTTTTTACATAAAAACCTGATGGACTTTTAGTATATCTAATGCCATGCTCATTAATATACATATCTATATTTTTATTATATGAGTAACTGTCAGGAGCACTTACTATTATATTTCTTAAAACGTCAAAACAACATTACGAAAACCTAAGTGTTGAATCTACCCCCTATAGAAATATTAAATTTAAAATAATCCTGAAGAATGAGAGGAGAAACGAATATTCTAATGTTTCCCATGACAGGTAATTAAATGTATGATGATAACCTATTTCACATATCCTTACTTGCGACACGATCATCGTTGATGTAATTCAAAAGTATCCACACTCTTGATATCAAGTTAATTAATAGAAATTACAACTTATCATTTTAATGAGTCTAATAGACCTCCTGTAAACCCACCGATAAACTTCCCAATAACTGTTGGCATATTTGATGTTTTGTACATTTTTTGAATACTTTCAGTAATACCATTTAACAACGACCATTTTTTTTGAAAAATCTCAGACAAGTCTTTTCTGCTTTCAGATAAAATTGATTCAATATGTTCTTTGTATAAAGACTCAAAGCCTGCCAACAAGAAGTATTTGCCTTCACTTACAATAGGGTATAACGTAAGACTATCCGATTTGAAAAGTGTTTTTTCAGCAGCAAAAAAAGCATTTTCCTCTTGTTTATAAATTGCTTTGTTCAAAAAAAATTCTATCGGTTTTTTTTCTTCTATTGCTGTCTTTGAGAACATTTTCTCAAACCCTATACTTGTTGTGTAGAAATTTATCAACAGTTCTCCAGAGCTGTAAACAGTTTTATTATTTTTCACAAAAACGTCAAATGCTTTATCTGTCTTTTCACCACCAACTATATGATATCCCAAGTTTTGCTTAGGATCAACAACAGCCAACCATAATTTATCAATCAAATCCTTTTGGTTACTTGCATTAAATGTCCTTTGAATACATCTATACAACTCATTTGAAAGATCGTTTTCAAGACAAGAAATCTTGCGCCGAAGAAAATCATCAAGCCACGCATAGCTTATCACATACAGCTCTTTTATTGCTTCAACAATCCGGCTTTTCTTATACAAAATCCCATCAGAAATAACGATAGTAAAAGATTTATATTTTCCTATATTATCTTTTTGAAAATAACCTTGTGTTTTGTCTTTCGCCCCATGTATATTCTGCGTATCAATTAAAGCAATTATCAAATTATGCGTATCTATAATATCGCCTGAAATATTGATAGAATAAATTGTATTATTTATTTCAAAAAATATATCTTCTTTATCGCTTGAAAAGATATTTAAAATTGTTTTTTTAGCTATTTCAATAACTATACTTTCAAAAGATTCGAGAAAGCTTAAAAGTTGCGAATTATCAATATCTTTACTGAATTCATCTAAATCTCTGTGGATATGCAAAATTTTCGTATTCATTTTGGAAAGAAGAATTTAAGATGGCTATTGTATCATCAACCATTATAGGTTACTTTTCTTGCAAATCAATTCAATCTAGGTATCCATCATTCATATTAATTTATATTTCCTGAACATTGTCACCAACCCGGAAAATGAATCCGGCTTGTAACTCTCGAAATCTGATTCATCGACAAATACGTAATCGAAGTGGTGGTTTTGCTGGGCGGTGTTGATGTCGTGGCACCATTGTTTGAGGCGTTCCATTTTGAGGGGAACATCGAGGTCTTCGAGGCCTTTCGTTTCGATGATCCAGAGTTGGTTTGGGCTGGTTTTGACGATGAAGTCGGGGTAGTAGTTGGAGATGTTACCGTCGGCTTTGATGTAGTCGAGGCTGAAGTGGACGGCAAGGTAGTTTTTGGCGTAGGTTATGACGTCCGGGCATTGCTCAAGGAATGCGGCAAATCGGAGTTCGAGGTGGCTGTCGCCGATGATTTTGTTGAAGATGCTGCGTTGCGGTATGAGGTAGCCCTGCTCTTTGACGACAAAGGGGCGGGTCTGGCGGAGTTTAATGTAGTCCCGGATTTCGGCGCTACCTTTGTCGCGGATGGTGAGCTGGTTGATCTTTTGTTTGAAGGTTTCGATAATTGTTCTGGTAGCTTCTACCTCGGAGAGGTTGCGCAGGGTGTTGAGGTTTTCGATCTCTACCGGTTGGTTGAAAAGGTAACGGCTGATAAATTCTTTGACTTTGCCGTAGAGAACATCGTAGCCGCTGATGAGCCGAAGGTCGCCCTGGATCTCTCGTGCAAAGTAGCCGATAACGCTGCAGTAATCGGTGACGGAGACGCTGTCGAGATAGGTGGTGTGTTTGATTTCGTGTGTGGCGATATCCCTGAAGACGATTGCCCGCTGCTCTTCTTCGAGAAAGAGTGTGTAGGGTACTTTGGCGTTGCCGAAGAGTGCAGGGTTCAGTTCGTCAAGGTTTTTGTATTCGCGATAGATGCGCGGCGTGAGAACGGGTATTTCGATATCGAGTTTGTCGAGGTCTTTCTTTTTATTTTCGTCGTCAATCTCAATGATGATGGGGGCTTTCGGCCCTGTCCCTTCGCCCATCGGTTTGCGTTCAAGGGTGACGCCTTCGTTCTGGATGGATTCGACAAAGTCCATGAAGGCATCGGTGCCGACGATGCTGAGGTATTCTGTGCTGTCGCTTCCGGGGAATATGCGACGCAGTCCCCTGCCGAGGGTTTGTTCAGGGAGAATGTTGCTTTTGGCGGCGTAGGCACGCAGGCCAACAATGGCGGTGACGTTGCGGACGTCCCACCCTTCCTTGAGCATCAGGACGGAGACAATGACTTTGACGGGGCTTTCCCAACTGTCGATCTCATTGGCGGCTTTGCGTAAGATATCGAGTTCTTCCTTGCTCTTTTTTGCGTCGGATTCAGAGATTTCGCCGTTCTTGTTGGTGTGGATGACCAGAACTGCACCGGCGTCGGAGAATTCGGGATAGCTGTTTTTCAGGTAGAGGCCGACGTCGTCACCGTTTTTGGTGTCGTCGGTCATGATGAAGAGCACGGTTTTTTTGCCAAGTTTTTCGTACTCGACGTAGGCTTTGCGCCACTCTTCAACGCCGAGGGCAATATAGTCGGCATAGCGCTCGGTAAACTTTGAGCTGGTTCGTTCGGAGAGCTTTGCCCGGCTGGCGCTGTCGGGGAGCACCGGATGCTTTACCACGTTCTGGGTAATGGCTTCCACCAGCGGGTAGTCGCTGACGGTCTGGACAAAGATGCTGCCGTTGGTGTGCTTCGGGGTTGCGGTTACATCGATCTGGAGCGAGAGAAAGTGGTCTTTCTGCTTGAGGCGGTTGTGAATATCCTGAATGGATTTGAACCATGCGAGGCGGCTGTCGTGCACGTGGTGGGCTTCGTCGTTGATGACTACCAGCTCGTCAATTTCACGGACAATCATGCCAAGGTCAACCTTTGAGTCGTTGGTTTTGCCGACGGGCCTCGTGCCGAGGAAATAGTCTTCGAGGTTGTCGTCGTCAAAGCCGGGCTCAACTTCATTACCAGCATAGATGCGGTGAATATTGGTCAGAAAGAAGTTGCCGGTTTTCCGGACAATGGAGACGTTGTCCTGAATGTGCAGGGTAAGCTGAAAATCGTCCTGCCAGTTCTGCCCTTCGTAGCCGTTATCGGGCAGGATGGGGTCGTTGAAAAAGATTTTCAGGCCGTCAAAATCGGCACGCAGCCGGTCGAGCACAATAATGTTGGGGGCAATGACCAGAAAGTTGGTGGAAAGCAGAGAGTCCGGCTCATACTGCTTATGGAAAAAGCACCAGGCGATGATGAGGCTCATCACCTTGGTCTTGCCGCTGCCGGTCGCCATCTTGATAATGAGGCGAAGCCACTCTTCATCGAACATTCCGGTGGAGACCGCCCCGGAAGCGTCGTAGCGGATGAGATCGTATTTGTCTTTTACCTGGGCGACTTCGTAGAGGTAGATAATGGTTTCCACCGCTTCTCGCTGGGCGAAGTAGTACCTGAACGGTTCAAGGATTCCATCGGCTTTCGGGATGATATGCTCGGTTTCGAACCACCATGCAAGCAGCGCCTTACTGGTGTCCGTCGCGCCTTCGTACTCATTATCGCGCCACGCCTTGACTTCACTGCGGATTTTATGCACCAGCGGCGGAATGAGCTTTTCGTAACTCGAATCACGGAGGGCTTCGTCAGCCGGAAACCAGCGATGTTCGGGTTTCAGCGGCTCGTAGGGCGAGGAGGGGAACTGTGGATGAATAGCCATTTATTTGCCCCCCACGGTTACTTCAATGATCTTCATGGTGTCGTTACCGAAGATATCGACCACCTTTACGGCTATTTTGTACCTGCCCGGTTTGCATTCGTAGTAGGGGGTAACCAGCTCAAGTTTCCGATCCTTTTTTGTGCGAAAGCTTTGCCACTCGTTTTCAAAGATGAAGTCACCGGTCCAGATCTCTTCAATTTCACCGGAGGCCTCATCTTTCACGCGCACAATTTCCCGCTTGTTCTCAAAGTCGAAATCGACGCTCCAGTAGTCGATCCAGTCAGTCCAGCTTTTGGTGAGCACTTCACGGGTGACAATGCCGTCGTTGTCTTTGAATACCTTGATGATTTGGCCCTGCTCAACCACGATGGAGTTTTTGCCGTTACCGATCGAAGCCGCAGCATTACCAACAGTGTCCTGCGAATAAAAAACCGAAAAGTCGGTCAGCTCAACGGCAACTGTTCCCTTCTTGACCAGCGGCTTCACTTCGATGAAAGAGACATCATGAAAGACCACCTGGTTCTTTTCGATAGCGCGTTTGTCGAAGACCTCACGGGGGATGTATTTCAGGACAAGATCGATGCCCTTTGATTTGGCCTCTTCCTGAATGTTGGGGAAGAGCCCCATTTCAAACTCAAAGGCAAGAATATCGACACGGGAGATGCGCTTTTCGCGGCATTCAAGAATGATCTCTTCAGCAAAGAGCCTCGTAACCGGCAGGTTGACCGGCCCGACAGCGACCAGACGACCGGCTTTTTTGCCCTGAAAGCAGCGGAAGTTTTCAATTGCCTCTGCCCGGTATGCCCGCAGGATGAGGGCAATAAAATCGCGCTCTTTCTGCGCCAGTTGCTTCTGCCGCTCCTCTTCACGCAGGTTGACATTCACCCCGATGTAGTGCGCCCGTTCGTATTTGCCAAGGTTGAGGATTTCAAAGGCGCGGTAGTCCTTGCCATCGGTTTTCAGTTGCCGCTGCACTCCAATCAGTCGTTTGCGGGTGGTATGGATAGCATACTTGCCGAGGTCGGAGCCAATCCACTTTCTGCCAAGCTTTTCAGCAACGGAAAGCGTTGTGCCGGAACCGCAGAAAAAGTCAGCAACAAGATCGCCTTCGTTGGATGAGGCTTTGATGATGCGCTCGAGAAGGGCTTCTGGTTTTTGTGTTGGGAAGTCAGCTCGCTCTGGATGATTGCCTCTAAGAAATTGGAGATCAGACCAAACATCGTTCAGTGCTTTTCCTTGAGAAATGATTTCTTCAACATATCTCTTGTAAGGTTCTTGACCTGAGGATTGCCCCCTTGTCTCCCAGACCCACTCCTTACCATTTTCATCAGTATGAACTTTTCGTCTCAGCCCTTTAAGCCTTTCCTCTTTATCATAGGGAATAGCAACATTCTGCATTCGTAGAATAGCTTGATCGGATTTTGTGAAAAAAAATACCGTATCATGTTTGCAGTTAAACTTTGTACCAATGTGCATTTCGCGACCAGGATAGTGCCAAATGACTTCGTTTCTAAAATTGCTTTTGCCAAACACCTCATCCATTACGATATGTATGTATCCACTGGTTTTCCAATCGCAATGCACATAAATACTCCCGTCATCAGCCAGCAAATCCCGCATCAGCACCAGCCGTTCATAGATCATGGCAATAAAACTGTCAGCCCCTTTCCCCCATGTATCACGATAAGCCAACTCTTCGAGCACGCCCGGCCTTTTGGTGAAGGTGTCGTCACCAATTTCGATATCCATTGAAAAGTCAGCACCAACGTCAAACGGTGGGTCAATGTAGATGAGCTTGATGCCTCCCTGCTTCTCTATCTCCTCACGGATCGGGCCGTTTTTCAGTGACGAGAGAATGAGCTTGTTGTCGCCCCAGATGAGCTTATTTGTCCATCCTGCTTTCTGCCTTCCCCTGAAATCGAAGAGTCCAAATTGGGAGGTAGTATCCTCCGGCTTTTCTGCCCGTGGTTCGTCAACCTGCTCGATGACCTGAAAGGGCAGGACAATGGTGCTCACCTCACTGGTTTTGCCGTTCCAGATCAGCTCAACTTCGCGCTTGTCGTCAAAAAGAAGAAAACGGTATTTATCGGGGAGCGGTTTTTCAGCCTCAAGGTAGCTGATGATTTCCCGCTTTTCGTTGTCGGTGAGTTTCATAGGTTATGTAATTGGCGCTCTATTTTTACTAATGCAATGGTTAACTCTGCAAGTATAACCGCTTCTGATTGAATTATACTCGGAGTATTGGTACTGCCATGACCAGCCAATGGCTCATTATTTCTTCGTTTATAGATCGAAAAGATATAGTCAAGGATTTCATTCGGAAGACTTGAGTCTTTTCGGTAGCGGTCAAAAAAGGCGGACAAAGTCTGATTTTTGATGCTATCAAGACCAACGATGTCTTTAGCTAATGTTTCAAAAATAGATGCACTGGAATGAAGAACGGCTGAGTAATCACAAGCATATAACGACCGCGTCATTCGATCAAGCAGAATACGTATGTTTGGGTGCTCATCGTCAGCAAGAATATCTGTGATTGCGATAGCAGGCCTCGCACTTAAAAGAGACAGAAACGGCTTTGCTTCATTTGGTTGCAGGTATTTTACATATTGTTCGAGTGCGCCTTCAACATTGTCCGACAATGTTGGAATAGCATCATTTTGAAGTTGCTCTGCTACATTACCAGCATTACGGTCAGAAATCCCAAGTTTTTTAGCCTTCTTCGACAGTTGCTCGGTAGCCCCATGAGCCGCTTCCGCTCCAGCCAGCATACCCAAATTCATCAAAACTTCACAAGCAGAAACCTGCCTTGCTGACATACAAGTAGTCGTGTCAAAAAACAACTTTTTCCCAAGTGTACCGGCCAAATAACCCCACGCAAGTTCACTAGAAAAGTGTTTTGAATTCTCTATTCCATCATTCAATTTGAATTGCTCCACCTCCCCATCAAAGTATCCATCAGGAATAAATTCGCGTAAATCTTCAAGGAGCATTGCTCTCAGTTGCTTTACAATCCACCAATCCATAGGAATGCAATTAATTTTGAATTTCAAGGATTTTCAGCACGTAGTTACAATAGAATGCAATGTTTGATTGGGGGCGTTTCTTTTTTATACCCTGCCTTTATCTACTCCCGCCTGCAATGGTTGACCAGTCACTGTTAACTTTGCATAGAGCTTTACTTCGTGTATGGAAACCTCAGACAGGGATAAGTGAGTATTAATATACACAAGTGCTTTGATTTACAGTGGTTTGGCGGTGTGTTTTTTATCCCTGTTGCTCTATCGCGGTTTACCTGATGGGGATTGGCAGGGGGATGCAGATGTATGTTAACCATTTTTGACCGGTACCGATACCGCGACGCTCGTACTGAAGCTGCCACTCTCTGATCATACTCCCCTGCCCTTGAGAAACCCGAGGGCCCGCCATGGCGTGCCCCTACGTGCCTGACCTCAAAGTCAGGGCGCGCATTCTATATTTTTGCCTATTTTACCTTATTTTTGCGTTATTTATTTGTTTATTTTGTTTTATTTTTGTTCTTTTTATTGTTGGCTTTTGCAATAAAATGATCTGAATTATGAGACTGTTTCCTTTTTGGTTGTGGAATCTTCTGGTGCCGGTGGGGCTGGGGGTTGCGGGTGATGCTGCCGGGGGTGGTGGCGCGGATGATGGGGAGAGGAGTTTTTCGCAGACTGAGCTTGATGCGGCTGTTGCGGCGCAGGTGGCGGCGGCGGTGGCGGCAGCGAAAGCGCCGTTCAGCGGGGTGAATGTGGATGAGTATAAGAGGCTGAAGGATGATGAGGTGAAGCGTGCTGAGGATGATTTGAAGGCGAAGGGTCAGTATGAGCAGTTGATTGCCAATACGGTGAAGGAGAAGGATGCGGCGCTT
>CAIRXW010000045.1 GCA_903882665.1 uncultured Chlorobiaceae bacterium | reverse complement strand
AGCTTCTGGCTGACTGTATAGGTCTTTCTGGCCTGTTCATTATAGGCCGTAACCCGCTCATAGAGGTAAACATCGCCATTCGGGCGCCGTTCACGGCGTTCTCCAACGTGAGTTTTTCCAGTTACTGGTTTAGACATGGGGCTTGCTCCTTTTTGTCGTGTTTTCCTTATAATACATACGTACACGTTAAAAAGCAAAAAAAGTACGATTTTGCTTGAAAATCGTACCTACGCGGTGATGTTTTTCGTTAATGTGTGCGCTTTATCCTACTTTCAGGTTCTTACAACAACCCCAACGGCAGGGATTTTGATTCAGGGAACCGGAGGTGTTCGTAAATTGAGATGGGCTAAAGGAAACAAGGGATAAAATGGATAACGTCTTTGAACGGCAACAGCCAAAGAGTTTTTCGGGCGAAAAGAGAGCGGTTCCGAAACATGAACAGATGCACAAAAAAGCGACCTCAATAATGACGATCTGAAGATGGTAAGCTGCATTGAAAAGCTCGCTTTGAAAAAACAGGAGATCTACCGGATGTTAGAGCAAGAAAGGCATTTTGTCTCATCAAACGAAGAATAAATGAGCCCTTTGTGCACATTCTCTTCTGGCAGAATTCTAATACGTCATATCACTATGAACCGTTACGCTGAAAAATAGCAACAGACAGGTGAAAAACAGCATGACTACATTGCTCAATAAGGCATTTAAGACGGCGGCAAACCTGCCTGCGGTGGAGCAGAACGCATTGGCAAAATGGCTTCTTGACGAACTCCATTCTGAAGCGAAATGGCAAAAAATATTCGCTGAATCGGAAGACATTCTTGAGAAACTTGCCGATGAGGCATTGGAAGAAAAACGAAAAGGCAAAACGACTCCCCTTGATCATAGTCGCTTATAAAGCCGCTGACAAATGAACGCTTCTGGAAGCACTACGGCGACCTGCCTCAAGAAACCAAACGACAGGCGAGGATTGCCTATGCCCTTTTTGAGCAAGATCCGTACTATCCAAGCCTCCATTTCAAGCGCATTCACTCAACACGCCCAATCTTTTCAGCCCGGATTAATATGGACTATCGAGCTGTAGGTATAATGGACGATGACGAGATCACCTGGTTCTGGATTGGATCGCATGCTGAATACAACAACCTGCTAAAACGACTGAGAAATACGTAACAAATGATCGAATCTCTTTTCGGAGTTTGCAGTGGCCAAAGAGTCTCCAGTTCTCTTTGGTTTGTGAATAATGCAGGTTAAAAAGATTTGCTCTGCCGAAGAGTGGTGCTTTTTGAACCAAAGGCAACCGAACGCCAGATTCTGAAATTATGCTTATTGCCGACCGAGATGGCCGTGTAGTAGTCACCAAGGATGATGACTTTGGGCAATCTTTTCTTTTGCGAAATACTCCTCAACGGCTTATGCTTGTTGCTTCCGGCAATATTGGAAATACAGAACTCGAACGATTGATTATTGCTACCGCTCCGCTCCCCTTCCCGTTGCTTGAGTTTCATGCACAGCCACTTTCCTGCTTTGGACGGCACAATATTTGTAATAGTTTTTGCTGGCTTTAATTTTTTCTGTTGCTGATCATATAATGGCAAATCGATGAACAAAAATCATTCGGACACTCCGGCAATAACCGATCTGGTTGAAAAGATCAGGCCTCTCATTGAATACACCCAGCAACTGGCACAAGAGGCTGAAAAGCTTTATGCCCTCGATGTTAATGCAATAATAAAAAGTCATGACTGCAACCCTGACAGGATAGAACACTGCCTCGACGGGATTCTGGATTTTTGTTTTGACGAGAAAATGCTGCTGCTATTCAAAATACTCTGCCGCCATTATTACACAATCGATCCTGTCGCTACAAGTGAATATGTGTACTTTTACAAGGATATGTGGGATAACGGTGATTGATCTCATTCCAACAGTCTGAAGAAGAACCGATATGGCAAAAAAGAAAATAAATACTGATTCGCTCCTTGAGTTACTGGAGGCGGCCAAGCCAGAGATGCTGGTTCCTGCATAAATGCCAATCACCTCCTCAATGACTCCGCCGTCGGCATTTCGTTGAAAGATACAAATTTCCCCACCAACCATGTCGATCGGCGCCTACTCAGCAACCTCTTTTTTTCAGAGTTTCAGGAAACATGCAGCCAGGCAAGAGCTATCTGATTGGATTGAATGGATTAACGGCGAAGAAGATGAAGTGCATGCAATGTAGTGTATTCGTCGAAAAATGGAACAGTAATCCCTCCCGCTCTTCGTCGTTGTTTGCCGCTTGTTCCGCCTGCATGCTCTCCTATAGGGTAAAAATGATGACAATTTTGTATTCACTAAAAAGACTTCTATACTACTGTAAGCAGCATCAAAAGGGCTTTTACTACACAAAAAACAACATCGCAATGCGCAAGGGATCAAACCTTATTATACTTATTGCAATGCTTTTCCTGTATCCGGTTACTGTTCATGCAAAAGAGAATGCAATGAGCCCGTATCATGCTACAAAGTTATGGTATAACAAACTGATAGCAACAGCGAAGCCGGATATCGCAAAATTACGTTTTTTCTTTACCCTTATGCCGAAAGGAGGAGATATTCATCAACACTTTACCGGGTCACTGTATGCAGAGAATTACCTGGACTGGATCAATAAGGAAGGGTACTGGATCAACAAAACCGATTTTACCGTTATAACCCCGAAAGACACAAGCAAGTTACAAGACACCGTTTCAGTTAAAAACTTGCGAAGTAACAAGGTGATGTACAGTGATTTTTTCAGTCACTGGTCTGATAAGGATTATGCAAATCATTATCATGACGCACTTGCACCGGACGTACAGTTTTTCAATACCTTTTCATATTTCTCAAAAATCTTTAACGGCAACCAGAAATATTACGCAGAAGGCATTCAGGTTCTGAAAAATCGGGCTGAAAATGAAAATGTTCAGTACATCGAAACGATGTTTGTTTCTCCCGGTTATCAGAAGGTCGATACGGCTTTTGACTCGATTGTCAGAAACGGTGAAATAAACATAGAGGACAAGGCTTTTCGTGCTACTCTTGACGGCTTCATATCCAGCGTCAGAAACGATACGTTGTTCTATAGCAAGGTCAACCAGTATCGTGATCTCGTGAATGTATGCACCAGGGGAATTGATGATGAGAATTTCAAGTTGCGCTTTCAAAGCTATGTGTCGAGAAATACCACACCCTCTCAATTCTTCTCTGGCCTCTGTGCAGCTTTTTATGAAGCTGATAAAAACGCACGGGTTGTCGGGGTCAACATCGTAAGTTCGGAGAATGATGCCATTGCTCTTTCTGATTACAAGCTCCACATGCAAATGTTCAGGTACCTGAAAGAAATATATCCTCATATCAAAACATCCATGCATGCGGGAGAGTTAATGACAGGAATGGTGTTGCCGGAAGAGCTGAAATACCATATTTCGGATGCAGTTTTGGTTGCCGGAGCCAACCGGATTGGCCATGGTGTTGATATTGTTTACGAAACAAATGCCCTGCAAACACTGAGCCGCATGAAGTCCCAGAATATTCCGGTAGAGATCAACCTTACCAGTAATGACTTTATACTTGGTGTAAAAAATGAAGCGCATCCGGTAAGGCTCTATACTGATTTTGGTGTGCCGATTGTGATATCTTCTGATGATGCTGGCGTTTCGAGAGGCAGTCTGACAGAGGAATATGTGCTTCTTGCAAGCCGGTACAGATACTCATACGATGAAATCAAACAATTTGTATCAAACAGCATCAACTACTCATTTCTGACAACAAATGAAAAAAAGCAAGGCGCAGAGCTATTGCGGAAAAAATTTGATGAATTTGAACACAAAATATCGATAATTAACAAGAGGTAACATCAGATCAAGAGAATATGCAATTTCTCTCCTGAACTCATTTCATGCAAAGAGTTCAGGTATTGATGCAAACCAAAAAATGATCATGGAAGAAATCCGAGGAATCAAAACTCTTGAAAAAGAGGGCTATTATGAACAGTGCGTCTTCATCCAGTGCAATTTCAACAGCGCCGATCTTTCGGGTGTGAGGTTTGTGAATTGCCGGTTTGAGGGCTGTGATTTAAGCCTGGCAAAACTCAAAAACAGCAGCCTGCAGGAGGTGAAGTTTGTGAACTGCAAATTGCTTGGGGTGCTGTTCAGTGATTGCCGGAAATTTATGCTTGAGCTTGATTTTGATTCCTGCATACTGAAGCTTTCGCTCTTTTCCGGGTTAAAGCTCAAAAACACGCGGTTCCAAAACTGCGATATGCAGGAGGCTGATTTCAGTGAGGCTGACTTGAGTGGAGCACAATTTGATGGTTCTGACCTGCTGCAGACCATTTTTTTTCATACCAACTTTGAAACTGCGGATTTCCGTTCGGCTTTCAACTATTCAATAAACCCTGAAACAAACCGTCTGAGAAAGGCGAAATTTTCCATACCGGGGGTGACGGGTTTGCTTGACAGCTACGGCATCGAGATTGAGTGACCCCACAAACGAAAGGAAGCCGCATCGCTGCGGCTCCTTTTCGTTTGCGCCCGGTCAAACACTGCCAGGCACAAAAATAATGGTTAGTGTTCGTCTACCTTGATTCTCATGGAGAAGAAGGAGCGGTGTACAAAGACCAGCGACAGGGCAAAGAAAACTGCTGCGGCTGTCAGTGCGATCTGCGGAGCAAGTCCAATGGCGAGCTCTACGGCAAGCAGACCAAAGAGTGTGGTGAACTTGATGATCGGGTTAAGGGCAACCGAAGAGGTGTCCTTGAAAGGATCACCGACCGTATCACCTACAATTGACGCATCGTGCAGCTCGGTACCTTTGGCGTTGAGCTCGGTTTCAACAAGCTTTTTGGCATTGTCCCAGGCACCGCCGGCATTGGCCATGAAGATTGCCTGGTAGAGACCGAAGAGGGCGATGGAGATCAGGTAGCCGATAAAGAAGAATGAATCGAGACAGGCAAAAGCAAGCGTCGTGAAGAAGACGGTAAGAAAGATGTTAAGCATACCTTTCTGCGCAAACTTCGTACAGATTTCCACAACCTTCTTGCTGTCCTCAATCGAGGCTTTTTCAGCGCCTGAATCGAGCTTCATGTTCTTTTTGATGAATTCAACCGCATAGTAGGCACCGGTGGTCACGGCATTGATGGAGGCGCCGGTAAACCAGTAGATGACCGCGCCGCCCATCATGAGACCGAGCAGGAACGGAGGCGACAGGATGGAGAGCTTTTCGAGGTTATTGACCAATCCGTTGGTAAGGATCATGATGATGGAGAAAATCATGGTCGTCGATCCCACAACAGCGGTACCGATAAGCACCGGTTTGGCGGTTGCCTTGAAGGTGTTGCCTGCGCCATCATTGGCTTCAAGGTAGCGTTTTGCATTGGTAAAGTCAGGTGCAAAGCCGAACTCACTCTGGATGTTCTGTTTGATGTTCGGAATAGTTTCGATCAGCGAAAGTTCATAGACTGACTGTGCGTTATCGGTAACCGGGCCGTATGAGTCAACAGCGATAGTTACCGGGCCCATGCTGAGGAATCCGAAGGCAACAAGACCAAAAGCAAAGACGGAAGGTGCAAGCATCATAGCACTGAGACCGAGGGTACTGACACCATAAGCTCCAGCCATCAGACCGACAATGGCAAGGCCCATCCAGTAGGCGCTGAAGTTACCGGCAACAAGACCGGCTAAAATATTCAGGGCAGCTCCACCCTCTTTGGTGCACTGAACAACGTTGCGGACATGTGCACACTCCGTGGAGGTAAAGCGGTTGACCAGTTCAGGAATCAGTGCACCGGCAATGGTACCGCAGGTGATGATTGACGCGAGCTTCCACCACATGGTGCCGTCTCCAAGCGTGCTGATCAGGTACCAGGATGCGATATAGGTAAGGATGATGGAGACAATCGAGGTAAGCCAGACAAGCGTGATAAGTGGCTTCTCAAAGTTCATCTCGGCAGCATCGCTGTACTTCATTTTGGCATAAGCAGCATTGACCCAGTAGGAACCTGCACTGGCGAAAATCATGACAAGACGCATGGCAAAGATCCAGACAAGCAGCATGACCTGTACTTCAGGAGCCTTGATAGCCAGCAGGATAAAGGAGATCAGGGCTACACCGGTCACACCGTAGGTTTCAAAACCGTCAGCGGTCGGCCCAACCGAGTCACCGGCGTTGTCACCTGCACAGTCGGCAATAACACCAGGGTTGCGGGCGTCATCTTCCTTGATCTTGAAGACGATCTTCATGAGGTCGGAACCGATGTCGGCAATCTTGGTAAAGATACCACCGGCAATACGAAGCACCGATGCACCGAGAGACTCACCGATGGCAAAGCCGATAAAGCAAGGCCCGGCAAAGTCTTTAGGTACAAAGAGAAGAATGCAGAGCATGACAAAAAGCTCGATACTGATGAGCAGCATACCGATGCTCATGCCTGCCCGGAGCGGAATGGCATAGGTTGGAAAGGGCTTGCCTCCGAGGCTTGCAAACGCCGTCCTTGAGTTGGCAAAGGTGTTGATCCTCATTCCGAACCAGGCAACAATGTAGCTTCCGAGAATACCGATAAGACTTGCAATAAGGATGGAAACAACCTTTATGGTCTCCATCTGGCGGAGCCAGCCGAAGTAGGCAACAATGATGGCGCCGATAAGAACCCAGAGGACAAGAATAAACTTACCCTGCGTAACAAGGTAGGTTTTACAGGTTTCGTAGATCAGTTCGCTGATCTCGCGCATGGCACTGTGAACAGGAAGTTTCCGGATGCCCATGTACTGTACTGCGCCAAAAATCATCCCGAAAAGGCAGATGACAAGGCCCCACATCAGAAGAGTGTCGCCGGGTATTCCGCCAAGAAAGGACTGTGAGTGTAAATCAGGCAAGAGTAAATCAGCTTCGCTGGCATAGGCATTTGGTGCCTGCAGCAAGAGTCCGAGGGCTCCCAGAACCGATACAGCTCTGGCTGGCCATGTTACGTTGAACGGTTTTTTCATTGTTCTTTTTTTTCACTGTTTTTTTTAACTCAAGAAAAAAAATGCTACCAACAGAACCATGACAAAGTAAACGCCTGTCAAGAACAGGAAGCTGTAATTTGCAACTTTTTTCATGAATCTCAATGCCTTTTGAGGAACTTCGCATCTCTGTCGCACTCTTTTATCTCAAGGTTATTTTTGTTATAAGAGGCAAAACAAACTGTTGTTACAGATTTTGCAGTTCCTATCTGTATATTCTTACAGTCAATTTTGTACTCTTTTGCCTCAAAGCCGGATTTACCATCCGGATTTACTCTTCGTACCATGAAACTTATTGTGGGTCTCGGGAATCCAGAATCCCAATACGCGGGCACACGGCACAACATAGGCTTTTGTGCTGCTGAAACATTGGCAGACTCTTTCGGAGCAAAATTCGGCAAGGGAAAAGGGAAATACCTTGGCGCAAAAATCACCCACCGCAAGGAGCAGATCATCATCATCAAGCCGATGACCTATATGAACCTCTCGGGCCATGCGGTCATTGCTGCAATGAATTTTTACAAAATCGGACGCAATGATATTCTGGTGATTTGCGATGACCTCAACCTTCCTTCGGGCTCCATACGCCTCCGGGCAAAAGGGTCTGCTGGCGGGCAGAACGGGCTTAAACACATTATCGAATCGCTCGGCAGCGAAGAGTTTGCCCGCCTGCGGATAGGGATCAGAGTGGAGGAACAGCCGTTAAGCTCTTTTTCGTCGTTTGTGCTCGGAAAATTCAGTGAGAATGAGAGGGCGGTAATGGAAAAAATTCTGCCGGTCTGCCGGGATGCCGCTCTTGATTTCGCAATCAACGGCATCGAACATGCCATGAACCACTACAACAAGCCTGTCATTTAACAGGCCGCGAGCCGGACTGACGATTTTTCAACCACATTGACCGATGATATTTTCTTCAAAAAGAGGATGGCACGGGCATTGAACTCCTTTGGCTGGTCAACGTTACAGACATGACCGGAATTCTCGATCACCTCAAGCCATGAATTGGTGTGTTTTGTAATGATGTAGCGAACAGCGGGAAGAAACATGTGGTCTTCCTCTCCCATGAGATAGAGTGTAGGAATGGCCGTATCCTTCTCTTCAAAATATTTCAGCAGAGGCGTGATCTCATAGGTAAGGGTGTACCAGCGCATGAACTCTTTCTGGGCAACCTTCTTGGCTTCATTGACAAAGAGAAGCCTTGAGCGTTTGTGCCGCTCACTCGGCATGATAATCCATGCAAAAAAACTGTAAAGCCACATGTAGGGGACAACCCGCTTGAACATGTTTCCAACGGCAACAAGAACTTTGGCTCGAATGTTCAGCCTTATGATGGCGCCGCCCATAATCATGGAGCTCACCCTTTCAGGAGCAATTTCGCTGAGGTTGCGGATAATTATAGTTCCAAGAGAAATGCCTATAAAGTGCGCTTTCTTGATGTTCAGGGAGTCAAGAACATCAAGAATATCACGGGTAACATCCTCAAAATCGTAATAATGTTTATCCTTGGGGCCAATAACGCCTTTCGACTTGCCATGTCCCCTCAAATCGACAAGCAGGACATTGAAGTGACGGATAAACTCTTTTATCTGCAAAAACCATATTGAAGAACTGCCACCAGCCCCGTGAACAAAAACAACCCAGGGAGCCTGTGGGTTATCCAACTCGTATGTCTTGTAATGAAGCATCGAAGAACGCGGTTATAAACATTTAACCTTTAAGTAAACAAAACAAATGCAAAAAACAAAAAGTTACATACTTCTTCGAAAAACATGCACCAGCTCAAACAAAACAATCCCTGCAGCAACCGCAACATTCAGTGAATGTTTTGTACCGTACTGGGGAATTTCAAGTACCTCATCACATAACAGAAGAAGCTCCTCTTCAAGACCGTCAATTTCATTACCGACAATAAGGCAGATCGGAAAATCAGAGTGGTTTAGGGTCGTATAGGGGCGACTCCCCTCCGTAATCTCGACTCCGCAGATTTTCACACCGTCGTTCTTCATGCGTTTAACAGCCTCCAGCGGATCGGCATGATACTCCCACGCAACCGTATCCTGAGCTCCCAGTGCCGTTTTGTCAATCTCTTTTCGCGGCGGAGTTGCTGTATAGCCGGAAAGAATTATTTTTTCGATCCCTGCTGCATCAGCCGTGCGAAACATTGAACCAACATTCCACATACTGCGAATATTGTGAAGCATCAGAACAAGAGGGTGCTTTGTCGAACCGCAATAGTGCTCCGCACTCAGGCGGTTCATCTCTGTGCCAGGCAATTTTCTGAACGGCGGCATACTAAAGTGCGCCAAGTTTTTCAATGAGCCGCTTATTTTCATCAACGAGGCCTACATTGAATCTCAAACAGTTCTCCATGAGATGGTAACCGGAGACATTTCTCACCAGAATACCCTGGCTCTGGAGACGTTGAAAGAGAGCTCGCGCATCACTGACCCTGATAATCAAAAAATTGGTGTCACTCAAAAAGGGCTCAATACCCTCAAGAGAGAGGAGTGCGGCATAAAGCTTTTCGCGTTCATGAAGAATATACGACACCGCATCGGTGACAAGAGAATAATTCGCCAGCACTTTTGTGAGTGTTATCTCGGCAAGCCTGCTTGATGCAAAAGGAATTTTCGGCTTGGCGATTTCAGCCATCAGCAATGGATTTGCAATCGCAAAACCGATACGGATTCCCGCCAGGGCAAGGGCTTTGGACATCGTGCGAAGCACAACAAGATTCGGCAGTTCGTCGATCAGTTCAAGAACAGAGCGTTGCCGTGAAAACTCAATATAAGCCTCATCAACAAGAACAATGGCATCAGAAGAGTGCGCAATCAAACGAATCTCTTCAAAAGTGAGCGATTTGCCGGTAGGATTGTTCGGTGTCGAGAGAACAATAAAGTCAACAGCCTCGTCATGAGCAACACGAAGAATCGCCTCCAGATCGAAATCAAGATCCGCACGCATGGGAACCGTGACAATCTGCGACTGCAGGAGCAGCGCTATTTTTTCGTAAAGCGAAAACGAGGGATCAGGAATCAGCACCTTCCTGCAGGGGCCAAGACAGGCAAGAAATATGGTATAGAGCATCTCATTCGATCCGTTGCTCATCATCACCGAGTCGGGCGAAATACCAAGAAAATCAGCATAGGCACGCATTCCCTTGTAAGGAAGAATATCCGGATAGCGGTTCCATGGTTCCTTGATAAATTCACCGATAATCTCCTCCTTGAGCCACATCGGTACATCAAAAGGGCTTTCGTTCTGATTCAGCTTAATCTCGGCCTCCTGTCCCCCCTCAACACGGTATGCCGCAATATTCTTTAATGCTGGATTAAGAAGATATTCTATCTCTCTCTTCATGCTGCTTCTCTCTATTCGTTGCGGTAAAGCGGTCAAAACGTCAGGTTGAACCGCAAAAAACGGTACCTGCACGTGTTTTCTTTAAAAAACATCTTTTTCAAACAATTCAATGAAAAAAATCTGGACAATCCTCATTTTTTTTATACATTAAAACAGGACAAAAATAATCCAATTATAAAGGAGGAGAGATGAAACGGATAAAAAAAACAGCTCTTGATCTTGTTGATGATCTCTATTCTCTTGCCTACTGGATGACAGGGAATGAGGATATCTCTCAGGAGCTTGTCTATACTACCTACCTCTCCGCACATACCGTGACTGGAGAGAGTGAGTTGCTGAGAACGTTCAGGGAGTGCTATGTCGCCAGATTTGGCCAGCAAACCAATTTCTGTAAAGTCGAAACGCCCTGCAGGAGCAATCTTCAGCTTGTCGATTCACTGATGCAGTGGTCTGCAGATATCAAACTCTCAGTTCTATTGAGCGAAATATCGGGCATGAAACACCGCCAGATTTCAGAGATTGTGGGTAAGCCGGTCGAAACCGTCAGACTCTGGCTCTTCTGGGGGAGGAAAATGTTATCAAAAACAAACCTCGTAGAGATGGGTCATCTTAAAGCAAGTTAGCTTTAGAGGGTAACCGGAAGATCATTTTCTTTGCAAAAAAGCCAATTACGGTTCTATTGAGGGGAAAAATGGTTGAGTAACATGCTGAAATCGTTATACTACGACGTAGAGGCCTGTTTATCTCACACATTGGCTCAAAGCGAGCCTGTAGGTTGAGATCAGATCGTGACTCACGGCAAGATTCGTGTGTGCTGAAAATGTGACCGACGCCCAAAATCATGATCTGACCCTCATGCATACCATCCAATACCTACAGAAAAACGAAAAGCGAAATGGGTGAAGAGCAATGCCAAAAAACCACTCCCAAATGGTTTGACTCTTTTCCTGAACTGGTCTTCATCATGAACCGGGATGGGGTGATTCTTGATGCAAACGAGGCTTTTGCTGCCCGGTTTCAGAAACTCCCGCAAGAGTGTGTTGGCACCAATGTATACACTCTGCTTCCTTCTGAAATTTCATCTTACCGGAGGGAAAAGGCCGAAGAGGTGTTTCACTCAAAAAAAGAGTTCTCATGGGAGGATGAACGCAACAATCGGATTCTGCGCCATACCATCTATCCCACTCTCTCCAGGGACGGTGAGGTCACTCAACTTTTGATCATCAAACAAGATGTGACCGATCTGAAATTAAGTGAGCTGACACTGAAAAATGAGCAGGCAATCAGTAAAGCCATTATAGAATCTATTCCTGGAACCTTTTACATCCTTGACGCCAACGGTCGATATGTTGGATGGAACAGCTACCAGCGTGACACCATTGTCGGCAAAAGTGAACGCGAGATGGCTGGTTTGGAGGCCATTGAGACAATTCATCCTGATGATCGACCGCTCATCTCAGAAAAAATCCTTAACGTCTTCACTCTTGGCAACGAAGAGGTCGTTGAAGGGCGGGTACTTCTTCGCGGAGAGCCGGAATTTCGCTGGTTCATCATGACCGGGAATCGGATCATCATCAATGGCGACCGTTTCCTTATCGGGATGGGCATCGACATTACCGAGCGCAAGCAGGGCGAAGAGGCATTACAGCAAAACGAGGAGCGATTCAGGAGGCTCTTTGAAAGCCACTCCGCAATTCAGCTCATTTTGGATCCTGATACAGGCTATATCGTTAATGCCAATCAGGCAGCGGAGGACTTTTATGGCTGGTCGATTGAAGCGCTAAAACAGATGCGCATCCATGAAATCAATACGCTCCCTCCGGAAGTGGTAACGCAAGTCCTGAAAAAATGGGTATCATCACAACAACTCTCTTTTACCTTTCGTCACCTCAGAGCGGACAGTTCCATCCGTGAAGTAGAGGTATTTGCCAATAAAGTTGACATCAATGGCAAAGCTCTTGTCTACTGCATTATCCATGATATCAATCAGCGGAAGCACCTTGAAAGGCTCTCTGCATTTCGCATCCGCCTGTTCGAAATGGCCGCAACTCATTCAGTGGAAGCATTACTTCTGGCGACCATTGACGAAGCTGAACAGTTGACAGAAAGCGCCATCGGCTTCTGTAACCTTTTCGGCAACAACCACCTTCCCTCTGCGATACAAGTCATGTCAACCAACATGCAAAAGAGCTTACGTAAAGAGGCTGCAACTGGCGCACCACATCCATCGCTGAATGAAACCGGGTTATGGTGTGAGGCCACAGAAAAGAGGGATGCCGTGATCAACAATAATTACAATGCAATTGAGGATGGAAAAAAACCACCGAATTGCCATGCCTTGATCATGCGAACACTGGTAGTTCCTCTCCTGCAAGGTGAGAGGGTTGTGGCAACTCTTGGGGTTGTAAACAAGCCCTCCAATTACGATGAGGAGGATCGCCATTGGGTAAATATGGTTGCCGAGATTGCATGGGATATTATTGCCAAAAAGCTTGCCGATGAAGAACTCGAAAAACTGCAATGCCAGCTTCAGCACTTCCAGAAAATGGAGATGGTTGGCCAGCTTGCTGGTGGTATTGCCCATGACTTCAACAACATGCTTGGGGTTATTATTGGATATACCGACATGATGATGGAGGAATTTGACCCGAAACAGCCGATCTATGCCAGCCTGGAGATCATCCACAAAGCGGCCACCCACTCTGCCGATCTGACCAGTCAGCTTCTCGCATTCGCCCGAAAACAGACTGTACAGTCAAAGATTCTTCAAATAAACAGCATTGTCGAAGAGATGCTGCCAATGTTGAGGCGGTTGATCGGTGAAACCGTCACGCTGGTCTGGATAGCCGAAACAAGGCTCATGCAGGGCAAGATTGATCCCTCGCAAATCAGCCAGATTCTTGCCAACCTCTGTATCAATGCCCATGATGCCATAACCGGCATCGGCCGCATCACCATTGAAACCACCATGTGGTGCATATTGATACCTTCAATAGTGCTTCCAGCACGCCTTGCCTCGTGCCCGGTGACTATGCGGCACTTACCGTCAGCGACAATGGCTGCGGCATTGAAAAAAAGGATCTGCCCCATATTTTTGAACCATTCTTTACCACCAAAGAGGTGGGGAAAGGGACCGGAATGGGACTTTCAACCGTCTATGGTATCGTGAAGCAGAACAACGGCTCTATCGAATGCGAAAGCAAATCGGGAGAAGGCAGCCTCTTCAGAATCTTGCTGCCCCTCTTCAAAGAATCTGCTGTTCAAACTGAAAGTGGGCAACAACAGACTGAAGCGGAGAAAACCACTGGCAATGCAACAATACTGGTTGTCGAAGATGAACCTGATATTTTGAAACTCTGCCGATTTATGCTCGATAGCAGAGGATACCGTGTCCTCACAGCATTTACATGCAGTGCGGCACTCAACATTGCGATGGAGTACGATGGCCCGATAAACCTGCTCCTGACCGATGTGGTTATGCCCGAAATGAATGGCAATGAACTTTCCAAAAAACTGCGAACAATACGCCCTGATCTCAAAACGCTTTTTATGTCGGGTTATACAGCAGAGCTTATTTCTCATCAGCAAATAGACGGTGATGAGGCAAACTTCATACAGAAGCCTTTTTCGGCGAAAACACTCATGAATGCGGTATATAGGTCACTGAACCCTTAAGCGGATGACTTGCTTTTGTTTTTTTACCCGCCAACTTTATATTTGAAGAACCTTCACTCAATCTATACTTTTTTCTCCATGATCATAATAACCGGCGGTGCAGGATTTATCGGCAGTGCCATGCTTTGGGAGCTCAACCGCAATGGAGAAGAGGAGATTATTGTCGTTGATGATCTTGGCTCCACAACTAACCAAAAATGGAGAAACCTTTCCGGGCTCCGTTTTGCTGATTGTATCTCCATAAAGCTTTTTGCTGAACTGCTTGAACGAAACGCATGTGAAGGGGTTTCGGCTATCATCCACATGGGAGCAAACAGTTCAACAACGGAAACCGATGCCGACCACTTGCTCGACAACAATTTCGGCTACTCAAAAAAAATTGCATCTTTCTGCATGAAGCGTGACGTCCGGCTTATCTATGCTTCGAGCGCAGCAACATACGGTGACGGATCGAACGGTTACAATGATTCAATTAAAGGGCTATCCGCACTCCGTCCCCTGAATATGTATGGATACTCCAAGCAGCTCTTCGACTGCTGGGCACTGAAGCACCACCTCCTCGACCATGCGGCTGGCCTGAAATTTTTCAATGTCTACGGCCCGAACGAGTATCACAAGGGAGATATGAGCAGTGTCGTCTACAAGGCCTTCCATCAGATCGGCGAAGAAGGAGCGTTAAATCTTTTTCAGTCGCACAGACCCGACTACCGTGACGGTGAGCAGTTGAGGGATTTTGTCTACGTCAAAGACTGCACCAGAATTATGGCATGGATGATTGAAAACCCTTCAGTAGCGGGGATCTTCAATGTGGGCTGCGGAACGCCGAGAAGTTTCAACGACCTTGCTGCGGCAACCTTCTCGGCACTCAACCGGAAAGCTGTCATCAACTACATACCGATGCCGGAAACCCTGCGGGACAAGTACCAGTACTACACCTGTGCGGATATTACAAAGCTCCGGCAGGCAGGATTCAATGAATCACTCACACCAATCGAGGAGGGCGTAAAAGAGTATGTGCAGCAATACCTCTCCTCCGGGAATCCGTATTTCGATTACAGGGAGCCCGCCTCTCATATTGCCTGAGGTTTGGAAAAAGTGCTGGATTGAAAAATCGAGGTGATTTTTATAATGTAAACAGGAGAGGAAAATGGCACATCGAATCACTGATACATGCACCTACTGCGGAGCATGTGAACCAGAATGTCCGGTTAATGCAATTTCTGCCGGCAACGACACCTATGTTGTTGATGAATCTGTCTGTATTGACTGCATCGGCTGGCATAATGAGGCTGCCTGCGTTGAGGCCTGTCCGGTCGACTGTATCATCAAGGTCTGAGCATGATACATGAAGTTTTACCGCTCAAAATAACGCACTAAGTTGTGCGACTTTTTTTTGAGCTAAAAAAAAATCTTATATTGAACAAAGTTCACCCGAATCGTTCTTTCCTTTTTTTTTACAACCATTTAAGCGAGGAAGTCACTATGGCACTTTACATTACTGAAGAATGTACCTACTGCGGAGCCTGCGAACCAGAATGTCCGGTCAATGCAATTTCGGCTGGCGATGATGTTTATCAGATCGACGCAAACACCTGCACCGAATGTGTAGGATACGCCGACTCTCCGGGCTGTGCTGGTGTCTGCCCTGCAGAGTGCATCGTTCAGGCATAAGAAAAAGATCACAATAAAAAAGCGGACGGCCTTTGCCTGTCCGCTTTTTTATTGTTCTCCTTAAACCTCGTAATCTGCAATCCTGCGTTCAATGGTTGCCATGCCGATAAAGGGTTTCAATGCTTCATGTTCCGGATTTGCCTGATAGGCTTCGAGAGCCTGGCGATCGGCAAATTCACTATACAAAACAACATCGCATGAGCTGTCATTTCTGCTGAAATCAAATCCTACCTCAAGAGCCGTCATCCCAGGAATTCTTCCCCGCAACGCCGTAAGTTTTTCCTTGATAAGTGTTGCATTGGTTTGCCTGTCATTGCCATCAGCCATCTCTTTCAACCGCCATAGGACGATATGTTTGATCATTTTTCTCTCTTGTTTGACTCTGGTTACTACTGTGTTACTACAGCCCAATCATCAGTATCATGAGAAGCGGCTTGTATTGATAATCACTTGCGGACAAGCCGTTGCCACTCTCCTTCTGTTTTTCCTGATTGGTTTTGACGAAACAACTTCGCGATTTTTCACTCTGTGACCGTGTTTCACCCCTGCAAGCAGATGACTGTTCGAACTCCTGCTGTTTTTCAGTCGAGTAACCAAATACCTCTTCGAATTACCGCTGGCTCTCAATTCGGCAATGGTATGATGCTTCGTTCTTCTGCTGCTCCTGAATCCGGCAATCAAGCGTTTCGTCAACTTATGCCTGGACATCGTTCTGTTGTTCTCTCTTTTGTCTACCCTTGCTACGGACGCTCTAACCGGAACCCCCGCAGAGCCTGATTCACTTCGAAATATCCGGCCAAACAACTCCGGATTTGGCTGGCTTGATGAAAATGCCGTATCAAAAATATCGACAGCAACATTCCATCGGTCTGTTTTTGCATTCAGCATCACGAGGAGAATATCGTGGTTATCCTTGACAGCCCTCGCAATCAGACACTTCCCTGCCCTGGTGGTATAGCCGGTTTTAATGCCAACAGCGTAGGGATATTTATCGAGAAGCTTGTTGTGGGTTTTCAGGCAATAAAGCTTGCGGGTCGTCTGCTCCATAAAAACAGCCTCCTCAAGTCTCGCTACCTGATTGAAAACATGATTTCTCACGGCATATTCTGTAAGACGCAAAAGATCCTCTGCTGTGGAGGAGTTGCCAGTATAGATGCCGTTGTCAAAGCCAGCCGGATTGGTAAATCTTGAATTTCTCATACCGATTCGCTGAGCCCGGTAGTTCATGGCTGCAACAAACGAATTAACATTGCCGGAAAGATGTATGGCTATGGCAAATGCGGCATCGTTACTTGAGTTGACCAATGCGGCCTTGACCAGATCAATCAGCCGGATTTTATCCCCCTGGTGAAACCCTGCTTTTGACGGTTCAACCATTGTCGCCTCTTTTGTAATCACAACATCCTCTTCCAGCCTCCCGCTTTCAATTGCCATGACACAGGTAAGTATCTTTGTCAGGCTTGCCGGAGAGACCGCCCTCTCGATATCCTTTGCCATCAAAGGTACAGTGCGCCCCCTCTCTTTGACAATATATGAGCTTATTGGCACCTGAAACTGCGGCTCTTCATCTTTTGTCTGCGCAGGAAGAGGTGAGGAAAAGAGCATGGCCGCCACAAACAAAAGGATCACGAACACCCGGAAAGGAATCAACCCGCCGGAAAAAAGTTGCGGGCGGCTATTGGAGGTCTGCTTCCGTTGAAGGGGCATCCCGAATATCAGGAGCTTGTCAGTCATGAGAGATGATCTGCTTTATTCTATTTCTGAACTTGAGAGAACTTGTTTTTTAAAAAATTCTACGTATTCCTAAAATGCTGACTACAAATCAAAGTATCCTTAATTCACAACAATAAAAATCAAGGGCAAAGATTTTTTCAAGATTGATTCTTCCCGTAAATAGCCGTAATAAAAAGTGATTTTTGCACAGCTTATTGTACATATTTGCGCCACAAAAAACAAAGCAATCCATAACTATTTTTCCTGAAATCATTTGCAGGATATTATCCCGGCAGGTTCCCTGATTCGGAAATTTTCGGTTTCGGCGTCTGAAGATGTGAAGCATCCATATTCTTGATCTGCATAACCAATTGTACCGTATTGGTCACCAGTTCCCTGACCGAGCGTTTCACATAGCGGCTTTTGAAAAACGAGTTGTAATTGTTTTCGGTATCCTCGGCAATCCAGCCTCTGCTCCAGCCAAGAAAATTAAATGGCGGCAAGGTAAAGCCAAGGTCAGTGAAAAACGAATTGAGATTTCCGGCTACCCCCTGAACATTATCCTGTCCTCCAGTGATAATGAACGACGCCACCTTTTTTTTGATCAGCACCTTGTCATGGAGAGTTATCTGATTCTGTACCGTGTTAAGGCGTTCAGCCATTTTATAATAAAGCGATGACGCATTACCCCACCTGATTGGTGTCGCGAGGATTACGGCATCCGCCCACAATACCATTGCGCGGTAAATTTCATTCATCCCGTCCTCTCCATCCATTTCCGATATGGAACAGGGCCAGGTACAAGCTCTCTCATGACGGCTGTAATACCCTTCGCAATGCCTGAAATTCAAATCTCTTAGCCTGATCATTTTCGTTGAAGCCCCAAACTCGGAGACCGCAAAATCGAGAGCCTGCTGCAATGCGGTTTCAGAGGTTGATGGCCGGGGCAGATCGGAATTCATATTGGTGGTGGAAATACCGAGCACATTAAGACTCTTCTCCGTCGTCTGATAATCAAGTTTTCTGAGATCAGCAACAGGATCAACCTCATGGGCTGCCTTGAAAGCTTTTGTGACTGGCTCTTCCGACACCATGATCGTGCCGTTCTCGATAACGACATCATAGAGCGCCTGTCGATCCTTGTAACCATGAGGGGCATGACCGCTCTTCAGGTTGTACTGCCACCCATGCCAGGGACAAGCCACGTAAAGCTCTCCGTCGTCAAGCGTCTGGATAAACCCCTGCCCGAGATCCCCTCCTTGGTGGATACAGGTGTTCTCAAGGGCAGTAATGACACCACTGTAATGAAACAGGGCAATGCTCTTTTTGCCAAGCCAAACTGATTTGTGACTGTTTTCAGGCAGTTCTGATAATGGAATGAGCGGAATGTATGACATGATCTCTCTCTGTTTAGGTCATAGCTAAAAACATCAGCAACAATCATCAAATAGCAGGAAATGTTATAAGGAGAACCGGCAAAAGTCATTCAGCGTTCCGAAATTGCCAGTTTAATGGCAAGACCAACAAATACTGCGGCGGCTATCCTGTTGACTGTTTTCTGTGCAAAGAGGGAGTTACGGAACTTGTCGCCAAGTCCACCGGCAAAAAAACTGATGGCGCTGAAAACCAATAGAGTTGCCGTAATAAATAAAGCCCCGAGCATAAAGAACTGCACCATCATCGAACCATGACGCGAATCGGCAAACTGTGGCAGAAAAGCCATAAAAAAGAAGGAGACCTTGGGATTGGTCAGATTCATGACAATTCCCCGCCGGTAGAGACTTCCCCAGGAGAGAGAGGGTAGCCGCTCCTGTTCACCAGTTGAAGCGCCTGCCCTGATCGCCTGCCAGGCAAGATAAAGGAGGTATGCCGCGCCCAAAAACTTCAGGATGGCGACGGCAAACGTCGAAGAGTGCACAATGGCGGCAAGACCAAAGGCAACAGCAATCGTATGACCAATCAGCCCTGTAGCAAGACCGAGTGTTACAAAAAGACCCGCCGTCCGGCCATTCTGGGCCGATTGAGCCAAAACAAAAAGGTTGTCAGGGCCAGGAGAGAGGGCAAGAAGAACTGATGTCGAAAAAAATGCAAAAAGCACAGCACGGTCGATCATAAAACACGTTTGTTTTGGTTATAATAAATTACGCGTTTACTCCCTTATGATAGCTTGGGGGATTGTCGTGACTGGGCAGAAAGTTTGCCGCCGTAATGACCGAGCAGCGTCACAACAGGCAACATGGAAAAAAGCAGCACAAGATAGAGCCAGTGTTCTATACCCTGACGGCTCATCACATCAGGGATGGAGAGCCGAAGAGCAACGGCAGAGGTGCACAACAGAAAAAGCAGCCCGGAAAGCCTTATTTTGTTTATAAAAATTGGCGCTTTGGCCGCACGATATTTCGTTTTCCAGTCATGGATACCTGAAAAAAAGGAGACCGGAATGGCAAGCAGGACAATGACAATCAGGTGCTCGACGGTATGCTCAAAATAGCCATTCCCCGTTGAAAGGGTCAAGAGCAGATAGAGTACAGCCACAGGAATCAGCCCATTGCTGAAGTGGGCCGCAATGGCGTGAAAGAGAAATGTTTTTTTCATCTCCTTGAACAAACGACGAGCAACCATAACACCTCTCTCCCCTTTTAAATCGTGATGTATAAACAAAACCGGATTTTATCGGCTATTAAAAGCGTAAGATCAGATCCGTCTCTCCAGTTTAAAAAAATTCTTCCGGATATTTCAGGATATTATGTGACAACGGTACACTTTTATGGCTGATGATTCCTATTCTTCAGTTTTACCTGTTATTTTCCAAGCTATAAGCATTTCTCAAACCTAAGTCTGTACGTGTGAGTGATTTTCGTCCCAGCAAAAGTTCAGAGCCTCATCAGCCAGATCATGGCGAGTTCACAACGCCCTTGAGCGTCCGCAAACTGGTTCAAGCCCGGCCAATGCCGGTTGAGAACCTCTCCAAACTGGCGCTGATTATCCGCTTCCTTAAACCGGTCACCTGGATTCCGGTCATGTGGAGCTTTCTCTGCGGAGCGGTAGCAAGCGGCGCTTTTGGATGGAAGGAGGTTTCGGGCATGAAATTTTTTCTCGCCATGCTGCTGACCGGCCCGCTGGCAAGCGGAACCTGCCAGATGCTCAACGACTATTTTGATCGTGATCTCGATGAAATCAACGAACCGAACCGCCCCATACCCGGTGGTGCCATTTCGCTCAAAAATGCCACCATCCTTATTGCACTCTGGTCAATTCTTTCTGTTATGACCGGTTATCTGATTCATCCGCTCATCGGCTTTTACGTTATCATCGGCATTATCAATGCGCACCTCTACAGCGCAAACCCCATCAAACTGAAAAAACGGCTTTGGGCGGGCAATATCATTGTTGCCGTCTCCTACCTCATCATACCATGGATAGCCGGCGAGATCGCCTATAACCCCAACGTTACCCTCTCATCGCTTCAGCCATCACTGATTGTTGCCGCGCTATTCACCCTGTCGAGCACTGGCACCATGACCATCAACGACTTCAAATCAATGGAGGGTGACCGGCAGGTGGGCATCAGAACACTTCCTGTTGCCTTCGGGGAGACCAAAGCCGCACTGATTGCTGCTGTGCTCATCAATGCCGGTCAGCTCCTTGCATCTGCCTACCTCTTCATGATCGGCCAGAGCAGTTATGGAATCATTGTCGGAGCCCTCATCATTCCGCAATTTTTCTTGCAGTTCGCTCTCGTAAAATCACCGGCGACTATGGACGTTCGCTACAATGCCATTGCGCAAAACTTTCTGGTTGCCGGAATGCTCGTCTGCGCCTTTGCCATCAAAGCTGCAAAAATATGAGATTTCTGTTGCAAAGAACAGTTAACGCTGAATCACTTTTTTACAAAAAAAAGTCAAGACATCTTCTATAAATAAGCCTCTTTACTTGTCATGCGATTCTGCTACCATCCTGAAATATCGGTAATATTACCAACCTTCAACCGTTCGCAACTCTTGATGAAAGCCGTTCAGAGTGTCCTTGATCAGGATTTTGAACATTGGGAGCTTATCATTGTTGATGACGGAAGTACTGACAATACCTTTCAAACTATCAATCCATTGCTCCATAAGCACGAGAATATCAGATACCTGAAACACGGAAACAAAAAACTGAGTATGAGCAGAAATGCAGGTATTCAAGCATCATTTGGCAAGTATATCACCTTCATCGACAGTGATGACCAATATCTCGGCAATCACTTGTCGAGCCGATACCAATATATGCAAGAAAATCAGGATATAGATATAATCGTTGGCGGTGTGTTTACCTATCATGATATCTTTGTTAAGGATTGCTATAATTTAACGCAGTTAATAAACGTCCGGGATTGCATTGTTGGCGCAACACTTTTTGGTAAAAGAAGTTCGTTTATTACATTGGAAGGTTTTAAAAAACTTGATTACGCCGCTGAAACTGAACTATGGAAAAGAGCGGAATCAATTTTTAACATCAAAAAAATACAAGACCCTAAAACATACATTTATATTTCAACTGAAGGCAGCATTACGAATACCATGCTTAATATCAATCCATAGAATAATCAGAGATCAATAGAGACTTAATGAACACTGGTATTTTCACTAATTTCTGCCTTAATTTTTTTGTTATTATTTGATGTACCATGATCTCATCCGTAACCGTCTACTGCAGTTCAAGCAACCTCGCCCCCCGCGACTATTTTGAGGCGGCCACCGAACTTGGCCGTGAATTTGCAAAACGGGGTATTGGTTTGGTCTTCGGTGGAGGACGAGTGGGTCTTATGGGCTGCATTGCCGATGCTGTGATGGAAAACGGAGGAACCGTCAAAGGGATCATCCCGCGCTTTCTGGAGGAGCGGGAGGTTGCCCATTACGGCCTGAGTGAACTGCACGTCGTTGAAACCATGCACGAACGAAAAATGAAGCTGGCCGAGTGGGGTGAAGCCTATCTTGTTCTCCCCGGCGGATTCGGTACCCTTGACGAGCTGATTGAGGTGATCACCTGGAAACATCTCGGCCATCACCACAAGCCCATTATCCTGCTGAATCTCAACGGCTTCTGGAATCCGTTGCTCCTCTTTTTCGACCGGATTGCCGACGAGCAGATGGTAAGCGAAGAGCAGGGCAAGTACTACTCGGTGTGCAACACCATTGCGGAAGTGCTTGAGCTGCTGTCATCTCCCTAAAACCGCTTCTGATAGATGTGACAGTAGGGCTGGTGACCATTCCTTTCATAATAGTCCTGATGATACTCCTCCGCAACCCAGAAGGGCCCTGCTTTTTCAAGAGTGGTCACAACCTTGTATCCTTTGGCCTTCAGCTCACCGATAAGCTTTTCAGCCACCGTTTTCTGCTCATCATCAGTATAAAAGAGAGCTGAACGGTACTGCGTACCAATGTCAGGCCCCTGCCGGTTGAGCTCGGTCGGATCGTGAATTTCGAAAAAGAGTTTCGCGAGGGTCTCATAACTGACCAGAGCCGGATCAAACTCTATCTCTACAGCTTCAGCGTGTCCCGTTTTTCCGGTGCAGACCTGTTTGTAGGTCGGATGCTGGGTCAGGCCTCCCGTGTATCCCGATTTTGCGGAAAGAACCCCTTTCAGTTTATTAAAATGGTACTCGACGCCCCAGAAACAACCTCCGGCAAAGATCGCCTTTTGCGTTACAACTTGCATACTATCCTTTTTTTGAAAAGTTGAATGAGGCTCCCCCATCATTGGCGGCGGGCCGTTGCCCGCACATCCGCAGAAAAAAAGAAACTGTACGAGGAAAAAAGCCGCAACACCTCCCCTCGTGCTCCTGAAAGCGGTTCTCATTCTTCTGACGGGCAACGGCGGCACGGGTACGGTCAGTCGATTGGTGGCCTCTCTGCGGGAATACGGCGTTTCGGAGGCGCGTTCAGAACTCTCACTGTTTTGGTAACAACCTTGCCCGCGGCAAAGAGACCGAGGCCAACCACGGCAAGACCACTGAGGCCGTGAAGAACAGGCACCGCGACCGGTGCAAGAAGAACTGCGGGGGCGGCTACGCCAATAATTTTAATCATCGTTTTCTGATTATGTTAAATCTGTGATATCAATGGGCTCAAGTTAACAAATCACCGGTTTCAATAAAAGGAACCTTGGCACATCACCTGAAAAAAAAATTTGCCGTTTTCCCCTCACCCAAAAAAAATGAGGGCCGTCGTTGCAAAACTGGCTCGTAACTCCTATACTGTGGCTTACTTGTTCATGGACAATTAGCTCAGTTGGTTAGAGCGTTCGCCTCACACGCGAGAGGTCAAAGGTTCGAGTCCTTTATTGTCCACCCTCTTTTTTTTCATCTACTTGCAACGTACAGCCTTTTTCCAGGAAAAGGCTGTAGCATAAACAGCAGCATAATCACCTCAGAACTCCTCGATATAGAGCTCTCCCGGCTCATCCGGATGATGCCGTGTATATCCAAAATCATGCAGCCACTCCGAAACATGACCAACCATATCAGGCTGGCCGCTGACAAAAAAGTGCGTCCGCTCAGGATCAGGCGTTATGTTGAACTCATTCTGCAGGATATCATTTCTCAACAAATCCTCAATACATAGTTTGTACCCATCCCAGCGATCATCAGCATCAGTGAGCGTCGGCACATAAAAAAAGTTGGCAAAGCTCTTCTCCAGAAAAGCCAATTCACTGTAGTAACCAAGATCCCACCGATGAGCAGCGCCTTGGATCACGACCATTTTGCTTTCCGGCCGTTCAACAATATGTGAACGCAAAAAGCTGATATAGGGAGCAATCCCGGTGCCTGTGGCAACCATGACAATATCGCTCCCGTCAGGTGTTTCATCAAGACGGAAAATACCGCTGATCTTAGTGCCAACATAAACCCGGTCACCAATATTGAGATTGAAGAGCCTTGAAGTAAGCTGACCGGATTTGACCTGTGAAATGTAAAACTCGAGCTGCCGGGTCTCGGTCTTCGCAGAGGCGATTGAATAGGGGCGCTGAATAAGCTTCCCCTCCTCAGCGGGTACCAACTCCGGTTCCGAATTGGAAGAACGCTTCTCGAATCCATAAAGACCGAGCAGCAGATTCTGCCCCGCTTCAAACTCATCTCTTGGCGCATCGGTATCGACCCGAAAGATCATCAAATCGGGAGTGATGGTGATTTTACCGACAACCGTTGCATTGTATAATGTTGTAGCCATACTTCCCTGGACTTCCTTGTTTTTTTGCCATCTTGCCACGCACAAACTTTCTATTTTAACAAACACCCAAATCCCGAAAACAATTCCGTGCAAACAAACTCGCTACCGCCATCCACCACCGAGTGAACGATAGAGTTCAGCCATGGTCGCAAGATGCTGACGCCGGATAGTGGCCAAATCAAGCTCAGCCTGCAGGGCATTGGTCTGGGCAATCATGATTTCAAGATAGGTCGCCATGCCACTCCGGAAAAGCATACCCGCATCCGAAACAGCTTGATGAAGCGTTGCAACCCTCTGTTCAGCAATAGTTTCCTGCAACTTCACCTTTTCGAGCTGTACCAACGCATCAGAAACCTCCCCGACAGCTTTAAGCAATGATTGCCTGAATTCGAGTTCAGCCTGTTCCCTTTTTATTTTAGCCTGTCCGTACTTTGCTTTCAACTGGCCGCGCTGAAAAATCGGCTGTACCACTGCTCCCTGCACCATACCAAAAATGGAGCTGGGAAAGGTAAACCACTGACTTGTCCTGAAAGCCTCAGCTCCACCTGCTGCGGTAACCGTAAATGAGGGATAGAGTGCTGCCCTGGCTTCGCCCATATCAGCATGGGCACCCCTTACTGCCAGTTCCGCAGCACGCACATCAGGCCTGTTCTGCAGCAGGGCGGCAGGAATACCGGCAGGAAGCTCATCGGCTACTTTTATGGAGAACAGTGCACGGTCGCGCCCAATAGCCCCCGGCATTCTGCCGCAAAGGATGCTGAGTGCATTTTCCTGTGCAGCTATTTTCTGTTCAATTGCCGGAAGTGATCCCGCTATCGACTGCCGCAAACCCTCCTGCTGCTGAACAGCAAGAGAGGTAACCTGACCGGCATCGTACTGAAGCCCTATCATCTTGACCGTCGTATCGGCAATGGCAAGGTTTTTTTTTGAGCTTTCAAGCTGAACATCGAGCATGAGAAGCGTATAATAGCCTGAGGCGATATCGGCCACCAGTCGGGTACGCACCGCTTTCGCGGCTTCCTGTGTCTTCAGGTAAACAGCAAGAGCTGAATGGTTCCTGCTGCGAATTTTCCCCCAGATATCCGCCTCCCATGATGATGTCACCGAAGCAGAGTAGTCGTCAACATTTGTTTTTGCCCCGTTATCCGAAGGGTTGGTGCGGGTATTCTGGACGCCGACATTCAGGGTTGGCAGAAGGCCAAGCCTTGACGAATTAAGGGTTTGGCGGGCGTAGTCGATATTTTTAAGTGCCACCTGCAAGTCAATATTATTGGAAACCGCACTATCAATCAAAGTACACAGCGTTTTATCGGCAAAAAAACTGCTGTAGGGAAGCATGGCAACAGAGCTCTCTGCCTGAGTACCTTTTAGCGAGGGCAATCCTCCCCGGTAGTTCTCAGGGAAAGCCACATCCGGCTTTCTGTACTCATGGGTGACACCACATGCCGAGAGGCTGATGAGCAGCAGAAACTGCATCACGCCCGTTAATAAATCTTTAGCCGGAATTCTCATAAGTTAAATATTAATTCAGCGTTACTCATTATGATGGCTGCCGGACGATCTCTTTTTCCCTGCTGACGACCTCTTCGAGAAGATCCCCTGCCTCGACTATGACGGCTGCAGGGCCGGTAATGCGTTCTTGGAAAAATTGGAAGGTTACAAAAAGCACCGGGACAACAAAAATACCGAGCACCATGCCGATAAACATGCCTCCGATAGCCGCCGCGCCGATGGAGTGGTTACCCAAAGCAGCAGGGCCGGTCACAAACAGAAGCGGAAGCAACCCTGCAACAAAGGCAAGAGAGGTCATAAGAATCGGCCGGAGCCTTGCCTTTGCGCCTGCTATGGCCGCAGCGGAGAGTGAACTTCCTGCAACCCTCCGCTGCAGGGCGAACTCAACAATCAGAATGGCATTCTTCGCCAGAAGCCCGATAAGCATGATCACAGCCACCTGGACATAGATATTGTTCTCGACCCCGGCGAGCTTGATGCCCATAAACACTCCGAGCAATCCTGTCGGAATGGAAAACATCACCGCAAGGGGAAGCAGATAGCTTTCGTAAAGCGCAGCAAGCAGAAAGTAGACAAAGACCACTGAGAGCAGAAAGATAAAGAGCAGCCCGCCGGTGGATTCGAGTTCCTCACGGCTTTGACCTTTCCAGTCGTAGGTATAGCCTGACGGAAGATGGGTTTTGGAAACCGCTTCAACGGCCTTGATGGCCTGACCGGTACTGAAGCCAGGTTTAACCGTCGCATTGACGGAAACGGCATTGAAGAGGTTGAAATGGTCAACCGATTCGGTGCCATAAACCCGTTTCAGGGTAATGAGTGAAGAGACCGGCACCATGCTGCCGCCGGAGTTCTTGACAAATATGCCATTCAAGGAGGCCGGTTCTGACCGTTCTCCAGGTTCTGCCTGCATCACCACCCGGTAGTACTTGCCGAAACGGTTGAAATCAGAGGCCTGCATGCTGCCGTAGTAAGCCTGCAATACGGTCAGAAGTTCCTTGACATTGACCCCGAGCTGACCTGCCTTGATATTATCCACAACCAGCTCATACTGCGGATTGGTCGCCTTGAAAGTGGTGAAAGCAAACCCGATTTCAGGGCGTTTCATCAGTTCCCCAATAAAGCCCTGCGCCACATTGCCCAGTTTATCAAGCGGGCCTCCGCTACGATCCTGCACCACAAACTCAAGGCCGCTAACCGTACTGAAACCGGGAACCGTCGGCTGGGCAAGCGCAAAAAAAGAGCCCTCCCTGCCGGAAAGTTTCCGGGTGATGGTGGCAAGAACCTTCTTGATGTTTCCGTCAGGACCACGCTCACCGGTATCTTTAAGCTGCAGGAAAAGAAGGCCCGATGAAGGCGAGGAGCTCCGGGAAAGCACATTGATACCCGATATTGAGAGCACTTTCTGCACTGCCGGCAGGGTACGCAAGGTTACGGCTGCCTTGTCCATGACGGCCTGGGTCCGAGCAAAGGAGGCTCCCGGCGGCAAGGAGACAGAGACAATCACAAATCCGTTATCCTCGTCAGGGATGAATCCGGTCGGTGTCACCCTGAACATCCAGAAAGAGAGGACAACCATAAGCCCCAGAAGGGTAAAGGTGACTCGTTTGTTGCGGATCAGATAGACAAGAGATCCGAGATACTTCCGTTTCAGAAACTCAAAACCGGTGTTGAACGCGGTAAAAAAACGGTGACCAAACCCGCCGAATTTTTTCAGTTTCCCCTCTTTTCCCCTGCCGTCAGCATCATGAAGATTGGAAAGAAAGAGTGCGCAGAGAGCAGGGCTCAAGGTAAGGGCGTTGACCGCTGAAATCAGAATGGCTATGGCAAGGGTGAAGGCAAACTGCCGGTAGAACACTCCAGTTGAGCCTTCAAGAAATCCGACCGGCAGAAAAACCGAAGCCATCACGAGGGTAATGGTAACAATGGCGGTAGTAATCTCCCGCATGGCTGAAACGGTGGCCACTTTGGCCGGATAGTTTTTCTGTTCCATTTTGGCATGAACCGCCTCAACGACCACAATGGCATCATCAACAACAATACCGATGGCCAGCACCAGACCGAACAGCGTCAGCACATTGATGGAAAAGCCAAACAGGTTCATGAAGAAAAAAGTGCCGATAATGGCAACCGGTACGGCAATGGCAGGAATGATGGTAGAACGAAGATCCTGCAGAAAAAGAAAGACCACAAGAAAGACCAAAAGAAAAGCCTCGATCAGCGTGTGCTCAACCTGAACAATCGACTCATCAACAACCTTTTTGGAGCTGAAAGGAATCGAATAGCTGATGCCTGCCGGAAAGGAGCCGGAAGCCTTCTCAAGCACCTTGCGCAGGCCCGTTTCAACCTTGTTGGCGTTTGACCCAGGCGCCTGATAGACCGCAAGAACCACGCCCGGTTCTCCGTTTGCCTTGGTATCGACCGTATAGCGGTAGGCGCCGAACTCGACACGGGCAATATCGCCAAGTTTGAGCAGCGAACCGTCCGGATTGGCACGGATCACCATATCTTCATAGTCCCCGGGATAGGGATTCTTCCCTTTGTACTTCATGACATACTGCATCGCCTCGCTGCTGTTCTCGCCGAACGAGCCCGGAGCCGCCTCAAGGTTCTGGCTCTGAATGGCGGCTGACACCTCCTGCGGCGTCACCCGGTAGGCCGCCATCTGCTGTGGCCGCAGCCAGATACGCATGGCATAATCCATGTTACCATAGACCGAAACCTGCCCGACACCGGGAACCCTCGCCAGATCATCGACAATATTGATCTTGGCATAGTTCTGTAAAAAAACCTGGTCATAGGCCTTTGAACTGCTCGACAGATTGATCAGCATAATCTGGCTGTTCTGACGCTTTACGGTCGAAACACCGATCTGGTTGACCTCCGCAGGGAGCCTGCTTGCAGCCTGAGCAACCCGGTTCTGCACGTTAACGGCCGCCTGATCGGGATTGGTGCCCTGCTTGAAAAAGACAGCAATAGAGAGAGACCCGTCATTGGCCGATGTCGAGGTCATATAGGTCATGTTTTCAACCCCGTTGATCGCCTCCTCAAGCGGAGGTGCAACTGAACGGCCAACCGTCTCAGCACTTGCGCCGGGATAACTCGCCGAAACCGATACGCTGGGAGGCGCAATATCAGGGAAGCGGGTAATCGAAAGCTGGTTGATGCCGACGACACCGAGAATAACCAGAATGATCGATATGACGGTCGCAAGAACAGGCCTTGATATAAAACGTTCAAACATGAATATTCAGGTTTAGCTCCTTCAGCCCTTTACGAAAAACTCCTCTCATCTCTCTCACTTCCTGCCCTCCGTGGCAGTCGGAGAACTCTTGACTGGCTTGATAACCGTGCCATCCGGCAGTTTTTCGGTGCCGGCAGTCACGATAACGTCACCCGGTTTCACACCGGAACTCACGATATAATTGTTACCGCTCTTGCCTGAAACCGTAATAACCTGCTTGTTCACCTTATTGCCTTTGCCAAGAAGAAAAACAAAAACCTTGTCTTGCAGCTCAACGGTCGCTGCCTGGGGCACCAGCAGCACATGTTGATAGCGTGACTCAACAACGACCTTCCCTGTATTGCCGGAACGCAACAGACCCCCTGGATTGGGGAAAACAGCCCTGATCCTGACCGAACCGGTGGACTGATCAAACTGACCGCTTATGGTACCGATCGTACCCTTTTCAGCAAAAAGGGTCCCGTCTGCCATGATCAGCGAAACCGGGGCAACCAGCTTCACCTTATCCTGCAAGGTTGCACCGGCATACTGATTGCGGAACCGCATAAAATCTATTTCGCTCATGCTGAAATAGGCATAAATTTCGCTTACGTCGCTCAACAGAGTCAGCCAGTTAGTCTGGTTTTTACTGACCAGACTCCCGAGCCGTAACGGAATTTTTCCGATGTATCCGCTTACCGGCGCCTTGAGGGTGGAATAATCAAGATTGACAAAGGCTGATCGAGCAGCAGCTCTCGACTGTTCCACCGCCGCCCTGGCCGCCTGACGATTCGCCCTGGCGGTTGTAAGCTGAATATCAGAGATAACGTTATTCTTTACCAGCGGCACAAGCTTTTCCTCGTTAAGCTTTGCAACAGCAAGCGAAGCTTCAGCGGCATGTTGAGCTGCCAGTGCGCTGTTGTATTGCTCACGATAGAGACGATCATCAATTTTAAAGAGCGGTTGGCCCGCTTTAACAAAGGCTCCCTCATCGACATAAATTTTTTGAAGCGTCCCGTCAACCTGTGGACGGATTTCAACATTGACTTTTCCTTCGAGAAGTGAGGAATACTTGGTACTAACTGTTGCATCTCCCGCAGTAACCGTCATCACCGGCAAGGCCGGCATTCCCTTCTTATCACCATCTTTGCCTCCATTTCCCGCTCCTCCCCCACATCCGGAAAACAAGATCGGTATGCAGATACCGATAACTACCGGTATGCTGAGAAAACTCTTTATCGAATGTTTGTTCATCATCTCATTTTAATTATCTGCTGAACCAACCGAAACCGTAGCCACCCCACTCCTCTTTGACAATCGCAACGTACGACTCCTGAAATATGCTGCCATCATACCGGTCAGAACCTTAAATATTGTGCTGAAATATGCTATTTTAAATATTATAACCTAATGCTCCCCGTTCAAGCTCCAGCAACCTCTTTTTTAAAGCAAGTCCACCGCGATAGCCGGTAAGTGCACCATTACTGCCGATAACCCGGTGACAGGGAATAAAAATCGGAACCGGATTTCTATGGTTCGCCATGCCCACCGCCCTCACAGCAAGAGGATTTCCCACCGCTACAGCAATATCGCGATAGGTAACTGTCGTCCCATAAGGAATGGTGCAAAGCGCTCTCCAGACACGCTGCATGAAGGGCGTCCCCGAAGGAGCAACCGGCACTGAAAACAGCCGCAGCTCACCGGCAAGATAAGCATCAATCTGCCGGAAAGCCTCCCTGATCAGCTCCGATTCACCAATCTCAGCTTGTGGCGGAAGAGTCTCTGTAGTAAAACAGAGGTTGGTTATAGCGCCACCGCACTCCGCTACTGCAACTCTTCCGATTGTGGTCTGCTGAAAAGCGATAATCATCCTTTTATGCGCTCTCTTGCGGCAATGCGGCAGGTGACGATGTAACGGCCTCTGTTTTTTTAAATCCGTTGTAGGCAAAGGTAATACCAATTGCAAAAACCATTGCCCCGACACCAAGAAGAACATTAAAAAAGGGCGGAGCCGTCAGTGCAAGCCGCACAACCACGGTGGCAACAGCAAAACCGGAGTTACGAAAAAGAATTTCATAACTTGAACTGTAACGGAGGGAAACCAGCACCAGCAGCACATCGCTGAAGACAAGAGCCGTGTAAAATATCGCAAAGAAATCGTGTATCGGCTGGCCTGATAGGTAAAATGAGACATCAGTGATGCCGATTCCAATAAAAATGAGCAGAAGCAACAGTGATACAAGCTTTTTTGATGCAATAAAGTCTGCTGTAGTAACAGAGCTTTGTGTAATGACGCGATGTTGCTGAAGTTTGTAATAGAGGCCAAGCAGAAGAAAAATCAACAGGCCGCCGCCAGCATTGGAAAGAATGTGCAGCACAGGCTTTGATGTCTCCACCCACACCAGCGGCTCGTTAAAGTAGATAAATTCCTCAAAAGATTGCCGAAGCAGAATGAGAGAGAGAATTTCGAACTGCTTGCCAACCGAATCTGAAACCGAGTTCGCAAGACTGAAAACCAACCCGATAACTTCCAGGCCAAGCAACATGGAAAACGCAATATTGATAGCGTAATAGTGGCTTGATGGAATAATTGCCGCAAGTCCTCCCGGCAGCCATCCCTGACGGCAAAGCTCTATCAGGGAAAGAGCTCCGAGAAAAGTAATGATCAAAACGTTTGCAGCCGTTCGCTTCGTGCGCTTATGCTCCCAAAAATGCTCCAACGCATCAAAAAGGAGGTCAACCCTGCCAAGTAACAATGTCATAACGTGGTCTTGTGTTGGAAGGAGAACTATTCATCTGTTTTGTACGGCAACAATATTTCAGGAAGATTGTGCTTTCGCAAGTTATCACTTGAAACATTCTTTTTTCAACTCAGTGATAATAAGTTGCCATTTTTTTACAAACAAACAACTCTTGAACACTTGCCGTCATAACGGGATAATGATTTTTTTACCCGCTTCAAGACAACTTGCCACAAGATAAATTACAGCAAGATGTATATTGCCCAGTACATACAAATGGATAATAATCCAATACCGTTCAACCAGTCAGCAGCAGCAAGGATGTTCTTCAATGTTTGAACAACATACCACAAGGAGGAATGATGAGCAATGCAGCCAAAAGCGTTTTCATATTCGGGATCTATGAGCTTGTTTTGGGAATCACTCTCATGACCATACCCAACCCCATTCTTGCTGTATTTGGTTTTCCCTGCACCAGTGAAGTCTGGATTCGCGTCATAGGGTCACTCTTGTGCTTCTTCGCCTTCTACGACTTCCAGGGAGCCCGCCATGAGCTGACTGACTATTTCCGGTGGACGGTCTATGCCCGCTCATCCGTCATTCTTTTTTTTTCCGCATTTGTCTTGTCGGGCCTCGTGAGTCCCGTACTCATCCTCTTTGGGGCAGTCGATCTGCTCGGTGCAATCTGGACAGCCCTTGCACTCCGAAAAAGTTAGCCAAATCGTTTTTCTACTCGCAGAGAAGGTTTTTTATACAATATCCTGACAGGGGCAAAATTTAACGGGTATTATTCCAAAACGGTTCTGCGACGATCAATTAACCATATAATAAGTGCTGCGATCCCAGCAACCAACGTCGCTACAGGTGGTTCAAAGAAAATCATCAGAACACCGGCTGACATCTGATAAGAAGAGATAAAATCGGCAACGAATCCAATGATCATTGAGCAGGGAATTGCGCCGAGTATGGTATACTTGAATACAAAAAGCGTTGGATTTGAGATTTTTTTTGAATAAAGCGCATAAATTGACAATCCAACAGCGATAATGACTGGCATAACAAACCAGGCAATAGAGACAAGAGTGTCGCCACTATGAGAGTCTGTCATATACTGTACTTGTTCAAAAAGTTATAGACCGTGTTGTAAACATATCTTTTCAAAGGATGTTTAAGTTGCAACCTCTATGCCATAAATCATGTTTATGCTCTTGTTACTCTTTTGCACAGAAAAATAACACATTTATTGATGTTCTTGAAATCGGGTGCGGTCTGGGGCATCATTTCGTTGCAGGGATATGCACAAAAGATCTACAACCATACAACCCAAAATAATGACACTTATTTTTGTCTACAACACCGACAGCAACCCCGTTAGCAGTCTTATCGACCTGGGACACAAGATCCTGAGCCCCGAAACCTACAGTTGCAGTCTCTGCAAACTGACCCACGGGCCATTCACTGAAATTGATGCATGGAAAGCGTTCCGCACCTCCATAGGCTATCCCATGGAGTTTCTGCACCGGGACGAATTCGAGAAAAAATATAACCAGCGCTTCCAGTACCCTGTTATCCTGAAAAAGGAGACAACGATCGAAGTGCTTCTGAAGAAAGAGGATATCGATAGTCTGGCCGACCTTGATGCCCTCATCGCTGCTGTACAAAAATACCTTCCAGAAAAGGAGTGAGAGGCCGATGAAGAACATGATAGCCTTTTTACTGAAACAATACACACTTCCGTCAGGAACTTCACTCTCTGATCAAGCATAAGCGTCCTGAATAATAGCTGCTGAGAACTTTCGTCAGAAGAGAAACGGGGAAACGGTATTCATGACTTCCTGTCGAACAGTTGTGATAGCCATGATCCGGATTGTTGTTGCGGCTTTCCTTTAACGGGAAGCCCTTCTGCTGCCCAACAGGAAATACCGGACTGCATATTGACAGTTTTACTGTATCCATGGTTCATCAAAAAACGGATCGCCATTAAGCTGCGATTACCACTGTGACAGGCGATAATTACCTGACGGTCTACAGGTATTTCCTGAAACCGTTTTTCAAGCTGGCGTAATGGAATCAACAGGACTTCAGGAACATCAAATGCTTTTTTGTCAACTTCACCCGGTTCACGGACATCGACAAGCAACGCCCCTTTGTTAATCATCGCAAGGGCTTTGGTGGGAGTAACTTCACGAGTATTCATCATCGTATATTTTTTTTACCTGCTTGATAATTTATTCAGTTCATCCTGCTCGGGTACACGCCCCTTGTGCATCCTTTTTGGCCAGCAAGGCTCAAGATACCCATACCCCGAATAGGTATCAATATTGCAAAATTTCAGCTAAAAATCAATCAAAATATTTTCTTCTGCGGCATGTGTTATGACACGCTCAGACAGTACCGCCGTCTGAGCGCGCATGCAGGCTCTTCCTGCAAGGGGTAGAATTATTTAACATAATGGAACGAAATAAACCGTAAAATCCTTTGAAAGGAAAAACGTATTATTTCTTTTAGAAATATAGAGGAGCAGGGATGGACAAAAATATGGGACAGGTGGACCGAATTATCCGGGCAGTTATCGGCATAGTCGTTATGGTGTTTGGTGTTATGTACCACTCCTGGTTGGGGGCGATAGGATTGATTCCCCTCATTACCGCAGGGATCGGTTTCTGCCCGCTCTATAAGATAATTGGCTTCAAAAGCTGCAATAACTGCTGACAAACCTCTCCGGTTAACTCTATTTTTTTTGACCGGTTCGTCAGAAAATATTTTGCTGTTGCCTTTTTCAGGAGAGATGGCTTGATGAAATCTTGTTTTTGGATTTCATCAAGCCGCGCTCTATTTACGTTGCAAACATCTACGTGCTATTGGTGCCATAGCTGCAAATCCAATAATCGGAAAGCAAAACACATCGTGCCGAACTATTTCTTCAGAAATAAACTCCATCTCTCGCTTCTTTCTGCGCTTGGGGCTGCGAGTTGGTCAATTTATTTTGATATCCCGGTCAATGGATGGGCCATTTTGACGGTCTTCCTGCTTACCTTTTCGATATACCAGGACAACCGGCTCACCGATGATATCGAAGATGCAGCGAACAACCCCGAAGGTCTGAAAAACGCCCTCAAGAACAAAAAGCTTATCACGTTCGTGACCTTCTATCTGGTCTCCTTCATCTCACTTGTCATCGCCTTTCAATTTGGACAATCAGCATTCTGGACAACGGCGCTTATCATCCTTATCGGTTTTCTGTACAATCATAAAAGCTTCCCGGCTTTTCTATCCATGCGTTTGAGCGGTGCCCGGCGACTGAAAGATATCTACATCGTTAAAAACCTCACCCCTCCTCTCGATTGGGCGACCGCGATAATCGTTCTTCCCCTCTTTTTTGCAGGTCACTCTCTTTCGTTCAAAACATGGGTTTGTTGGGGATATCTCTTTATCTGTGCATTTTTTATAGAGGTAATGTGGGACATGCGCGACCGCCGTGGCGACCTGTTGAGCGGCATCAAAACAATTGCGAACTCATCCTCCTTTCTGCATACAAAACAATTTCTCATCATCACGAGCCTGATCTCCGGAATGCTCCTCTATTATTTTACCTACAGGAAAACTCTTCCGAAATCGACCTATTTTCTTCTGTTAAATAATGTTGCCGTAATAGGTATCGCAAGTATGTACCAGGAGAAGCAGGAGGCGTTTATGCGCAAAATCAGTGACGTGACCATTCTTCTGGCCTCCGTTCTCTTTCTCTCTTTCGGCTTGATCGCCTTTTATTCGAAATAACCTATTGGCCACAGGAACAAGTGAACATAACGCAAAAGGGGTATCCGACGATTTTTGGTGAATCAAAATAAAATCGCTTAATTCAAAAAATTGGCAGAACTCCTTAATAAATTCAGAATTCCCTCTTTTTTCATCAAAACTTTTCAGGACGTTTGTTGGTTATAACAAAATCTATAAACCAACACCATTTGTCTCTCATAACCAAACAGGATGTTTTACCCATAAACAATCCCTCTTGTAAGTCATTGAAAAAGCATCAACCATACGTGAAAGGATTCCGATCATGAATGACTCCCCCTCCGAGGTCAATATGCCCCACGTCACCGATGTAGCATGGTGCCCTGCGTGCGGAAACCACATGCTGCACAAGGCCGTAAAGTTGACAATGCATGAACTCAACATTGAACCGGAAAACCTCGTGATGCTCTCTGGCATAGATCAGGCAGACAAAACGCTGCACGATCTGAATGCGATGCTCCAAGAGTTGCACAGCCGTCCGTGTCCTGCCGATCCTGGCATGAAGCTGCCGGACAGAAAACTTGTTGTTATCGTTGAATCGGGTGACGGCGATATGCTGGACGAAGGAGGTAATCATTTTATCCAAGCTATTCCGAAAAGCATTGATGTCACGGTGATTGTCCACAACAACATGGTCTACAACCTCAACAACGCACAAGCCTCTCTCGCATCGCCGCGCGGCATAAAGAGCCCGGCAAAGGTTAACGGAGTCAAGCTCGAACCTTTCAACCCGCTGGAAGTTGCACTGGCCATGAATGCTCAGTTCATAGCAAGAGGCTTGGCCGGAGATGTAGAGCAGACAAAATTAATGATCAGGGAGGCGATTGCATTCAGGGGATTTTCGGTGGTCGAAGTATGCCAGCCATGCGTCATCTTCAACAAACTGCATACCTGCCAGTGGTTCAAGAAAAACATCCACTCTTTGCCCAAGGGCCACGACACCACTGACCGCAATGCTGCATTCCGTCTTGCTGCCAGATACGATAAACTCCCACTGGGCGTTTTCTTTCGGCATGAAGGGCATGAACTGTACGAAGAGCAGATGGGTAGCAATACTGCCCCGCTCCTTCAGCAGCAGCCGCCTGATGAAAAAACCTTTCAAATGATGATTGAGACTTGCCGCTGAAGTCTGCCTCTTCCCCGCCAGGATCAACCGGGTTAACCGATCGCTTATTTGAATAAAACCAAACAGTCTGTATAAAAGAATGGACATCAAAAACCGGGACGTGTCCAGATCTGCCGAACGGCATAAGTTCAATACCTGAATCGGCTTTCAAAACACAGTCCGCAGGGACGGCGATTTTACCCGTCATAATCATTTCATTTCGTCACTTAGTACAAGCGATGTTGCAGTTTTTGTGGTAAAGTACCTGTAAACGTTTCATCAGGCTTTTTCATTCACCATTCAAACAAGGGAGGATCCTATGTCAGCAAGACCGTTCTACGTCGTTGCCCACCGATGCAACAGCACAGATGCCGTCAAGAATGCTATCGCCGAAGGAGCCAATGCTATTGAATGCGATATCCGCTATTACGACAGCCCAAAGTATTTTCTGGTCAGTCACGATAAATCGGTTACGCCCGAAGCAGATGCGCTTATCCCCTATCTTGACCGAATGAGTGTGGTGCTGAAAGCAAAGCCTTCCGTCGCTCTGGTGATTTTCGACTGCAAGGATCAGCCGGAAAACCAGTTTCTCACCCTGTTGAAGCTCGTGCGCAAGCACCTGACCGATCAGGTACCGGTAAATGTTCTGTTTTCAATTTCTTCCTATGACGACCGAGCCTTCTTCAACCCGCTGAAAGGATTCGCCATGGCCCCAAACGAAGGTGTGGGCATCGACGAAGACAACAACTCAATGCGTGTTTCAGCATTCTTTCAGGAACTGGGTATCAGTCAGCACACCTATGGCAATGGTATTTATGCATACGGAGTCGGCCCCAATGTGCCGCATACCGTCATGAATGCAGTGGCTCGCAGAGCACACGGGGGACACCTCAAAATGGTATATGTGTGGACGCTTCAGGATTCCGACGCCATGCGCAATTATATGCGGATGGGAGTGGATGGCATTCTTGTGAACAATCCCGCAACGCTACGCGAAGTGCTCAATGAGAAGGAATTCTCCGGAAATCTGCGTCTGGCAACCCGTACCGATCGCCCCTTCATCACTCCCCCTGCTCCTGCATACGTGCTTGACGTCAAAACCGCTGATGTAGGCGGTGGCGGAACAGATGCATGGCTGCGCTTCGCTGTCGTGGGCCCGGATGAACAAATGCTCCATTATATCATCGATTCCTGTCCCCCAAAACTTTTTGAGTCGGGTGACACCAACAGCGTGACTATTTTCGGCGACGTCGGCGCTCCGAAAAAGGTTCGTGTATGGCGGGACGACTCGGGAAATGGTCCGGGATGGTACCTCGACCGCATCACCCTCACAAAAACCAAAGGGACAACACCGGCAGTTGGTGCGAAAACCATCATCTTCGACCAGTGGATACCTGCAAGTGAGGTAATCGTCAAACCGGTTCCCTGATCCTTCGCTCTCTTTAATACATTTTTCAGGCGTGCCTGCGGTACCAGCAATACCATTAACTTTTATCAGGCACGCCCTTTTTAGCCGCGACCCTGAGGCTTACGACCGAACGGCCAATCCGCTGCAGTTCGCTCATCGGAATGCTGACAGTGGCGGCAAGTTCCTGCAAAAGCGGCTGTCCGGCAATCATCTCCTCAGGAAAGTGGCTCTCTCCGACTACCGATATCTCCTCAAACCCGGCCTCTTTTATCGCGTCGAGATATTCCTCTTTGCGAACAGCACCCGCAATGCATCCAGCGTACGCCTCGACCGATCCGCTGAGGTAAGCAGGCAAATCTTCAAGAAGGACGATATCCGACACCATAAGCCTCCCGCCCGGTTTCAGGACACGCCATGCCTCCTGAAACACCCCTGGCTTGTCGGTCGAAAGGTTGATGACGCAATTTGAGATGATCACGTCAACGCTCGCACTCTCTACAGGAAGCTTCTCGATCTCGCCAAGCCTGAAATCGACGTTCCGGTAACCGTTATGCTGGGCGTTCGCTTTTGCCCGTTCGACCATCTCCGGCGTCATATCCACGCCAATCACACACCCCCTCTCGCCAACAATGTTCGAAGCAAGAAAACAGTCAAACCCGGCTCCCGAACCGAGGTCAAGCACCACATCACCCTCCATGATCACCGCAAGAGCCACGGGATTGCCGCAACCAAGCCCGAGATTGGCACCCACCGGTATGCTCTTCAACTCCCTGTCAGAATACCCGACAGCTTTACCTGCTGACTGGATAAATTCAGTATCCGTATAATTGGCCTTTTGGGAACATCCGCAAGAACCATCCTGCTTTACCGTTTTGGCGTAGCTCTTTTTAACCGCTTCCCTGATATGCCTCTCTTCCATATTGCCTCCCTCTATTTATTTTATAGAATATCTTATTCATTAATGAACACTGTGTTCTAAAAAAGAATACATATATTTGATCTTTGTTTCAACAACCAATGTTTTGAGAATTGTTCACTACCGGACAAAACCGCTGGTTTTGTGGGGCTGAAAAAGAAAATTTATGAAAGAAAAAAAGGAAGACAGGCGAATCGGGCGCACGCGCAGACTGATGCATGAGGCGCTCATGGCGTTGATTGTAGAAAAAGGGTACGAGGCCATCACCGTGCAGGACATTCTTGATCGTGCGGACGTGGGACGATCGACCTTCTATGCGCACTATCGCGACAAGGATGAACTGCTCCTCTCCTGTTTTGAGCACCTGCGCACCCTGTTCGAACAGCAGCAGCAGGCTCTTTTTGCCGCCAGACGCACGGGAAAGGATCCTGAAGTCCATTTCATTCTGGAGCTCTTCCGCCACACCAGGCAGCATCACAAACTCTACAAGGCCATCGCAGGCAAACAAAGCGGCGAGATGATTCTGAAATACCTGCACCGCGATCTCTATACCATGCTGATCGGGCCCCTGACCGAGCTTATCAGGAACAAAAAATCTCCGCCCGTACCCATAGAGATAACCACTCACCATCTGGTCAGTTCGTTGCTCTCGCTCATGACCTGGTGGCTCGACAACAACATGCCTTACTCAGCGGAAAAAATGGATGAGATATTCAGAATTCTGACAGCGCCTGCCATTGAAACAGCATTCGGCCGTAAAGTTGAGAAGAAAGAGTATGAGAGCATCGCAGGCGAACACCCCTCCGGAAGCGTGAATGCATTCTACAGCCTCTTTGTCGACAGCGGCTGCTGCCCCGACAACTAACGCCTGTTCAACAACATCACAAAGCCAAGTCCAGTTTTACCGGCGCTCCTCATATCTTCATGCGGGTCACGATAAGCCCGGGAAGCATGGGCAGCCAGAGGGTGAAACCTCGAAGCAGCAGCGTCGCCGTCAAAGCCGTTTCGATCCTGATCTCAAACATGACGAGTAACCCTACACATGCGGCTTCAAAGGTGCCGAGCCCAAGAGGAATCGGGCTGAGCATTGCCACCATGGAAGCAAAAACCAAACAGGGAAACACGAAAATAATTGAAACCGATTCACCAAGAGCCTGCAGCATAGCCCAGAGCGTAGCGGTATCGAAAAGAAACACTGTTGTCTGGTAGATGGTCGTCTCAATGAAAAGCAGCGGCCTGAGCTTCGACTTGCGTTCCTCAGTCTGCGGCACCTCTGACCAGAGGGCAAGAAGAGGGGCTACACGGGGCAGCTTGACAATCCATGCAGGCAACTGATCATTTGCGCCCAACTGTTTAAGAAAGAGAACCGCACCCGGTATAAAAAGAGCAATAGCAACAAATATCGATGCCACAATAACCATCCATTTGTGAATGTCGTTATGCTGCCACAGCACAAAGAGCGCTCCTGTTGCAGAGAGAATATATGCGCCGTAGTAGGAAAATATGTCGAACAACATGACCCTCATGCAAACGTCTCCAGGCACATCATCTTTACGCAACGCATTAAAAATGAATGCGATACCGCTGATACCGCCGGATGGAACCGCCTTGTCTGTAAACAGCCTTCCAACAGCAAGCGGTACGAGCCGGCGAAGCTGGTATCGAACACCTGCAGAACGCAGAGTGCGGTACCAAACCATGGCGAGCGCGATGTAGGTACCCAGTTGGAGAAAGAGGGCTACAAACAACCAAGAAAGATCAATGCTGTGCAGTAGAGCGACAAAACGAGTGAATTCGCCATAATGAGTCGCAGCATAGAGCAGCGCAAAAAAAAGGATAAGACCCGCGAATAGCTGCTTATATGATCGTTTCTTCATGATTCTCCACTGTTCAAAAGAAATGCCTGAAGAGCGCATGTCCGGTCACCTCTAAGAACTCTTTGCAGAGGGCAGAAATAAACACAACCGCCAACCGCACATCAGCAGGCAGGCAAAAAAAAGCCCACTGACGTTCCTGAAGGGAAATATAAGCAAAAGTCAAGCATGAAATGAGCCATAACGACTCTACGAAAGGCGAAAAAACGCTTGGACAGACTCTCATAAAACGGCTTGAGGAGGCTGACAGGAAATTATTATGTTTATTCATGAGTGAGTGCAATTACTGACGCTCACCATGAAAAATCCGAAATTATTGAAACACAACGCGCCGAACTATTTCTTCAGAAATAAACGGCATCTCTCGCTCCTTTCTGCGCTTGAGGCTGCGAGCTGGTTTGTTGATTTCACTATCCCAGTTAATGGATGGATCATTCTGACGCTCTTCCGGCTGGCCTTTTCAATCTATCAGGATAACCGACTTACCCCTCCTCTCGATTGGGCAACCACCATCATCTTTGCTCCCCTCTTTTTCGAAGGTCAGTTGATTTCAACGAAAGACAACGCCTTTTCCTTTCTGCATACAAAACAATTTCTCATCATCACAAGCGTGATCTCAGGAGTTTTCCTGTCCTATTTTACCTTCGCGAAAATCCTACCGGAATCCACCTATTTTCAGCTGTTAAACAATGCTGCTGTGAATGGCATCGCAAGAATGTACAATGAGAAGAGAGAGGCATTCATGCGCGAAATCAGCGGCGCAACCATTGTTCTGGCCACCGTTATTTTTCTCTCATTCGGCCTGATTGCGTTCTATTCGAGATAACCTTTTTCTCATTTCATTTGTGTCAGGCTAATTTCTTCTCCCATTGCGACTTACTGGTTGCTCATTGGTAAAGAGACTCGGTATCGACATCGAATCCGCATCCCATACCAATGTTGGCAATGAATCAAGATAAAAACGAGAAAAACCCTCAGGGTTACGCAATGGCCCCACTACAGGACATCTAAAGACGAGATCACCGGTGCATCCAGCCTCTCTCCTTTCGGCTTGACCGTTCTCTGTTATGGGTTCTCGGGCAACAGTTTGTCTATTGATATGGGAGTAAATGAATCTTTGTTGGACTCATTTACTTACATCCCCGACTCCGACTTCTTAGCTATATACGAGGTTAATGGCAGTTTTTTATTAATTAATTCACTTTCCACTAGATTATTATAATCAAAAAGAAGTGATTTTAGAACAAATGTCTTAAGCCAGCTCTCCTGTAAATTATTTTGAAAAGGCAATAGTTTCTTAAACATTACAGAATGTTCAATATAGGAAACGGAATCAACTGACTTGGTGACTAATTGCAATTCGACTATTTTATCAGGTTGCAAAAAAATCTCAAAATGTATTCCTCGATAATGTTTAAGAGGGTCGTTATTTTTTGGATTTGAATAATAATTATAGCATTTCAAAATATTGTCGTAGTATTCATCCCAAATAGTTGTTGCTATATATAGCAGGTCAAATAAATTTGAAGCAACCATACGAAATCTAATAATATCCCAAATATCACGAGTACCACTACTATTATTAGGCATATAGTCTGTCATTATTTTTCTATCCAGCGAAGCGTTTGATTTAATATTTCCATATAAATAACAAACATCAGATAAATCATACACTTGAATATGCTTACTAAGCATATCATTAGAGAGCTGAAAAAGTTTCTTTTTTTCATTTTCATTTTTTATAAAACTGTTCCAGCCATCAGGAATACGAAAAAGTGAAAGGTTAATATGAGGGATTTTCACAAATATCCGCTTAATAGCTTCATGCTTTTTTGATATTTCAGAAATTAAGGCCACTTTATCATAACCACTGTATAAAGACTCAATTGCTAGTAAATTATTTACATACTCTACTTGACTATCTTCATCCAAAGCGCACCAATATGAAATAAAGTTGTCATCTTTCTTCAATAAGTATTTCAAATATTGATTTAGCATATACTATGAATTTAAACGATTACTTCTTTCAAGATTTAATCCAACATTTGATGGTATTTTGACTATTGTAGTATTTTCTCCAATTCTTCTTGTTTCAATAAGACATTTAGACTCAAGTTCTAAAATCCTATAAAACAATTCAGAATGGGAACCTATAACGCTTGGATGACGATTATTAAATATTTCAAATAAATCATCGCATGATATTTCCTCACGATGATATTTATTAATCTCTTTCATAATAGCTTTTTGCGTAGTCCTCAAAGCGTCAAATTGTGAAACTACATCTACTTTTTCTAAGGGTTCTTTAATATATTTTTTTGTTTTAAATTGAAAGAATGTGATTATTATTCCACTGATAACTAAAACAACCGCAATAATAAATAAAGGCCAAATAATTGCTGATCGAAGAGTAGTAGTCAGCCCATCTTTACCAATTATTACATCAGCAAAGACGGAAAGTATTAGAATAATTATACCCAAAAGCACCACAAACTTATATCCTTCAATTCTTAGGAAATCATTGATTATTTTCATACTCACTGAAGATTATTAATTGTTTTAAAAGGCAAAGATGCACTACAAATAAGAACCGATATAGTATTAACTTAAAAATAGCTTTAAAGTATAGCAAGCTTTTTCTTAGTAATAATCTTTCAAAATCTTTGCTATTTTCCGCATTGCAATTATAATAATTATTAATTGTTCTTCGAATAAAAACGTGAGCCCTTCGGTAGAACTTTGTATTAATAGATTTCGGCCTTTTTTGGTTAATTAAATCACAAAATTCTAACCTCAAAGTACTAAAAACACCATTTTTTAAATTATGATATTGACCGACATCATCTCTTGAATATATATCACTTTCAAGCAAATTAAATAATTCCTTAAAAGTAAGGTTATATAAAAGCAACTTAAGTTCGCTTTTGAAATTTCTAAATAAATCAATGTTTCCACAAAAATATATCATTGAGTTAAGAGAAATTAATTTAAGTAAATCAATTTTCTTTTCGCGTCCTAAACTGTATCTTATAATCGAATAGTTTATAAATTTTTTCTTAAGCGCAATTTTTAATTCTTTTAGTTCTTTATCATCTTTGTTTGTCTGCAGTAGGAGAAAATCATAGTCTGAATATTTATCTGCCTCTCCTCTTGAATAAGACCCTCTTATGCATATTGTATTTTCAGCCTTAATATAGTTGTCAATATTTTTCATTTTACATTGTAATGTCCCTTAATATGAACTGCTTTATCTGCGTAACTTTATTGCGACTTACATTCTATCTTGAACGAATACGCGAAAAATAGTAACGCGTTATTGCCCTACGCTCTCTTGTAGAGGTTATTACAAATCATTGAATGGGCTTTTAATGTGCAGTATTTATTTGGTCGACATGTATGTAAATTTCGGTGATCTTGCTGCATCTTATCCTCCGATATAGTCAGAAATTAAAAATCAGCCGATTTAGGAAATTAGCACTCACCCAAGCAGTGGCTTTAACTTACGTCATTTCGCCATGATATACTACTTTTTTTTGAAGATATAGTCACTTTTTTTTACGGTTAGCGCCTCATTCTGCTAGCGTATCGTTTGGTTAGTTAATTGTTTTAATGCATAATAATGTTATATTGCATGTAACTCATTGTTAGTAATGCAATTATGGCACGAATGAATAAAGTCTATCAGTTAAAGCCTGAGGATCGTCAGGAACTGGAATCATTGTTGAGATCCCACAAAACATCCCAAAATATTGTTTTGCGTGCCAGAATTCTGAGCCTGTGTGATGCCGGTCAACCGGCAAATACTGTCGCCTCCGAACTTGGCACTTCGACCAACACCGTCTATAAATGGCTGACCCGGTATCAAGCATCCGGGCTGGAAGGAATTCATGATTTACCTCGCTCTGGACAGCCCAGGAAGCTATCGCAGAAAAAAGTTAATGAGGTACTCAAACTGACCCAAGAAAAAATACCGGCTGAAGCGACGCATTGGAGCCTTCGGATTATGGCAAAGCATTCCGGAATAACGGTATGGCAGGTGCAGGAAATCTGGAAGGCTGCAAAACTAAAACCGCACCGGCCGAAAACGTTCAAGTTCAGTAATGATCCTCTGTTTGCCGAGAAAGTTGTTGATGTGGTTGGTTTATACATGAATCCTCCCGGCAATGCCATGATTTTGAGTATTGATGAAAAGACTCAGATTCAAGCCCTTGATCGGACACAACCCATGTTGCAACTCAAACCGGGACAAATTGAACGCAGAACTCACGACTATAAACGCAATGGCACCAGAAGCCTCTATGCGGCTTTTGATATTCTGACAGGCAATGTTATTGGGCGAGTTACCAACAGGCATCGGGCAAAAGAATTTCTTGATTTTCTGCGCCAGGTTGAACGCTCAACGCCAAAAGAACTGGACTTACACCTTATTGTCGATAACAGCAGTGCCCATAAAACGAAAGAAGTAAAAGAGTGGCTTGAAAAACATCCGCGTATTCAAGTTCATTTTACCCCAACCAGCGCTTCATGGCTGAATGCTGTAGATGGTTGGTTTTCTCAGTTGGAGCGACGTGCGCTTTACCGAGGTGTTTTCAGCAATGTCAAAGAGTTGCGAGATGAAATTCACCGGTTTATAAAAGTCCATAATGCCAAACACGCAAAACCTTTCAGATGGACGAAAAGTGCGAATGCAATTCTGGCATCGGTTCAACGGGCTAAAGATAGCCTTTCCAATAACGCAAAGGATTAACCATTCAGGACACTAGTTGCTATTGTTCGAAGATCGTTGTACGGTGCTCGAGCCGGTAGCTTTTGTCGGTTTAGAGCTATTTTTCCTCATTTCAGGTGCACTGTTTGTCCGGTATGAACACCTGAAACTCGATTGTTTCCCTGTCATAAGCCTGCATGGCCAGTCATTCCAAAATATATTCAGTTTTCAGACAGGGCTCACCCATGCCCCATTTCTGATCAGAAATATCAGGTAAATACATATAATAATGATTATTACATAACATAGAGAGAGTGGGAGGAACCGAGGAAAACGGATTTAACTGAATGTTACGAATGTCATCTCAACTTTCATTATTGAAGAGCTGTGGATAGTCAGCCTATAACGCTTATATTAAGGAACAGATTAAAACGCAATTGTCAACGACCTGCGGCTGCATCAAACTACGAACCAAACTATCCAGCATCCACAGCGCATGAATGGGCAACTAAATTTCCTGGATCTTTTCGCCGGAGCAGGTGGGCTCTCTGAAGGCTTCATTCAGGCAGGGTTTAAGCCGGTTGCACATGTTGAGTCGGACAAGGCGGCTTGCTTCACTCTTCAAACACGGATGGCATACCACTGGCTGAAGCTCCATGACCAAGAAGAAATATATTCTAACTATCTAAACGGAACTCTGAATCGCCCGGATTTCTACGAACAAGTCCCCAAGCTTATTGTTGATTCAGTCATAAATACAGAAATTGGCTCATCAACCATGCAGGATATAATCCAACGAGTTGACTCTCTGCTGGGTAATCGCAAACTCGATTTAATTATCGGAGGTCCTCCCTGCCAGGCATATTCAGTCGTTGGTCGCTCACGAGACAAAAACCGGATGATAGGCGATAAACGAAACTATCTGTATCTTTATTACGCAGAATTCCTGAAGCGATACAAGCCATCGTACTTTGTATTTGAAAATGTCACCGGTCTTCTCTCTGCAAGAGACGAAGAAGGATGCCTTTATTTCAACAACATGCAGATCCTTTTTTGCAAATGCGGTTATGAAACTGAGTTCATGACATTATCGGCTGAAAATCACGGTGTTCTGCAGCGCAGAAAAAGAATCGTTCTTGTTGGAAAGCGGGGTAAAAACACTGGCTTTTATCCGGTTCCTGACAAGTGGAACCCCGGCGTTAACGTCAGTGAAATTTTTGATGATCTTCCGAGCATTAGTGCGGGTGACGGTAATGTTGGGCCTTGCCGAGTAAAACCATACAGTGGATCATGGCAGCACAAAGCAGGCATCCGGAATGAGGATTTCCCGGTTACCTGGCACAAAGCAAGACCAAATAATAAGCAAGACCTCGAGATTTACAGAATCGCTGTGGAGCTCTGGAACAGCGAAAAGACTTGTCTGAATTACAACGTTCTTCCTGATCGACTGAAAACACACAGACAAAGAGATTCATTCCTTGACAGATTCAAGGTTGTTGCTTCAGACCGACCATTTTCACATACAGTGGTTGCCCATATCTCGAAAGATGGCCATTACTACATTCACCCGGATATTGATCAGAATCGTTCGATAACGCCAAGGGAAGCCGCGCGACTACAAACATTCCCTGATGACTATTACTTTGAAAGCAGCAATTGTTTGCCTGGTCGCACACCCGCCTTCCGTCAGATAGGCAATGCAGTACCTGTTTTGCTTGCAAGAAAAATAGCAGAAAAATTGAAAGAAACTTGGGTATAAAGCAATAAATAAGTTGTTATAACTGAATTGAAATCCACATAGATGAATGAGCATACTATAGTTGTTCAGCTACCGTTTCGACCGAGAGCAAGGTTGTTGCAACTACTTGGGGATCAGCTTATTGGCACACCGCGTTTGGCCATTTTCGAGCTCGTCAAGAATGCCTACGATGCGGATGCTGAAACCGTCACTGTCACATTGAAAGGTCTTAATTCAGATAACCCTGTCATCACAGTGGAAGACGATGGTGATGGTATGACTCTTTCGATTATCAGAGACATCTGGCTCGTGCCAGCACATGATCATCGCGAACTTCAGCGGAAAGCTTTGAATAGAACGAGGTTGCATCGGCTTCCCCTTGGCGAAAAGGGGGTTGGTCGCTTTGCGGTACATAAGTTGGGAGACCGCATCGAACTGGTAACCAGAGCCAAGGGACAACCGGAGTGTGTCGTACATATCGATTGGTCTACGCTGATCGAAAAACAATTCCTTTCAGATGCGGAGGTCAGGGTTCAAACTCGGAAACCAACGATTTTCACTGGGTCAAAAACCGGCACAATATTGACCATCAGCAATCTACGTGAGAAGCAATGGACGCGAGGTGAAATTCGGCGTCTGCATCGACAAATCACATCCATTGCATCACCATTCTCAAATCGATCTGATCAATTCATAACAGTGTTGAAGGTACCTGATCACCCAGACTGGGTTTCTGATGTTCCGGATGTCAATGTTCTGTTGAAACGTGCTCCTTGGTATTTCAGATTTTCATTTAAAAATGGGGTTTTTGAATGGACATACGAATTCAGGGGCATTACCGGTATCAAGCTAGCGCCGAGAAAAATCCACGAACAATCTGGAACGTTACTTATTGCGCAAGAGCGTGACATCGACATCTTTGGCACAAACCAAGGAAGCAAGTCGGTCATGCATAGGAAGGCGACGGCAGACACGACTATATCTGAAGGTATCGGTATCGTCAAGGGTGAGTTCTACGTATTCGACCGTGATCGCGAGATTCTGACCAAACTTGGTGACAGCCAATTCGTTCAGAACTTTCTTGATGAAAATGGTGGTGTTCGGGTTTACCGAGACATCATTCGTGTCTACAACTATGGTGAACCCGGAGACGACTGGCTAGGCCTAGATCTACGTCGAGTAAACTCCCCTACTCGAAACATCAGTAGAAACATTGTTATCGGTGCAATTGATCTATCTCTTGAACAGAGCCAACTGCTTACAGAAAAGACGAATCGAGAAGGATTTGTAGAAAACGATGCCTACCGTCGGTTCAGAAAAATCGTGCTTGGAGCTATCTCGGTTCTCGAAATAGAGCGTAAGATAGACAAGGACAGTATCCGTGCGCTTACAGGAAAAGGACATGATCCCGAGGAGGTTAATATTAAGCAACCGCTTCAATCGTTACGAGAAGTTGCCAAAAAACATGCTCTTTCCAAAGAGCTTGACCCACTGATCAACAAGGCCGAGAAGAACTACAACGAAATGCGGGACACGATGCTTCGCGCCGGCCTGTCGGGCATGGGGCTTGCTATCGTGTTCCATGAAATTGAACAGGGGGTTCGAGTACTACACGATGCCATTGAGGCAGGGAGAAGCCTCGAATCTGTCCAGGTTCAGGCCCGTGAACTGGTACGCATCCTTGATGGTTTCAGCGAGCTCCTCCGCAAAGGGGAACAGCGTTCCAACAGCATCAAGCACCTCATTAAGCGCGCAAGGGACATCAATCGCGTCAGATTCAGAAACCATGAGGTCAAACTCATCTGCCCTGCTTTGGAAGAAAATGTTCCTGATGTAGAAAGAGAGTTCGCGTTTGGCCTGCTACTTGGGGCCTTGAACAATCTTCTGGATAACGCTTTCTATTGGTTGCAGGTACGATGGCCTGAAGGGCAGGGGCAGTATAAACGAAAGCTGTACATCAACATTGAGAAGGACTTTGCTGAGGGTCTGGCAATCATCGTGGCCGACAACGGACCAGGTTTTCAGGACAACCCTGAGAGGCTGACTCGCCCGTTTTTCAGTCGTCGTCCGGACGGCATGGGAGTTGGCCTCTACTACACCAACATGGTAATGGAGTTGAATGGCGGTCGTCTGACCTTCCCCGATGCCCAAGAGGCCAATGTCCCAGAAGGATTTGATGGTGCAATTCTGGCTCTGGTATTTGATAAGGGAGGCAATAAATGATGTTCACTGCTCCTCGCTTTGTTGTCGTTGATGACAAAAAAAAACATCTTGACGCGATACTTTCAAGCTTCCAGCGCATAGGGTCGCCTTGTATTGGAATACTATTCAACCCCGCAGACGAAATTGACAAGAATCATTTTCGTGGCCTCCGTTGTCTGTTTCTTGATCTCCATCTTGTAGGAGGTCAAATAGGGACGGATCACAAAGGGGACTTCGCTCGTATTCAAACCATACTTGAAGATAACATCAGCGAAAATGGCGGACCATTTGTGTTGGTTATGTGGACAGCTCACCCACATTTAAAGGATCAGCTTACTGAGTATCTCGAAAACAACATAGATCCTGAACTACCACATGCACGACCGCTTGCCATTTTCAGCTTGCCTAAAGAAGACTTCATTCCTGATTTGGATAGCGGTGACGTCAAGGAACCGGAAAAACTCCGTGACGCCGTGCAAACGGCGATCTTATCCAACCCACAACTGGCGGCCCTGCTTGGTTGGGAGTCAGATGTTCTGTCTGCTGCTGGAGACACTCTGGCATCTCTGTTGAAGCTGGTTCCTACGGATCAGCGAAAGAGCGCCACATTCCCACACGCCCTCGACACCATTCTCAGCAGACTGGCCCGGGAGGCTGTCGGACGTCCCAATGTCGAACTCAATCATAGAACAGCTATTACCACAGCTCTGGCCCCCATTCTCGCTGACAGAGTCATAAATCAGCAAGTGACACCTGAAACGATTGCGTTGTGGACGCGGGCGGTAACAAGATACAACGATGAAACTATCAAGGATGCATCCAAGGAAAAGGCCGGGTATGTCAACAGAATGCTGCATGTGGCTATTCCGGGTGCTGAAACTATTCGGCCCACTGATTGGGGCACTGTCGTCGACTTAGAAGATACTATCTGGAATTCGGACGACCAGATGTGTCTGATATTCGATGGTACCCGTAGTGAATTGCTCAAAGATGAATTCAAAATCAAAGAAGAGGATCATGGGAAGTGCCGGCCCTGTCTCGTCAGGGTCGGAGCTGCTTGTGACTATGCGCAGAAACGACGAGGTCCCCTTACTTATCTTCTCGGTCTGGAGATTCCTGCCGATTTGAAGAGAGAAAAGGGGAGCAAGGCACCACAAGCAGAATGGAAATCACCGGTAATGATGCTGAATGGAGATGGTCGCCCTTTCTGTTTGCATGTAAATGTCCGTTTCAGTATATCAAAGTCGGCATCTAGTTGTAACGGCTGGACGGTTCGTTATCGCATTAGAGAGCAACTACTTATGCAGCTTCTTTCCCATTCCAATGGTTATACGGCACGCCCAGGAATCGTGCAACTGCTAGGCAAATGACGCTTATATCACAATAATGGATGTCCACTCGCCAGAGCAGCGCAGCTTTAACATGTCCAGAATCAGAGGAAAGGACACTGGCCCTGAGATGATTGTTCGCAGATGGTTCTGGAAAAATGGATACAGGTATCGACTTCATCGAAAGGATCTCCCCGGAAAACCGGATATCATTCTGCCAAAATACCATGCAGTTTTGTTTGTTCATGGATGTTTCTGGCATAGACACGGATGCAAAGCAACCACAGCACCCAGTACCAATCAGGAATTCTGGCTGAAAAAGTTCAACGATACCATCACCAGAGATAACCAGAATATTCAAACACTCATTGAAAATGGTTGGCGAGTTGCCATAGTCTGGGAATGTGTTTTGAAAAACAAAAATACGTTTCAGGATTCTGTCACTAAAAACATAACGGAATGGCTACACTCGAATACGAAGTTCATGAGTATCCCAAATTCACCATAATAATCAAAAAGCAAAAGAGGATCCGTTGCATCTACAGAAGATTCTGAGAGCTGAAAACATTTTCCACAATAGCACGGGCGGCTTTCCCGGAGGGGTGCTCTCCTCCTGTGATGTTACAGGCGAAAACGTAATCGACCCCTCCGCTTTCAAGAAAGCCGACAAACCATCCCAGCTCCTCTTTCCTGTTCGCACTCTTGCCTGATCCTGTTTTGCCGTAGAGCTTCCCTTTTGGGGTTTCTGAAACCAGCATTACGTCACGAAGTGTCTTCACCTGCTTTCCGGAAAACGGCAGCTTGCCATCGAGCAGTTTGTTTAATAGAGCGACCTGTTCGTCGGCGCTGATCAGCATTCCGGCTTTTCCTGGCCGAGGAAGCCAGAAGGTATCGATCCCTGTGGAGATATCCCCATTTCCATAGCCGATCAGTTCGATATATCTTTTCATCCGTTCAGCCCTGATCTCTCTTGCAATCACCTGAAAAGCAGGCACCGCTGAAACCCGGAACGCCTCACGGATGGTCAAGTTACGGTTCCACTCTTCGATATCCCGGCGCACACCGTCCCAGATATACCAAGGTTCATCGGCTCCCTTGATCAGGCCGAGCTGCAAGCCGATCAGAGTATTATAGATCTTGAATGTTGAACAGGGTGACAATCGCCGAGCACTGAGCACCGGGTTCACATCGGTCACGACCCCGGAGAAGCGGTTAACAATCACCAGCGCCGTATCGTAGGCGCCGAAAAGGGTTCTGTCGATCTCCTGCGCACCCGAAAATACCGGGACTCCAAGGGAAAGCAAGAGCAGAATTATCAGCAATTTCATCGTCACGTTCACTTTTCAATCCTGAAACAGTATCGACCGACTATGGGAAAGTTCATGAAAAAGCGGGGAAAAAAGAAACGATAAGATCAGATCGGGATGGTTTTCAAGGCGCATCAAACAAAAAAGCTCCCGGTATTCCGAATGCTTTCCTTGATGCAGAGAGGAAGGGCTTCGAACCCTCAATAGCGCTATACGTGCCAAGTCGCGAGCCTTGGTGACCTGATTGGTTTGGACTGAACGGTACAAACCGGAATCATAAAAAACAGCTTTTTCTTTATATTGTCTTTCAACTGGAAGTGACCTGACTCAGGCATGGCGACCTTCGCAGGTTCCCTACTGCGTTCGGTAGAGAGTATTGTCTTGTCATTCTGGACGTTGAGGAGGAGGAGATGAACCTGTTCGATCAAAGAATACTCGGAATCGCAATTTTGTTCTTATTGGGCATGCTGGTTACCGTCAAGCGAGTTGCTACGGGTTCCATTTTGGATAGACCAAAAGGCAATCTGCTTGTCCAACTCGTCAATATTTTCAACCTCTTTTTCTTGTTAATTGTCAATCCCCTGGCTGCAATAGTGATGATCACTCGCCACCTGGCAAAGATCGATCCTACCCATATAACCATTAAAGAGCTGTGGATTTTGATGGTTTTGGAGATCGCAGGGCTGGTGTTGTATGTGGCAGGTTTTCTTCTCATGGCATGGGCGTTGATCACGCTAAGGCGCAATTACCAGCTTGGGGGAAGCACTCCTCGATTTGGGGACAAAATGGTTATCGATGGGCCTTACAGACTGATCAGGCATCCCATGTACACTGCGGCGTTGAGTATTTCCCTGGGGTTGGCCAGCCTGATCCAGTCCTGGGCTTTCTTTTGTGTGTTTTGCATCTATCTTGTGTTGATTCTCCCATTGATTCTCATGGAGGAAGACGGGTTGCGGAAAGCTTATTCCCTTCGTTTACTAATCCATGCCGTCAAATCGCTGAACTCCGCAGGAGGCTGCTATTCAAAGGGTTGTTGCATCAAGCGGATTCCGGTAAGAGAACCGAACAAACTGCTCCAGCAGACAAATTTCAGCCGATGCTGACAGAGAGCATGGAAAGCGACCCGCCCTCAATGCCCTCGACAGGAAAGCTGACCTGTTCATTTTCTCTCCGTAAACCGAGTATATAGAGAAGCGGCAAAAAATGGTCTGGTGTCGGAACAGCAAGTTTTGCGTCGTTGCCCATACCCCTGTAACTCACAAGCTCACGATCCCTGCCTTCGACCATGAGTTTTCTGGCTGATTGTTCAAATCGAACAGCCCAGTCAAACGGCTGCGCATTTTCAATACCCCAGGCATAGGCGTGAAGGTTATGAACAAGGTTACCGCTTCCGACAATCAGAACGCCCTCATCGCGCAGCGGTTGAAGAAGCTTCCCTGTCTCATAATGAAACTCCGAACTCATGGTCTCATCAATACTGAGCTGAACGACCGCAATATCTGCCTCGGGAAAGAGGTGGCAGAGCACCGACCAGGTTCCATGATCAAGACCTCGGTGCTCATCGAAAGATACACGGAGAGGAGCAAGCAGTTTCTGAACCTCGCGGGCCAGTTCCGGACTGCCCGGCGCAGGATAGGTTACGTTGTACAGTTCAGGCGGAAACCCTCCGAAATCGTGTCTGGTTTTGGGATAAGGGCTTCCCGTCACCGCAGTGCCGGGAATATACCAGTGTGCCGATATGACAAGTATTGCCTTAGGACGTGGTATGCTTTGAGCAAGCTGACGCCAGCTTTCGGTATATTCGTTTGTCTGAAGCGCATTCATCGGGTTTCCATGCCCGAAAAAAACAACCGGCATTACAATACCCATCGCATATTTTCCTTGTAAGTTTATGGCAAAAAAAATCAACGAGAGGTCAAAAATAAAACGGTACCAATCTCTACCCGCCAAAAATCGACGTCCCTGTATTCGTTATTTTTCGCGTTTGCTATTAGCGTATACAAGCTCCTGACTCAGGCTTTTTTGTCGATATAACTCTCTTTGACCCAATCCAGAATCTTTTGCTCCTGGAGGGTAATGTTTTCGTCAGCTCTCGCGGCCTTCTCCATCAGCTTATAGATACTGTTTCGCATATCCTGATCTTCAGGCATTCTGATCGAAAGCCTTCCGCTTGCTGCCATCTTGAAAAGAGGTTCGATATCGACAGTCTTGAATCCCCAATTTTTCGCAGCTTCAGTCAGAAAAGTTCTTTCCTCATCGTTAAAAGCTCCATCAGCCGCAAAAACGATCATGATGTTGTTAAGTGCATAATCTTTAACACCATAAAGCTTATCCAACACAACAGGATCAACTTTAGCAGTGAAAGAGCCCTTATTCTCACCATAGTAGGAAACGAATTCTGAGCGGTTCATCAGTGAGCTGACAACCCAGTCGTTCGCTGTACTGTTGAGCAGACTTCCGCAGTATGCACACTTCACATCAAGCGTGTTCTTGACAGGGCCACCACAAGCTGGACAATTATGCTGATAGATTGAACCCTTTCCGGCCCCTGCCTGGGCATCACGGGTCAAAAACATGACCTCTTCCCGTGTCATAATTTCCGGATCGACGAGCACCATCCTGTTGTTTTTGACCACCACTCTCTGCATTGAACAGATGAGTGCAAAGATGAGCATGTTTTTATTTTCCTTTTTCTGTGCACCAATAAGAGTAACCTTGTTCAGGAAAATACGATTGAAAATTTCCTCATTCTTTTCGGACTTTGGAGCAAGCTGCCGGAATAAGTCATCTGAGACAAACCTGCGCATCACGGAAGGATCACGCATGACTTGAGCGGTCATGATCTGCATGTAGGCATTTGAAGCCTTGTCCTCAACCAGTTGAACGGAAAAATCGCCATAAACCGATACCATCTCACGTACCTTTGTTTCCAGATTACCCAGCTTGTTTGAAAACACATCATTTCTGTGGTAATCATCTTTCTGGGTGATTTCGGAAAGTACCCAGTCAAATTCCCCGGAGTTGACCATTGCGTTACAATGAGTACATTTGCAAACCTCACCTATATTCTCCGGCAGGGGCGCACCACAGTTCGGACAGTTGCTGGAATCATAGATATCTTTTTTCGGTGCTCCGCGCTTGCGGATAAACGACCAGAACTCGACAAAATCGTCGAAACCTTCCTCATCCAGCTCATGATTCAGGGCACACTGAAACTTGTCGTCCATGCTCGCTTCGATTCCAACATGCATAATGTCATACAGGCCGTCCTGTTCGATTTTATCGACCCAGATATCCGCTATTTTGATATTGCTTATAGGATTGGTCTGCTGTAGAAGCTCCATCATCTTGAACTGGGTGTTGAATCGTTGATAAACCCCGTCCGTAATGAACCTTCTCATGCGACTGGTATTTTGTTCAGACCAGGACGATTGAACTTCGATAAAGGCCTTGCGGACTTTCAACAAGAATGCGGATAAATCAAAGTCGGGATTCGCTGCAAGAAATTCCTTCCATCCATCGACTTTTTCAAAAGAGTTTTTTTTGTGCCGAGCCATCCTGGAGAACGTTGTAATCGAAGCTTCCTGGAAAAACAAAATAAGCCGGAATCCCGCAAAGAGAATTACAAGGAGAATGATGGCTGTAATGAATGTGGAAGAACCAGTGAAACCGGAGCCGCTGGAATAGGTATCATGACCAAAGCCTCCACCACCAAAGGAGTGTCCCCCGCCGGAGAATCCACCGCCACTATGTCCTCCTCCATGCCCTCCTCCATGACCTCCGCCGCCCCCGGCCCGCGCAATAAGCTCCTCACCAATGAAAGGGATACCAAGAACGGTAAGGGTGATCATGAAAAGAAACCTGAAAAAGCGGATGTACCTCATAAATATTGACTCCTGATAGTTACGTTCTTCAAAAGCGAATCGCAATAGGAGCGATTACAGTTGCGCAAGAATCTGCTGCTTTTTCGTATCGTATTCCTGTTGGGTGATGAGGTCGTTGTCAAGCATCTGTTTCAACTTTGCAAGCTTTGCCACGGGATCTTCCGTTGCCGCTGCCGTTTGCGGTGCATTCATATTGGTCATCATCCCGGCCATGGCCTGCCCCATTCCAACACCTGCACCAAGACCAACTCCCATCCCGGCAACTCCTCCCTGGTTCTGGGCCGCATCTCGAAGAGCTGCCAACTGCTGAACTTGAGTAAAATTCAAGCCGACCGCCTGTGCCGCCTGTGCCTCAGCCTGCATATCGGCAATACGTTGCACCCGGCGCCTTGTGTCATCATCAAAATCAGTATTTTCGACACGAAAATCCTTAAGCTCGAAACCAAGGGTGAGAAAAATCGGAGCTACCTTTTCCCGAACCCCGTCAGCAATTTCATTCCTGTTGGCATCAATCTCATTATAGCCGAACTTTGCTTCAGCAAGAAAATCCGTAAGTGGCTGAACAAGCCTTGCTACAATGACCAGACGGAGTTCATCAACGGTGAAATGATCCCTCTGACCCATAACATTAATAAAGAAACTTCCCGCATCCGAGATTCGGAAAGAGAAATTGCCAAAACCCTTCATACCGACAGGAAACTTGTACTGCGGATCAATATATTTAATGGGACCAGGTGTACCCCAGCCCTGGTTCAGAATCTCGGCCGTTCGGAAAAAATAGATTCCGACCTTATGCTCACTCTTGAAAGCCTGCATGAATTTGGTGATCGTAGTCCAGAAAGGGATGTTTTGTGTTTTCAGGTCTGTCATGCCTGGTTCGGTAATAACAGCTTGCGGCTTACCCTCATAGACAAAGATCGCGCCCTGACCGGGACCAACGATAAGCTTTGACGCGTTTTTGATCTCGTCTCCATTATCCGTCCATCGTTGAAAAAGAACATCCGAAGCAGGATTTTTCCATTCAATGACCGATCGTAACTGCCCTGTAATTGAATTCCATAACGCCATATATCACTCCTGTTATTACGTTCATTTCATACCTTGGAGGTCAGAACCTGTCAAGGTGCAAGACTTTTTTATTGAAGGCAAAACTCATGCGATAATTTACTTAATCGTCTGTAATTATCCCTGCACCTGCGAAGCGAATATATTCAAGGTGCCAGATTATTGAGATCCCACCAGGATATCCTTTCTGACAGGCCCCTGGTAAACCAACTCATAATCCACTGTTCACCGGTTGAGCAGCTCATTGCCCGCATGAAAAATTCGCTCCTGAACAAACTTGATTATTCAGGCAAAGCGTCGCCTCAATTGAGACAATTTTACGAATTATCAGGCAAATAAATGGCAGGAGGAATTGTTTACCCCCAATAACGGTAAGGGAAGGGTAAGAAAAAGTAACCGTCAAGGGAGTTGCATTTCCTTATATGCTTTGGTTTTTCTTTTTACTGTGATACTTTAAAGGTATATTTTTTTGCAGTTTTCCTGTTTAACCCCAATAACCCCGGAGGATCATCATGCGGATTAAAGTTTTTCTGCTGTTTTTGTTTTTGTTTTCCATTTCTGTTTTTTCTCAAGGATATGCCTCCCTGAAGCCTCGAATCGGGGTGTTGAGGTTTACAAACCACACCTCGGCAGGATGGTGGGAAGGGAGTGTCGGAACGGATCTGCAGGATATGCTCATTGCAGAACTCGCATCAACAAACAGTTTTCGGGTGCTCGAAAGGAGAGAACTTGATGCGGTTCTCAATGAACAGGATCTGGGGGCGTCCGGAATGGTTAACCCCAGGACAAGATCAAGGTTAGGAAACATTACAGGTGCCAAATATCTGATTGCGGCTACGCTTTCAGCCTTTGAACAGAATACGAGTGGCGGCGGTGGGGGGCTCTCTTTTGGTGGTATCAGCCTGGGAGGAAAGCAGGAAAAAGCGTACATGGCTGTCGACCTGAAAGTGATTGATGTTGAAACAGGCGAAATCTATGACGCCCGGACGGTAGAGGCCACGTCAAAATCCAGTGGTATCAGCATTGGAGTATCCCATAGAGGCTTTAACGGTCATCTTGGCGAGTATCAGAATACACCTGTAGGAAAGGCAATCAGGGCTTGTATCATGGAAATAGTTCAGTATCTGGAGTGTTCTCTGGTGCAGGGCAAGGATAGTGGTTGCATGGACGAGTATGACGCAAAAGAAAGAAACCGAAGAGAGAAGACCAAAGGCTCGATTCAACTTGATTGACCGTAATGCAAAGGGGCGGACTTCATGAGCCGCCCCTTTGCATGAAATGATTGCCCTGCCTGATTAAAAGCTCTCGCGACAAGGAAATAAATCCTGAAAAAAAGTTATACACACACAAGGCAGAATCAGTCGTCCGGGAACTGCTGTAAAGCAGCGCCCGGACACAACTGAAATGTTTTTTTTGGAGAGAACTAAGCGTTGGCCTTTTTGGTGGCTTTTGCGCGGAGGTTCACGTCAAGAATCTTCTTTCTGAGTCGGATGCTCTGGGGTGTTACTTCCAAAAGCTCATCGTCGTTGATGAATTCAAGTGCCTGTTCCAGCGAAAGAAGTTTCGGGGGAGTGAGGCGAAGTGACTCATCGGTGCCTGATGAGCGCATATTACTCAGCTTTTTGGTTTTGCAAACGTTGAGGGTGATGTCGAGACCTCTTGTTGATTCACCGACAATCATCCCGCCATAGACCTTGGTGTTTGGCGAAACAAAGAAAGTGCCGCGATCTTCAAGAGCACTCAGGGCGTATGCTACGCATATACCGGCTTCAGAGACGACAAGTGCACCGGTCTCACGTGAAGGCAACTTGCCTTTGAAAGGCTGGTAGTTGTGGAATACGTGCGACATGATTCCCTCACCTTTGGTATCGGTGGTAAACTCAAGGTTGTAACCAATCAGTCCTCTGGTGGGAATTTCAAATTCAACCCTGACCATGCCGCCGCGAAGCGTGCCCATATTGGTCATTTCGGCCTTTCTGCGACCCATTTTTTCAATGATGACACCGGTGTACTCTTCAGGAATATCAATCATGACATGCTCGATCGGTTCAAGCAGTGTGCCCTCTTCGTCTCGGTGCATGATCACCTCCGGCCTTGCTATGGCAATCTCATAACCTTCGCGCCGCATGGTTTCGATCAATACGGAGAGGTGAAGCTCTCCTCTTCCTGAAACGCGGAAGGTATCGGCACTGTCGGTCTCTTCTACGTTGAGTGCGACGTTGGTCATCTTCTCTTTCATCAGGCGCTCACGGATTTTGCGGCTGGTGACCTCTTTGCCCTCAAGTCCTGCAAACGGAGAATCGTTTACTGAAAAGAGCATAGAGAGGGTCGGCTTGCTGATGTCGAATGAATCAAGAGATACCGGATCTTCAATGGACGCAAGGGTCATGCCGACCGTGGCGTCCGGTATACCGGCGATTGCGATAATGTCGCCTGAGGTTGCCTCTTTGGCCTCAACTTTCTGAACCTTGTCGAACTGAAAAACTTTTGTAACCGTTCCCTTGCCAATCACACCGTCAGGGCCTACAACAGCAAGCTGGCTGCCAGGGCTTACCTTGCCACGATGAATGCGCCCGATGGCGATTTTGCCGATGTAGTCGCTGTAGTCGAGCGTGGTAACGAGCATCTGGAAACCTCCGTCGTCATTGGCCACCGGAGCAGGAATCTCCTTGATGATCATGTCGAGCAGAAGGCTCATATCACCATCTGCGTCATCCATACTGTATTTGGCAATACCATGTTTGGCGGATGTAAAGATATAGGGAAAATCAAGCTGATGCTCTTCGGCACCGAGGGCAATGAACAGATCAATAACCTGATCGTGCACCTTGACCGGGTCAGACTGCGGGCGATCGATTTTATTGATGACCACAATTGGTTTCAGGTGCAGCTCAAGGGCTTTACGCAGCACAAACTTGGTCTGCGGCATCGGCCCTTCAAAAGCGTCCACAAGAAGCAACACACCGTCAACCATCTGCAAAATACGCTCAACCTCGCCACCAAAGTCGGCATGACCAGGAGTATCTACAATATTGATCTTGTGATCGTTATATTCTGCTGCTGCGTTTTTTGAAAAAATAGTAATGCCCCGCTCTCTTTCCTGGGGATTTGAGTCAAGTACGCGAACGTTTACCTGCTGATTTTCCCTGAAGGCGCCTGTTTTCTGAAAAATTGAATCAACAAGCGTTGTTTTTCCATGATCAACGTGCGCGATAATGGCTATATTTCTGATATTCTTTGTCAAGCTCATCTTTTTATCCTTGTAAATAAGTATACTTGTGCTTCGTATCGGGCGGAATATACATTTTTTCTTTGTAATTATGGCACAATCTTTGCAAAGGCCATTACCGATGTGCGCGCGTGTGCACCCACCGGCCCAAGACAACCAATTTCATAGTTATTCACTCCCTTAATGCTGACAATGAACAACATATTATACAATAATCTCCCGCTGCTTGTCCTCAATCAGCTTGTTTCACTTTTCTACCTGATCACGACGTTTCTTTATGGTGCCCATTTTTTCAAGGATTCCCGGTTTGCAAAAAAATATAAACAGCCCATCCTCGTCTTGACTGTCCTGACCCACGTGGTCTACCTCGGACTTCTTACCTCCATTGAGGGGTACATGATAAACTATTCGACGGTGAACCTCATGACCATGGTTGGGCTCACCCTGACCATCACCTATCTTTTTATAGAGTTTACGACCAAAAGTGACAAAACAGGATTTTTTGTCATCTCTTTTGCCGCAGGAGCGCAGCTTATCTCTTCCATACTGACCGCCCAGATCTCAAATGCCGGAATGACATTCAGCGGTATCGGCATCGGGGTACACCTGATTGCGGCCATTTTCGGTTTCAGTGCCATAGCGATTGCCGGCCTTTATAGCATCCTCTACCTCCTGCTTTTCCGTCAGATAGAGCAGAACCGCTTTGAGTTGCTCTTTCAACGCCTGCCAAACCTTGAGGTGCTTGAGAAACTTACCATGCACGCCGTGGCTTTCGGATTTCTTTTTCTTTCAATTACCCTTTTTGCCGGAGTAGTTGAACAGAAGGCTTCAGGAGAGGCAATCAAACTCCTTGAGCCAAAACTTGTCACACTGGTAGTCATCTGGCTGCTCTATGGCACAGGGATATTTATCAAGCCGATCATCGGCTGGGATATCAAGCACATGGCCTATCTGTTCATCTTTCTCTTTGTCTTCGTCACCATTCTGATTGTGTTGATGACCTTTTTTTCACCAACATTCCATGGACTAACCTTTTAAATCGCCAGTTCTTTGAAAATACAGGCATTTTGAATATATTTAAAGATAGTTGGTTTGTTCCGGACATACCATTTTCAGTTGATTGAAACGTCATAAGCTCACTTAAACAACCCTGCCATGAACATCATTTCAGTTGGTGTCAATCACAAGACAGCACCTATTGAAATCCGCGAAAGAATCTCCCTTTCAGAAGTTCAAAACAAGGAGTTCATTACCGGCCTTATTTCCAGCGGACTTGCCCACGAAGCCATGGTCATCTCGACCTGTAACCGTACCGAGTTGTATGTTGTGCCTGCAATGCATGAGGTGACGGGAGAGTATCTCAAGGAGTATTTGATCTCCTTCAAGGATGCGCGCAAAGAAGTTCGGCCTGAACACTTTTTCAGCCGTTTTTACTGCGGTACGGCACGCCATATTTTTGAGGTGGCAAGCGCTATTGATTCGCTGGTGCTTGGTGAGGGCCAGATTCTCGGGCAGGTCAAAAACGCCTACCGTATTGCGGCTGAAACACAATGCGCAGGCATTCTCATCACCCGTCTCTGCCACACAGCATTCAGTGTAGCCAAAAAGGTCAAAACAAAGACAAAAATCATGGAGGGTGCCGTTTCGGTCAGCTATGCCGCTGTCGAACTTGCACAGAAGATTTTTTCCAACCTCTCGATGAAGAAGGTGTTGCTTGTCGGAGCAGGTGAAACCGGCGAACTGGCTGCGAAACACATGTTTCAGAAAAATGCCCGCAACATCGTTATTACAAACAGGACTCTTTCCAAAGCGGAAGTCCTGGCCGAAGAGCTCGGTACCAACAAAGTTCTGCCCTATGAATCGTTCAAAGAGCATTTGCACGAGTTCGATATTATTATAACGGCAATCAGCACTAAAGAGTATGTCCTCAGTGAAGCTGACATGCACCAGAGCATGATCAAGCGCAGGCTGAAACCGGTCATTATTCTTGATCTCGGACTACCAAGAAACGTTGATCCTGACGTTGGCAAGCTTCAGAACATGTTCCTCAAGGATATCGATGCCCTCAAGCACATCATCGACAAAAACCTTGAAAAACGGAGCCGTGAACTTCCAAAAGTCAATGCCATTATTGAAGAGGAGCTTATCGGTTTCGGTCAATGGATCAATACACTGAAAGTCCGGCCAACCATTGTGGATCTTCAGTCGAAGTTCATTGAGATCAAGGAGAAGGAGCTTGAACGGTACCGTTACAAGGTCAGCGAAGAGGAACTCCAGCGAATGGAACACCTTACTGACCGGATCCTGAAAAAAATCCTGCACCACCCCATAAAAATGCTCAAAGCTCCGATTGACACGACAGACTCGATGCCAAGCAGAGTCGATCTTGTGCGCAACGTTTTCGATCTTGAAGAACCAAATCAGTCACGCTAAATAAAAATCCGTAATCGCTTTGAAAAAACAGCTCATCATCGGTACCAGGTCCAGCCCGCTCGCTTTGTGGCAGGCAGAATTTACCAAGGCGGAACTTTCCCGGCATTTTCCTGAACTTGATATCACTCTTAAACTGGTTAAAACAACCGGTGATATCCTTCTTGACTCTCCCCTTTCCAAAATCGGGGACATGGGTCTCTTTACCAAGGACATTGAGAAACATCTGATTGCCAAGGAGATCGACTTGGCGGTTCACAGTTTGAAGGATGTTCCGACAAGCACCCCTGATGGGCTTCTTATCACCTCCTTCACCGAACGTGAGGATACGAGGGATGTTATTATTTCAAAAAATGGCATCAAGCTGAAAGATCTGCCACAGAACGCCAAAATGGCAACAAGCAGCCTTCGTCGCATGTCGCAGTTGTTGAGCTTGCGCCCTGATTTGCAGATACAGGATATCAGAGGCAATCTCAATACCCGTTTCCAGAAGTTTGACGATGGCGACTTCGATGCCATGATGCTTGCCTACGCAGGTGTCTTCCGCCTCAATTTCAGTGATCGTATTTCTGAAATCCTTCCGCACGAAGTGATGCTTCCTGCTGTCGGTCAAGGTGCTCTCGGTATTGAGACTCGTGTTGACGATGAGCAGACAAGAGAGATTGTCAGAATCCTCAATCACTCCACAACGGAATATTGCTGCCGCGCTGAACGCGCACTGCTCCGCCATCTGCAGGGTGGTTGCCAGATTCCGATTGGAGCTTATGCTTCATTCAAAAATGGCACGCTCAAGCTACTTGCCTATGTCGGCTCGGTTGATGGCAAGATTGGATTGCATAACGAAATCACGAAAACCGGACTGACTTCACCCGAACAGGCTGAGGAAGCTGGTATCGCACTTGCGGAAGAGCTGCTGAAACAGGGAGCAGACGCAATTCTGTCACAAATCCGTAAAACCCGCTGATGAAAACTGTCCTTGTCACCCGTCCGAAAGATCAGGCAGCATCATTTGTACAAAAACTGGAAGAGTACGGTCTGAACTCGATTGTTTTTCCGACAATCGAGATCAGGCCGGTTTCCGGCTGGAAGGTTCCCGACCTCACCCAGTTTGACGGGCTCTTTTTTACAAGCCCGAACAGTGTCTCTTTTTTTATGGAGCGGCTGCTCCGGGAGTCCCCGGAAGAGCTAAAAAACCTTCAACAGCTCAAGGTCTGGGCTGTCGGTAAAACAACATCCGCAGACCTGGCAGTGCACGGCGTAACAACTGAGCCAATACCCAAAATTGCCGATGCCGTCACGCTCATGGAGGAGATTGACAGCAGTACCATTGCCGGACATTCCTTCCTGTTTCTCAGAGGAAGCCTTTCGCTTGGAACCATTCCTGAGGTGATCAACAAACGGGGCGGCAGTTGCGTTGAGCTGACCGTTTATGAAAACCTTCCGCCGTCACTTGAAGAGAGCTCAAAAATAAAGTCGCTGCTTGAAAAAGGTGAACTATCCTGCCTCTCATTCACCAGCCCGTCTACCGCCGTCAATTTTTTTGAGGCCATGGGGACAACCGCCCTTCCTCCGGGAGTGCAGATTGCCGCCATAGGAACCACAACCGCCAACGCCTTGAAGAAACTCGGCGTCAAAATCGATGTCATTCCCAAAACGTTTGACGGCCCCTCCTTCGCCAAAGCCATTGCGGAGGCGCTCGGCTAACAACGATTGAACTGTTAGAACCTGCACATCCAAGGGTCATTATCCATGTTGAGGACTGACAAATTCTTTAGCAATTAATATAAAGATTAAACAAAAAAAATAGTCCCTATCCTGCCCTATACTTTCGCTGAGAATAGATGCGCATAACGCTTAAAACGGAAAACCTTTCACTCATCCCCGTTTTTGGTATTACCTCCTTATCCTCCCTTACTCTCAGAATCCTTCCTTTTATTCAATTTTAACCAGCCTTCTTTTATTTCATACTGCTTATTCTCAAACACTGCTTTGGATACATCATCAACGATTTTCGAGGCTTCCTGCCAATGATTCATTTCTGGTCGATAGACCCAGCTCCATTCGAAGTTTTCATCGATGGCTGGCAAAGGCATACTGGCCTTGTCTGGCAGATTGATCAGCGGATTGATGCCAAACGTGACATACATCTTGTTAAGTGCACCGGAAATATAATCCGGTGGGATTTCGGTATAGGCAACCGGCAGGATGCCGGAAGTTAAATGAATGCCTGCTCTCGGATCGAGCAGCAGTGTTAAATTGACTTGCTGATGCGCTTTGATAAAATCCAATTCCAATGTATGGTCATAACTTACATAACCACTTTGCTGCTCCTTCACTTTGACTCCGGGTATGGCGTGAAACAGCTTGTACGCATCTTCGGTGCCCTTCACAAAATATCCCAAAAGCCCGTCGCAAATCTGACTGATATCCCCCATACGAACCGGCCATTTCGCCTTCTCGAAATCGTGCGAATTAAATTGCCCAAGATCCTTGCATGATTGCGAATAGGCAGGATAGCCGCAGAATTCCAAACCGATTCCGATATTGGCCAGCACCAATGGCCAGCCAATCAGGACAGAAAGACTTTGATTTTGCCTGAATCCGAGAGGATCGATCGACCAGAGTGTTTCATCAATATTATCCATCAACTCTTGAAACGCATCGGCACTTTTATCTCCGAAGTTGAGAAGTTGATGTACAAATCCGTGCAGTTGTTCGTTTTTAATATCGTTTACCAGAATATCCGTACCAGGAGCGGAAACCCATTGAATATTATGCTCATCCGAGTTTGTCACGCGTCTGATTTCTCCCTGCGCTTCACCGGATGCATTGTAGATCATCAGACTGTGATTCAGGTGATTGGGCAGAATCCAGCCACAAATCGGATTTGTCGCCGGATCGGAATTGGTGATCATTTTCTCATCGGCTGAAATCCACTCAAGATTGAGTCTGGCTGGCTGGGTGATTCTCGGTTTCATGGTAACCAAGGTCTCAAATTTTATACCCGTGGTGGTCAATTCTTCGGAAATGATGGTGCCCTTGGAGAGACCAAGTTCCTTCACCTGCCCGAATGCATCGACAATCCATAATTCCAGAAGCTTCATAAAACCCGCGTGAATCGGATTGAAATCGCTGTCCGGCATGGGTGATAGATTGTTCATTCCGCCAACCAGTTTTGCGACTTTTTGAGCAAGTTGCTGATTGCCCTCACTATCCGGAAAATCAAACACAGGGAATTGAAGCGTCTCCTTTCGCATGACAAGGGAATTGTTGAATCCACTCATGGTTTGAGAAAGTATGTCCAGTTTCCCCCACTGATCAGAGATATCCTGTAATTCCTGAATGATCGGATCTTTGGGATCGAGTTTGCCAATATAGTTCTGTAATGCCTTTTGCAGATTGTGCGGCGCATGGGGTGTAATGAGCACAGATCCTCTTGTCTGAATAGCATGCTGGCCGGGCCGATCGGCCGTGTATGCGTAATCTATATCCCCCAGTTTCCAGTCCATGAGAATGTTCGAAAAATCTGGCGAAAGATCTTTATGCTTCAATATATTCACATTCCATTCCATGAACAGGGGAACCCAGGCCTGAGTCCACGACGTTACGCCTATCTTGTCGGGCACCATGCCTGTAATACCGCTTGCATCTGCAAGTTGCTGTGCGCTCACATTTTTTATCAGACAGGCATTCCAGATCAGGGTTTGGATTTTTTCGATCTGTGTTGCCAATGCCGCAACCTCGCTCTTTGAGGGATGTTCAATACCGTCTGAAAGAAACGCGGCGACTGCAATCAATTTGGATTGATGCGTATCAAGCAAAAGCGTCTCGGCGAGAAGCGTTTGAATTTCATCCGGCACCGGTGTCTTGCCCTTTGGGAAAGAGTCGATAAAGGCAAACAAATCTTTTGAAGTCACCGTGACCGGCTTCTCCTTCGGTGTAACGGTCATACCAGTGAGCGTGTATCCGGTAAACCGGCATTGTAATTTTCCATCGCTTGAATATTGATGATCATACCCATGTCTGAACGAGCGGGATACGCCCTCTCCAGAGAAAAGCAGCACAGGATCATTGGGCTGCCAGAAATAATTTCGAGTGATAGTTTCAAGCCGATACCCCCGCATCTCTTTGATAGTTTCAATCTCTTGCCTGATCCTGGCGGATAAAGTATCAATTTGTGAGCTTAAGTCACTCGCCTGAGATTTGTATGCTTCGATCAGAGAAGCAATTTTATCGACAATCCTGTTACAGAGGTCTATGCTCACATCCGGCGAGGGAGACTGGCGATCCGAGATATATTTATACCAAGCTGAGTATGCTTCCCATTGCAGAACAGATATTTTTCGCTGGATATCTTCACGCTCCCGGACAAATGCGTTTAGCTGATCCAGTTCGCTGCCCAGGGAGGCGGGAAAAAGTTTGGTGGTATCGGGCGCACCGTCAATGTTCTTTTGATCCGGAAGATTGATCACATACTCAATGCCGCCTTTGACCGGAGAAAAACTTTTCTCATGAATTTTTTCTTCCAGTTTTTGAATGCCATCTGGATGGTCGAATTCTGAAAGCAATTCATAGTTGAAAGCCTCCAAAATTTTCGCCACATCTTTTTGCTCGTCCGGCAGTTTTGAGCTGATCAATGCGGCCATAGCTTCGACAGAGGTCTGCCCCCAAACAATCTCTGGATCCTCCGAGGGAACACTTGTGCCATAATCGAAATCCTCACCGTTCCAGCCGATGTTGTAAATCATGCCATGACAAAGCATACCTTTCGGTTGATCACTGATTTCTTCTGGAACTGACCAGCACAACTCTTCTATACATGAATCCCACAATCGGCCATTGACTGCTCCGGTTAAAGGATCTTGCGCTGAGTCGCTGTACCAGCCTGCAATCATATAAGTATAAACGCCGCACTTCTCTTTTTCATTTTTCTCATTGATATAGGGATCATAAAAACCAAACACGGTTTTACAATTCGGATAATAGGCAGCAAACATCGGATCGCCCGGGCCGATGGCCGTAATTTTATCGATATAATTATCCTGGTCGTCGGGCCTCCAGTTTTCATAATCACTTTTTCTTCCCACGTAGAGCGGATAAAATGTTTCACCCGACACTTCTTTGGCAGGTATGGTGATTCGGCCGTTGCCTGCATCGCAATCTTTGATGGCATGATTACTTTCAACAATCCAGGCGCGAAGCGATGTTTTCGGAGTGCCATTATTTGAATCATATTCCGTAAAAATCCTTAATACATACCAACGATCGGGCGCAGCGGGATATTCCACCTCGCCTTTGGAGACACTCTCCTGCAAAAATGAGATGACATCCTGCTCGCAATCCGAATAGGTCTCCGACAGGCCAAGTGTAAAATCCTGTTCGTCGACAGGATTGTTTTGATTGATTTGGCCTGGAACAAACCGTCTCGTCACGATATTAGATTGATCTAAAAATCGATTAGCCTTGAGTTCGCCTACAATTTTATTTACATCGTCTCCGGATACGTTCGGGTGCAATTTGACAAGATGAGTTTGAAATGAAGGGATGTCGATTGCACATGTTTGAAATCCTCGGGTAAGCGAATCTGGCAAAGCCCAGTGCAAATGCAATCCCGGCTCCAGATTCGGCGCGGTTTTGAAATACTCCTGAGCCATCGAATCACCGAGCACCTGATTAAATCTTAACAGATCATAGCTCGGCGTGTAGTCGGCATATTCTTTCCTGTTTCCATCCCTGTTCACCATCAGCGCTTCAAGGGATATCGGTACCAGTAATTTTTTATCATTTGCTGTCATTATCAAACACTCCCTCTCATTTGCTGACATTATCAAATACGCCCTTTTGCGCGCTTTCAATCATCTCAACCGCAAATTCAGGTGAGTAGAAATTACCGCCATACTCCCCCGCATCTTTCAATTTGGATTTAATTGCATCCACCAATTTATTCACATTCAGCGTCCGGTTGTCCGCATCTCTAAAGGGAATGTTCACACTCACATCCCATTGCGTTCCCAAAGGTGATTTGACGCCCAGGCTTCTCAATTTTTTTAAAAATTTGCCGTCATCAAAATCAACGCCGAAATGCATCGCTTCAGCCGGTTCACGCAGTTCCAGCTCCTCAAATTCTCCATCGAAGATGCAAAGCATCACATCTTTGGCCAATCGCTCCATGCGAAGAATGGTGCACAAGCTGCTCTCTTGTTTAGATTTATACGCATTCACCTCCAGACCAGGCCAGCCTTCCACAATGAGAGATCGAAGAATAAATCCTGTTTTCACTCCTGTGGGCCCCTCATTGGTATCTGATTTTTTGAGTAATTGCCTGCGAATATTTTGCGCTTTTTTGCCGGACACTCTTTTCAGAGAATCGATTACCCTCTCATCGTGCTGTAAATCATTTTGAGTCACCCTGCCAATACTCAGTGCGCCATCGATCAAATTGTTCATCCAGTTTTCATCAACATGAAAAAACCTGATGGATTCCATTGGCAGCATTCTGCTGTCTGGTACCAGGTATTCGAACGGTACGCCATAGAGCAAATGGATTCTCGCAATCCATTTCGTAATGATGTCAGGAATCGGTTGATCGGCGCTATTTCCCGAATCCGGTTTCATCATAAGCTGTTCTTTTCTTGACACCCATGTATTCATTATGCATCCTCCCTCGCTTCCTGTACGATTTTCTCAACAATATCGCTGCCTGATGCCACAATTTTTTCAAGAGCCTCAATGGAAAGCAAACCGGGATATTTGGAGCCATGCTTGATCAGTCCGGCTGGATCGCCATATTTACCGAGCAGGCCGGTGTTATCTTTGGCACCAGGCCTCATTTTCTGCCCCAGATCATTTTGCATATAATTCAGGGTAAGCTCGTGCAGAAGCGAACCGCCAATCATATTGATCCTCTCCTCATCATGCGCCACAATATTGGGTAATTTGACTTTCAGAATATTCATCATGTTATTGAAGGCGGCTTTTTGATTGTTTCCTCTTCGCCACTGAAACAACGCAATGGCAAAATTCTTATTCTTCAACGCCAGCAAACGGCCAATCTGCCATGCGGCGGCATAAGAAATATCGAACAACCCGTTATCGGGATTATACTTATACAGTGCATCCGCATTCTCTTTGGCTTCCGGCTTCTTTACATCCACTTTAAGTGGAACGAGAGGCCCTCGATACCAGGAGGCAGTTTGCTCGCCATCTCTCAAGTGATGATTCATCGCCGTATAGCCCATATCCAGCGCGGCCTTCATTTCGGCGCCTGCATTTGGCGGCGATTCTATTTTCAGCGTGGTGGCCGGTGAAAGATTTTCCAGCAGTTTTTTGAAATCGAATTTATCAGCGATTGCCGAATACTCCCAAATCGCCAATACGATCATTCGTATGCAAGTATTTTTATCCGTGATCTGTTGTGAACCGCCCGGTATATGTTCGCCAAGCCCCTCAAGTGATACAAGAAGCGAAACATTTTTTTCACCATCACCCGAAGCCAGAGGCAACCGGTTACCGATGACGAGCGAATAATAACCGTCAGTGCTGCCATCACTTTTTTTATAATCCATATCCACAGAACGCACATGCGATAAATAAGGCAGCTCATCCAGATTTGGCATGATTGCATTAAATAATGGAGAGGGCACATCAATGGTTAAGCATGGCGTGGTTGTCGATTCGCCCACATGCGTGTCCGGTGCAAGATTGCCGGAAACCACATTTGCCCCAGGGTTCAATATATCATTGGCTGTCTTCTTCTCGATGACAGGCGCTTCTTTGGAGTCGAATGTAAGCACAGCCAGCCAGGGTATGACATCCGCCGCTTGCACATCCGCCTCTATGCGCACAGCAGTTTTGCCTTTAAAAACAACACGCTCCCAAGGCAATGTTTTTCTTTTCAGGATGATATGCGGCAGGCAATTACCATAAAATCCTGAAGTATTCGACGGAGGAAACATTGAATCAATGCTGCCCGGGTCCAGAGAATATCGCGGCCCTTTCACTGAGAATAACTGTGTTTTTTCAGGGATCTCTTTGCCTGTCGTGGCCAGATTAACGACCTGACCCACCCGAATGCGATATTCGCCGTCATCCAGCACAGGCGTGCATGACTGTAGAAATTTCATTTTTTGTGTTTTCAGATCTCCCATGATTTATTCCTCCACCGCTCCAAGTTCAAATATTTGAGGCGCTGATTGCAGGATATTCTCAGCCGAATCAGCAAACACGTCCAGGTTGATTTTGGTTAAGAGATTAAAATTATTTCCGTTGAGTTCATCCAACAGTTTGGATCGTTTGGCTTTTACCGTGTCGGACATAAGGGTTTCTTTTAATTTGATCATGGGTGGATCCGTGCAGACAGGATTTTTTGGGGCTTGCTTAGCTCCCCACGCAAAGATGAGTGAAGAGGCTTCGAACATAAAAATACTTGTATCCACTTCGCCAGTCGGCGGCAGCACATAGTAAGTTTGGGGTTTTAAGGCAAATATCATGCCAACCGGAACATTATCCACCGTGCCTGCGCCCGGCCTTGTAAGCGGTGTATCTGCCCAGTTAGCTTCCGGTAGATTCCCGGTCGAAATGTCATAACCGATCTGGTCGCCCGCGAGAGGAACCCATGTCCCGTTCATGAGTTGTCTCTCAAACCACACTTGATGCTTCGAGTCCATGCTTGTTTGACCCATCGGGCGAACGCCGAATTGTGTGTTGTGATTGCTGAGCGGGACATCGTTTCCATTGAATGTCAGGTGATTAGAGGGCACGGCCGAGCTGGTTTCAAAAACGAATTTATCCGGATTGACAATCCAGTAATCCTCTTTACCTGGTTGCCGCACACCGCTCAGTAAACCCTCTTTGACAGTGATAGCGTTAATTGAAGCGTTACCGGATTCAGCCCTCAATGTATTGATCGTCTTTTTATCCCCACCAGCAAGCAAAACATCGTAAAATTGATCCCATGACAAACGAGGAGGTATTTTATTGGCGTTCTCTCCAAAGCCAATAGTAAACGACACGATCCACAAATGCACTTTCGCTTCACCGGCAAAGCTTGGTCCCCACATATGAATATCTGCACCTACTTCAAGCTTTATGGTTTTATGAACGAACCAGAAATCAATTTTTATGGCTACGCCGATTGATACACCGATCCCTATATCATAATGGAAGGGCAGCCATTCCAACAGAAAATCGGCATGCGCAGTCAGCCATGCATGGATTGCGCTGAAATGAAAGTCGAGATTCAGCTCACCCCCGGCCATCGCGCAGGAAGGGGTAAACGCATAATAAGCGCCTCCCTGCAATACAAGGTATTCAGATAATTTGCAGTTGATGCCCACATGCTGAAGTACCGGGTAATAATCAGGTTTCTTGAACGCTGGTGAGTATCCACCAATGCTGACCAGAAAATTGCCCTTTTCCATCCAAATGCAGTAGGCGAATCCACCAGTCAATTTACACTGCGGCACAAACAGATACGACGTAGAGGTGAGCGCACCCGTAATCTCAATGGCGCCATGCATCGGATTGAAGTTGCCGACCAAGGCCAGCTCCAGGTGAGCCAGCAACTCAGAGGATTCTTTTGTGGGAATATCCGCAGTGGCAAGGCCGATGACGGCCAACTCGAAATCAGCGCCGAACACTGCGGTCACCATCACAAACGCATCGAGGATATGGCATGAGCCGACGGCCATTCCTATGGCCAGCCAGAAATCATTTGGCTTGGGCGGCACCCAGGTATTCATGGCGGTCAGCGCCGCATCGGCGTTCATTCCCGCCTTAAGATCACCCGATCCCAATGCACCCTGCACCAGCGGAAAACTCAACAATTCACTCGCTTGCGGCACCTTCAAACTTCGGTTAAATCCGAACCCACCGGCCAATCCGCTCAGATAGAGATATGGCGGCCCGCCAATTGGCGCAGAAACCATGAGAAAGGCAAAGAAAGATGGAAGTACCGGAACGTTTTTAAACGGCCAGTTTTCAGTATCCGGTTGAGCATAAGAACCCACACCAAAGAGGCCATATTCGCCATATTTTATAATCAACTGCCCATTGATTTCCCATGTATAGCCGTGACCTGCCGGATTGACATAAAGCAATCCCCCGTTAAATTCGATCGGCGGCTGACTGAAAGCCACATTCACGCCATGCAAACCGAAATCCGGAATGCTCGCGAAAGGTTTATTGACATTGATGCCAATCCACAAACCGATCAGATCTAACTCAAATCCGGACTTGACCACACTGATATCAACAGCAAAGGTAAGCTCACTATTTGCCGTTTTGGTTTGCAAACCAACACCCACACGACGCAATTCAATCGGACCTATCGTTTTATTGATATCGTTCCAGTGGATTTTTTGCAAACCCTCCGAATCATCGGGTGCACCAAGCAGCACCGGCAGGGTTGCATTAACAGATTTCGGGGCCTTTTTAAGAATCGGCAACGTAAGTTTTGGCTTGATCTCTCCAAGGTTGAATATGGCGGAGATATATAGCCCGGTATCTGGAAGAGAGTCCGGTTGAAGTTTGGTTTTGGATTTTTGTAACACCTCCTGTATGCTTGCGTAGAGCGTATCGCTCACCGGTTTGGTGGAGACGACCGCCTGTAAATCATCAAAGCCTATTTTTGTGCCTGCGTCAAACAAGCTGCCGATGACCGGTAATGTGGAGATGTCAATCTGCGAGCCAATATCGATGCCGAACAGAATATTGAACCCCCCGGCGTTTTCTCCTTTGGTTTCTTTGGCCAGGATAAAAAAAGCATCCTTCAAGCTGATTTCAAGACTTTTCGGTATGAGCTGCCCCGCCTCATCGCTCAGCTTTGAAATCACATCATGTAAAGCAATTGTTAACGGTGGATTTTCCTTGGCAATAGCCGCAAGAATATTCTGAGTGTTTTTATGCTCAAATTCTATCGTGAAGGTTAAAGGATCTATATGAAGCTGACCTGTTATGTCAAATGTGTACTTCCTGTCTTTCCTGGAGAAATTCAGACCAACGGAAAGATCAAGTTCTTTTCCCTCTATCGGCATGCTGCCTTGGCATGAGAAGGAAAATTCCTGCCCCTCTGTCGAAGTGTTGAATATGACCTGAATATTCTTGACCACGAGCCCTTGGATCATGTCAGGAATTTCAACACTACACCCGAACTTATTAAGAAGATCTGTAGCAAGTTCGCCAATCTGAATTTTCTGATCCTGTTTCGTGCCTCCAATAAATTTCCACTCCTTTTTCGCTTGATCATAATCAAGCTCAAGAATGATGTTAACGGAGAGCACACTCAGTTGCATTTTCACAACAGCATCTGCAAGACCCTTCGAGGTAAAATGAAGTCTTATAGCAATTTCATCGATTTTGAATTTCTCGGAGATCTGGAACGGGTTAATCAGGTCAACGTAGGCGATGAAATCATTATCCTTTGACTTGTAATCCACAAACATCCCGCCGATTTCCACAGAAAGGTATTGTGGAGGAATAGTGGCGGGCAATTTCGCCTCCGGGATGCCCAGATCGCTTACAAGGCTGTTATAAAAATCTCCAAAATTGATTTTCGTATCCGAGCGGATGCCGCCATGCAGCTCACATTTGTCCGTGTCCTTGTAATCGCCTTCCACGTCGAAAATCAGGCCACCGAGACAGAGCGTTCCGCCGATATTCAAGTCCTGCAACTTGTTGCCGTTATAAAAGCAGGAGAACCCGACCTCCGAAATTCCGAGCTTGCAGAAGCCAAGATCAAAGGAAAGACCCGTCTTCGCTGCCAATTGCACATAATAGGTGTTGCTCAAAAAATTGGCAATAAAGGACATCTTCTCCAGTTCGATGCTCGGCAAGGTGATGCCCGGCAACAAGAGTTTGGTGAGTGCACCAACGTCGAGGGTTTTGCCCTCCTCCATTATGGCCGACACCTCGCCGCTGAGTGGCAAGGCATAGAGGTAGAAATCCGTTTGACCAAGTTTCCATATGCCAAGAATTTCCAGTTGCGCTTTTCGTTGCGCCGTATCAAAGGGATTGGTTACGCTGACCCTGAGCCAGGCTTGAATGCGGACCTGGTTATTTATAATTACCCAGGGTTTTGACGTGGAGATGGTAAAGGCCAGCTCTTTCACGTTGACTGGAGAAAGCTCCATCTCCAGGTTGAAATCTTTCAGGCCAAATTGGCCGAACGATTCCACTGTTGAACCTGTTGGCAGTAATTTGTCGATCTCCAGCCCCTTCATGCCGAGTTTCGAGGCAATGTCTGTCAGGGTTAACACGCGCCCCTCCTCGAAAAAACCGAAGAAGTGAATCCATGATCTGCCGATGTCCAGGTCTATTTCCAGTTCGAGCGGCGGCTGGATCGCTGCGATTTCGGACATAAGGGAAAAGGTCGGCGATTGGAGCGAGTTATTATTTAATCCGCTGCTGATCATCAGTTTTTTCAGGGTCACGCTCAAACCGTCAGAAATCTTGAATACGTAGTTCAGGTTAGCCCCAGCTTCAAAGGAGAGCGCTCCCCGGTCGTCCATGATGTGCGCAAAGAGCTGCATCTTCCCCAACTCTCCGGTGATCTGCTTCACGGTTTTCCAGAAATCGCCGTTCGTGTCGATTGTTGCGCCAAAATTGATACCCTCCTTAAGTTTCTCGCCATCAATGGCTGCTTCTCCCTTATAGCTTGTGGATTTCCCTGTCGATCCATTCAAAGAAAAATCAAATGAAGAAAACCGGAAGGAGAGATCCTTGAACTCGATTAATGTTAAAAACGAGGTTTGAAGCCCCTGCTCAACTGCTGAATAATCCACATAACCAGGCATGTCCGGAAAATCGTTCGTCAGGTTCCATGTGTTAAACGTGGATGCCGGTCTTATTACGCACTGCAACGTCTCGATTTGCGCATCTGAATCGCTGAAGGCTACAAAGAAATCGAAGTCCAGAGTCACTTTGCCGAATTTCATTAACTCCGATGAGCCGCTCACCGTAAAATTACCCGTTTCGTCAGGAGTCGAGAGCGCCACCGAAGAGAGTTGAAACGAGTCGCGATGCAACAACTCTGTCCATTGGTCGACCATGGCCGAGCCCATCGCATCCTTGTCAAGAACGATGTTTTCCCCCTGTGCAGACAATTTTTTATAGAGGTCAGATAATGTTTTCGATTCCATTGTTTTTCCCCTTGTTTTTCAATCAACCATCACGTATGGATTTCCCTGTTAGCTTCTCTTTCTGGAGAAAAGATTGTGGGGATTATTTCATTTTTTGGTTAATGTTTGAATAGTAAAACTTAACAGAGCATTCGCATCAGCATACTTAAATTAGCATTCGCACCAGCGCACTCTAAAAGGGTTCGGGCCAACGTGTCCCGGGTATTGGTTTCCGAATAGGCAAAACTTTGAACGCTCATGCCGGTTTTATCGCTCAAATCCTTCGTCCATTGAGGCACATGGTAATTGTAGTCTGCTCCCGTCAACTCTGTTCGCAGGCCATCACATTGTTCTTGCAGGTTTGTAAACGCCACTTCATGACTAACCTTACCTGCCTCAAATTTATAGTATTCCTTTTTCAGGGTCCTCATGATCTTTATCGGATCCACAAAATTGTAATTTTCCGGTTTTCCATTCAGGGAGCATTTTTCGGTAATCTCATAGGCATCGTCATCCGTGACGTCAGGGATTTTGCTCAAAACTGCGATTTTCGATGTTTCGGTATACCCGGAGAAGGAGAGTGAGCCCTCCATGGTTTCAGCAAGCGTATGCACTACACTGATTCGTTTGTCGTAATACAAGCGCCAGAAGGCAAACAAACCCGTCAATATGATATTCGGTTCTTCAGGTTTTAAATCCGCACCAAGCTCCTTCTTTACAAACGCCACGTTCCCGGTGCCATGGCCGGACGGCCCACCCCATAAATGCATCAGATAATGGCGATAGGTTATAGTCCCAAGATGATATTCGTCTCGATTCCAACTATGTGTCAAACTTCTTTTGGATTTTGCAACAAAGAAGATTGCGGGCACGTGGCTATTGCTTGCAGCTTCGCAAAGTTTGTACGGAACAAAAAAATTGGTAATCTTTATCGGGTCTTTTATACCCATGGAGTACTTTTTCGGACCTTCGATAACTCCCACAATTCTCCTGAATGAGTTTATTAATATGGCGCACTTTATCGGATCAGGAAATTTTTTCCAGACGTTATCGGTCACGGCATTAATGATTGTATTCTCTTCAACTGTTGGAGTATATTTTGATGTGATCTTGTACTGGTCGCCCGTGGCAATGTTTATAAGCTGCTCGTAGAGATACCACTGGGCATCTATCTTCAGTTTAAGAACATCCGGCATGAAATATTTGAGATATTCTGTACACTTAAATCCACTCTTCTCTGATGAAGAAAAATTCTGTTTCAGCGTTGTAGATATTTTAGTAATGATTCTTGTGATCAATTCGATCTGTTGTGCTTTCAACGTCTTGCTCTTGCATAACTGCAGTGCGAAGATTTTGTCGAGCCGTCTGGATGAGACCGACGTAATCTCTCCGATAATGGCTCTCGTCAACTCCGTGATGCTGTAACAGATGCGCACCTGATCCCTGGCAGACCGGTTCATCGGGTCCAGAGTTTTGTAGAGGTCGTTGATTTTTTTCTTAGTGAACTCATCGATGCATGCGCAGTTATCCCAGTTTTTATAATACTGATAACAATAGAGTTGCGGCCTTACCTGGGGCGAATTACCGATATTGCCAATCATGGGATGCGCCCACTGGAAAAAGATCTTGTCGCGGATTGTTTTCATGGTTTCCTTTTTCAGATTGATACCATCGCATTGCGTCAAGAAAGGATCAATGCCGTACTGATCCAGCGCCTGTTTGCAGATATCCTTGCAAACCCAATCTTTTTGGGCCTCGGCCAGCACGGCAAACGTGAGCTTCGCGAGGTCACTATATTCCGGAACTTCATTCCATGAAATCAGGTCAACCGGCGTCCCTATCTCAGGTTTCTTAACGGGTGCGCTGGCTGTGATTGAACTATAATCCCCGGTGTTTGTTTCAGTTTTTCTGTTGCCACTGGCGATGATAAAAAAGATCATGCTCTACCCCCTCTGTCAATTTCAGAAGATTTGTTCCGCATTCTGTATAACCCCGAACCCCCAATCTCTATTTTTTAAGTTTAAACGGCACAGAGCCCACAATAAACAGATGTTGCGGAGGGACATTCATATTCATTTCTTTATGAAAATCCTTGGCGTGACCATAAAAATGCACATTGGTCAGTCGATTCGGCGCAATGGTTTTAACATGCTCGATGAAATCGCTGCCGGTTCCCCGTGTGCCAACTAAGGGAATAATGTTTGCACCATCCGGCGGATCTTTTTTTCCTTTTTTATAAGTAAACGTCAGGGTCGAATTGAAATTCGCAGGCCATTGCACCTTTAATGTCGGCGCATAGTTCTCACTAATAATCGGCCTGTCAATAAAATTAATGCTGTTTTCTGGGTCTGGTCCAGGCACCGTGAAAGATATGGTTCCATCCTTAGGCAAGTTATCGCACTGGACACCGATGTTTAAAATACCGCCATCATGCGGGCCGATAATCGGTGCCGTATCCTGGATAGTTGGTTGCGTTCCGTCAACTTCGACTGTATTGCGCCAACCAATATTTTTATGGGTTAGAATAAAGTTTGCCATATCATTAACAGCTCCAATCTTATAAAGTTCGGGCGGTGTATCCTGATCCTCCCCATTTTTCACCCAGGCAACAAGGCAATAATGAATACCCTGCCTGGGAGGTCTCCAGAGAAAAGGGGGATTAGTACCGACAATCTGATTCAACGTATCAACGCTCACTTTTACCCAGTTTTGCTGCGCATTATTATACTGGATATCTACAGTCTTCCAGTTTTGAGGCCACAGGACAATGCTGGTATCCACATAGTAGAAATAGATTACGGCCGTCCGAGGCTGGTTGCTCACATTGATGCCCCTGATATAAACATTGTTCTGTTGCAAAGGGGTTTGGTTGGCGATATTAGGCAATCCCTGATCATAATTGCTTTTGTTCGTAAATGCTGACGGATCATCAAGCACCTTTGGGCCCGTACAAATAATATCCGGCGAGCACGTCCAACTGGTGCCGGTGGTGGAATCCGGTGTTTCGCCAACATAATCGCGAATAAAAATACCTTCGTAACTCATGATTTTACCTCCAAATGTTATGATTGTTCCGAAATTTGATTGATTTGCGCCAGATTGTTGCTGTTCAGTCCGGCTATAAACAATCTGGATGCATCCTGCGACATAGCGATGCCCATGGGGTATCGCAAATCCTTTTGCCACTGTATGGTCTGTACAATACGGAATGAGGAGGTATCGACAATCCTGATGCCTGCAATATCCGCATCCGTCACAAACAGCTTTTGCCCATCGGGTGACAAGAGCATATTTTGCAGATTGCTGATCGATTCCCAGGAGGCTGGGGTCGGGATCTCCTTTATTTTCAGTTCGTCGATATCTACCACGCTGAAACCGGAATGCATACCGAGTTTTGTTAATATGTAGAGAGACTTGTTATCGGGAGACGCGATTAAACAATTGCCGATGGCATCATTCAGTGTTATCTGCTTCGTGTTGAGTTGGTACTCTCCCTGTTCACTCCTGATCACAACATATATTTTGCGTTCAATGGCATTCAAGACAAACAGATGCGAGCCGTCATGCGTTTTCTCAAGCAAGATGATATTGGAACTTTGGGCGGAAGTGAACAATTCGAGGCTTGCCAGCGCCGGTGTGTAACGATTCTTTCCCGCATCACAATCATACACCAGCAGGGCGCACAGCCCATTCTTGTCTGCGGTCAGAAGGTAAAGCGATTTTCCATCCGCAGAAAGCGAGATATCAATCGGAACGGGCTTGCTTCCATCGTCATCCGGCACGGGTATCATGAGTTCAACGGAATAGTTACTCGTGTCGAGTACCAGGATGAAATTCTGGCCTTTGGCAATAGCAAACCCTTTTGGGAGAGCGGCATCCGGGTGATTCACGTATTTGATTACGTCGTATTTCTGCAGTTTGGGCGTTACGGTTCCGGACAAGATATTGTAAATATCAAGCCCTTTGGAATATGGCACTTGCCCCATCGAGATGTACGCATTATGCCACACAACCACACACTTGCCGTCCGACGTGACCGCCACATCCGTCGGAGCATTCCCGACGGTCACCGGTTTATTGAGCATTTCGTACTGAACCATGTTCAGGATATCGAGCTGTTTTCGATCTGGGCTGGACACAAATCCCATGGTTCCGTCCGCCGACAGGGCGATACAGGCGGGATTATTCCCAACTTTGACCGATTGTTCCAGTAACCTGCACTTACCCAAGCCCTGATAACAGCCGATCATCGTCAAGCTGCAGTCGCCAGTATTCACGACAAACGCAATGGAGTTGTCCAGTGTGGTGATGATCGCACAGGGAGACGCACCGGTTTGAATTTCCTGCCGAGGCGATCCGCCCCTGTCATCGTGATCCACAATAATGACTTTGTTGCTCCCCTTGCATACGATCAGAAGGGTCTCGCCATCCATGCCGCCCACGGCCACATCAACCGGATTGCTTTGCAACCCTTCAATATTCCGGATAAAAGAAAATTCACCATCAATAGGGCTGTATCCCACCACGGCCAATGAATTGTCATTCGGACTGGTGACATAGACCTGCGCACCTGAAGGCGCCACTTCGAGACCTGCAGGGTTTTTACCTACGGGAATGGTCTGATTCAGCTTATACCCCGTCATGGATTTCTTCAGGATGACCAACTCTCCGGCTTGATCAGCCCCCTTATCTACACTCACAAAGAGGTATTCATCATCCGGCGACACAACGAGGCCCTTTGGCTCTCCGTCGAGCAAAATATCGATAGGAGGGATAGTATTGTAATGGTAAGAAACAACGGTGACGGACTTACCGGTTTTGTTGATCGTAAACAAAAAATCACCGCCGTTTGAAAAACGCACAGCTACCGGACACTCTCCCACGGAAACTGGTTTTGTGCTTGTATCGTAGGTAAGGGTGTTGAGCAGCACAACATGGTTGTTTTCAGAGTCGCAAACTGCTATTAATTGAGAATCTGGAGAGGCTGCGATCCCTGCCGGATAAAAATCGATGCTCGTTTGACCGAAACTGATCTTGAAGGCATCGATCAGCACTTCCCTTTTTAATGTGCAATAATCTTCGGAATTATTCGGGAAAATCGACCACATCTGCGGTTGACTGATGGTTTTCTGCATCACGCCCGACGACGATACTGACTCTTTATAGTCGTCTATACTGTTTTGTAAATACACATTTTCAAGAGTATCAACATCCCAGATCAATTTGACCTCATGCGGAAAATCTTTGTAATAAACGGCTTGAGGAACCCCCCTAAAAGAGTTTACGACCGCCAGTATGTTCGCGGTGACTGATTTTGTTGCCATGTTGTCCTGACCCTTACCGAGGGCCAGCAAAGTAATCTCAGTGCCCTTCTTGAGTTGAGCGGTATAACTTTTACTGTTCGTCACATCCTGATAAAAAGGGAGTAACGTCAGGGAGGTGAAATCATTCGCTTCCCAGCAAATTTGAACCTGCGCAATTCCCTTTTTGAGCACTGCGGGGTTTGGGGTTACTGTCAGGGATTTTATGGCGACCCGGGCATATTTCCATACTATTTTGTTTCTTGCTTCGTCCTCATAATCAAGAATCTGTTTATTCTGGATGTACATATAACTCATACCGGCAATGTTATTTGAGATTACGTTCGTGATCTCAAAAGAAACCGATTCCTTGGGGGACAGGGTAATGTCTTCCTTGGGAAACAAAATCCAATAGGTGCCTATTGTGCTGCTGCTATATTGCTTGCAATACCATTTGCCGTTATCCGAAGAGGGGGAAACCGTGATGTTTTGGCTCGCTTCACTGGTGGCCAGATCGCCCTGTTCCGAACCCCAAGGGAACCATATCCAGAACCAGGAAAGATTGTTTTCTTTAGGCTCCTCGTCATAGGTGGGAAGGTCGTCCTCCGGCGTGAGCTGCTTCTTATTGATCAACTGCCTTGACGGAGCTTGTTCGGGATTGGCAATGTTAAACACAAGTTTGTTGATTTCCGGATTGGCCGGATCATTGGAGATAATCACGGAATCGGGATTGATTCCATACACCAATTTCAGACCGCTTTGGTTATCTTTCATGACTATTTTCCTCCTTAAAAATTCTTGAATCGCTGATACCTTACTTCCGATCACAGCGGCCTGATTCAGGATACAGATAATCTGGCTCTGTACTGTAACGCCTGGTTTTCATGCACTTTACTTGTTTTCCAACTCAATTTTCAATCGACCAATTTCCGAATGGAGCCAGTCAGAACTGGCCAACAGGCTCGGCAATTCGCAAGGTGACAGACAGGATAGAAACCTTCTCTTATAACTCTCTTTTTCCGATTACCCGATTTGCGCAGGATGATCCACAACGTTACGTTGCAACCTCCGCTCACTGCTTGATACTGCCAAGGTACGTCAAAACCAAAAAAAAATCAATCAATTTTTTCTCACATTTTATCACCAAATCACATTGCACGTTAATTTCAGGAGTGCAATTCTATTGATGCAGCAAAGATGTATCCCGATCCGTTGGCGTTTTTAATCGGGGTATCAAGAGTTGGGGAGATTTTTTTGCGGAGACGGTAGACAAGCGATTCGAGTGACCTATTTCCACACTCACTCTGCTCGTATCCAAGGCTTTTAAGAAGGGATTCGCGCAAAACTATGACTTGAGGTTCTTCTGCAAGGCGGTTGAGAAAGGCATACTCTTTCGAAGTAAGATGCAACTTGTTGCCTTCAGGAGTTATTAACAACCACTCCTCAGGAACAAGTATCCATATCCCTCTTGGAGGCGTCACCTCCTTCTTGGCTGAGTACCCATGTCCATCTTCAAGTCTCTTTATAATATTGCTAACAGCCGTAGCCAGCACTCTGCAATCAATCGGCTTACCAAGGCATATATCCGCCCCGGCATTATAGCCATCAATCAGGTTCTCTACAAATAGACTCGGCAGCAGCAAAATAATTCGACTATCGGTATTGATTCTAAGATATTTCGTAATCACAAGCCCATCCTGATCAGGCAAAGATAGATCAAGGATTGCTATAGCAAACGGCTCACGAGCAATCATTTTGTAAAGGTCGAGCGCCGACCCGACTCCGGTTACCTCAAAATTTTGAAGCTTCAGATAGTGAACAAGGCTGTCACGAAAGAGAGAGTCATCTTCTACAACGATGATCTTCCTGACAAATGAAGCAAGATAACTCATATTGAATAGGTATATTCGCGCAAATTACATCATCAGTAATGTAACAAAACAAACCAATTACGACTATTTTTTTAATCTAATCGAATTAAACACATCCAATATTTTACTCAGAAGAAGGGAACTGATGAGAATTTCCGGCTAAGCATGATAGCACACTTTGAGTGGTATGTTGCCCTGTGTTTTCAAACAAGCCCAATGGGAGTACCAACGTGTAATCCGGAATGGAAAGGGAACAGGACTCTGTATAAACGCATGCTCAAAGGTCGTCCAGATCATTGAGTGAATCAATATCCGGAATATCGTCGATAGCGCAGGTGAAATTTGCTGCCGCTTTGACTGGAACCGCATCCAATGGAGCTGTCGTCTCCTGCTTTTGCTGAGGAAGTGCTCCGGAAAACAGCCCAAGCTGACGTTCTTCAACTGCTGTTTTTTCATCGCTTTCTACCACCTGTGATTCGGTTTGCGAAAGATCTTGCGACTGTGCAGCAACCTGTTTTTTTCGTCTGTTATGTGATTGGCAGTTTAATGCCGCATTAGCATCGAGTTTCAGCTCCAGCGTCTCCCGCAGGGAGTCATCCAGTTCCATACGCATGGCATGAAAAAACTGAACCGAATCGGCTCGTTGCTGGGCAAGCTCCCTGCGAAGCTCCCGGCCAATCTCTTCAATCTCCTTCTGCTCCCGGCCCGGCCATCCAGTATACAGCAGGGCAAGAACTACAAGCAGCAATACAACTATTACGATAAGCAGTACTGTTGTCATCAAGAGTGGTTATAGATGGTTTGCGATGTCATCAAGCAGCCCTTTGCCAATAGCGCGGTTTGCGCTGACCAGCCCTTCTCCTAATATTGTCGTTTTTCCCCGGTAATCAAAACAACACCCTCCCGCTTCGGTCACGATGGGAATGAGCGCCGCACAATCCCAGGGGCTCATGATTTTATCGACCGAAACTTCCGCACGTCCGGAGGCAACAAGCATGTGGCCATAACAGTCGCCCCATCCTCGCACAAGCCCTGCTTGCTGGCGAAGCAGGTCTACAGGATGGTGAGATAACGGGTCGAGCAGATACTCTCTTTCCGTATAAAGAACCGTTGCATCTTTGATATCAGAAATGGAAGAGACGGCTATCGGCGATTCGTTGAGAAATGCCCCGCCTCCCTGTTCAGCATAATAGAGTTCGCCAAGCGCAGGAAAATGAACAACGCCAAGCTGCATGAATCCATCAATCTCAAGGGCAATCATCACACCGTAAAGCGGGACTCCGTGAATAAAGGCCTTGGTGCCATCAATCGGGTCAATAATCCAGCGACGGTTATTGCCGGAGGGGCGCTCTTCAAATTCCTCGCCAAGCACACCATCCTGCGGATAGCGGGATGTAATTGCATCCCTTATGAGCTCTTCGGCTTTCCGATCGGCCTCGGTAACCGGGGTTGCATCCCTTTTGGTAAAAACCTGCAACGATTTGCTTGAAAAATAGTTAAGGGTCAACTGACCGGCCTGTTCAGCCAATTCAATGGCAAACTGAAGATCTGGAGTCATCGTTTTATCTTTTCTTTTAATATCTTGTTGCACGTAAAAAGAGAGAGAGTTAAAAAGAGCTGCGTATACGGCACTCCAGCTTAACCCCGGACAAACACCTGAAAAGCAACTTTCGCCCGACAAGTTAGTTAATCAATATCGTAAAACACAATGAAACGCTTGATTGCCGAACGCGAAAAAGCCCGCCTTGGAGGCGGAGAAAAACGCATAGATGCACAGCATAAAAAGGGCAAGTTTACGGCTCGCGAACGCCTCAATCTGCTGCTTGACGAAGGCAGTTTTGAAGAATATGACATGTTTGTCTCGCACAGGACAACTGATTTCGGCCTTGACAAGCAAAACTTTCTTTCAGACGGAGTCATTACCGGTCACGGTACCATTGATGGACGTCTTGTCTATCTATTCTCTCAGGATTTTACCGTTCTTGGCGGTTCGCTTTCAGAAACCAACGCACTGAAAATCTGCAAGGTGATGGACCTTGCAATGAAAGTCGGTGCGCCTTTCATCGGAATCAATGACAGCGGCGGAGCAAGAATCCAGGAAGGAGTAAGAAGCCTTGCCGGTTATGGAAATATTTTCCAGAGAAATGTCATGGCATCAGGAGTCATTCCCCAGATATCGGCCATTTTCGGACCCTGTGCGGGCGGCGCGGTCTACTCTCCTGCGCTTACTGATTTCGTGGTCATGGTAGAAAAAACCAGTCATATGTTTGTCACCGGTCCGAAAGTTGTAAAAACCGTTACCGGAGAGAGCATCACCGACGAGGATCTTGGAGGCGCTTCGGTTCATGCTACAAAATCAGGTGTCACCCATTTTGTCGGTGCAGATGAAACCGAAGGAATCCTGTTGATCAAAAAGCTGCTAAGCTATCTGCCGCAGAACAATCTTGAGGAACCGCCTCTTGCCATTTGTGACGATCCGGCCGACCGACTTGACGAAAAGCTGAACTCGATCATACCCGAAAAGCCGTCCATCCCTTACGACATCAAGGATGTTATCCATTCGATTGCCGATAACGGAGAGTTTCTCGAAGTACAGAGGCAATATGCAAGAAACATTGTTATCGGCTTTGTCACCTTCAACGGCATATCCACCGGTATCGTCGCCAATCAGCCCAACTACCTCGCCGGGTGTCTTGACATTAACGCATCATGTAAGGCGGCAAGGTTTGTCCGATTCTGCGACGCCTTCAACATTCCCATCGTCACCCTTGTGGATGTTCCCGGTTTTCTTCCCGGCAGTGCCCAGGAGTTTGACGGCATTATCACAAATGGTGCAAAACTGATTTTTGCCTATGCAGAGGCCACGGTACCGAAAATCACCATCATCCTGCGAAAAGCATACGGTGGAGCATACATCGTCATGAGCTCCAAGCACCTTCGCGGAGATGTCAACTATGCATGGCCAACAGCCGAAATTGCCGTCATGGGACCGATAGGCGCCATTGAGGTGCTTTACAACAGGGATCTGAATGCCATCGAAGATGCAAACGAGCGTGCCAAATTTGTTGCTGACAATGCTGCTGAGTATCGTGAAAAATTCTCCAATCCATACGAGGCGGCAAAATATGGTTACATCGACGATATCATCGAACCACGCAATACCCGTTTCAGGATAATCCGAGCCCTTCAGACGCTCTTGACCAAAAAAGATCAAAATCCTCCCAAAAAGCACTCGACCCTACCATTGTAAACCGAAAAAAACCATGATGTCGATCATTCAATATTTTCCGGTCAATCTCTCGGCAATCCACAGCCAGCATCTGGCACTGGCAGTCACAGGATACTGTGTCGTCTTTCTTTCTTTCTTCCTCCTCGCGCTGCTCTTCAGCGTGATACCAAAAATTCTCTCCTGGAATGTCAGAAGAAAATTTGACGACAAGGGTGACGAGACCAAAAAAGCCCTGGCAGGAAACATGATTCCCGGAGAGGTCAGTGCGGCCATCGGTATGGCAATCTCGCTCTATCTTGATGAGCTCCACGATCAGGAGACGGCAATTCTGACGATAAGGAAGGTCGGCAAAAGCTACTCGCCCTGGAATTCAAAAATCTACAATGTCATTAATTTCAAAGGGTTTCAAGGATGAGAAAATATAAATTCACGATCGGCGGAAACCGCTACAATGTTGAAATAAAATCCATTGAGGAGAACAGTGCCGAGATCGAAGTTAACGGTACTTCCTATCAGGTTGAGCTTGGCCAGGAGATCAAAAGACCGCAGACCCCGAAGCTGGTCCGCTATACACCTCCGACTCCGTTAAAACCGCCTCAACCACTCAACATCCCTGGGCTGAGCATCGTAAAGGCACCGCTGCCGGGTACCATTATTGCCCTCATGGTCCAGCCCGGCTCCAAAGTAAAACTCGAAGAGCCCATTCTTGTACTGGAAGCCATGAAAATGGAAAACAATATTTTTGCAGAAAAAGCCGGTACCGTCAAGACGGTCAAGGTAGCGGTAGGTGACACCGTTATGCAGGGCGATATCCTGATCGAAATTGAATAACACCATTATGGACGAACTTGTACAGCTTTTCGGGTATTCCGGTTTTGCCAATGCAACACTGGGACACCTTTTGATGATTCTTGTCGGAATGGTTTTTATCTATCTGGCCATCCGCTATGAATATCAACCAATTCTTCTTGTTCCGATCGGTTTTGGAATTCTGATCGGCAATATCCCGTTTATTGAGCATGGCGGCATGGCACTCGGTATCTATCAGGATGGGAGCGTCATGAATTATCTCTATCAGGGAGTGCTCAAAGGAATTTTTCCTCCCCTGATTTTTCTCGGAATCGGAGCTATGACCGATTTTTCGCCGCTGATTTCAAATCCGAAGCTTATCCTGCTCGGAGGGGCAGCGCAACTCGGTATTTTCATGACCTATCTCGGCGCTATCTCCCTCGGATTTACCAATCCCGAATCCGCATCAATCGGCATCATCGGCGGTGCTGATGGCCCGACAGCAATCTTTCTCTCCTCCCGGCTCGCTCCGCATCTCGTCGGTTCCATCGCCATTGCTGCCTACACCTACATGGCGCTTGTTCCGCTTATACAGCCGCCAATCATGCGCTTGTTGACAACAAAAAAAGAGCGCAGAATCAAAATGAAACCGCCGCGTTCGGTTACCAAAATCGAAAAAGTGATGTTCCCCGTTTTCGGCCTGCTCCTGACCGGATTTATCGCTCCCGGCTCCCTGCCGCTTCTCGGTATGCTTTTTCTGGGCAATCTGCTCAAGGAATCAATGGTCACCAAACGGCTTGCCGATACGGCCAAAAATGCCATGATCGACATGGTCACCATCGTTCTTGGCGTTACCATCGGCGCGTCAACACAAGCAACAACATTTCTGACTCATAGTTCTGCGCTTATTTTCATCCTTGGCGCAACGGCATTTATGTTCTCAACGGCCGGCGGAATCCTGTTTGCCAAGTTCATGAACCTTTTTCTATCCGGAGAGAACAAAATCAATCCGCTGATCGGTGCCGCAGGTGTTGCTGCTGTGCCTGAAAGCGCCCGCATTGTGCAACTTGAGGGACTGAAAGCTGACCCAGACAATCATCTGCTCATGCATGCCATGGCTCCGAATGTTGCCGGTATCATTGGTTCAGCCCTCGCTGCAGGCATCATGATGAGCTTTCTGCTGTAACCTTTTCTGTTCAGGACTGCAGAAACGATATATTGGCTCAGCGAAAAGCTTCACGATGTTCATGGATTTTCGTATTTTCAGCTTTTTTAAAACCATAATCTCTCATCCGCCATGAGTCAGCTTAATTTGCTTAACATTGTCCAGCGACCCAGAAGACTCCGCAAAAGTGCCGCAATCAGAAATCTTGTACAGGAAAAAAACCTGACCATCAATGATCTTGTCTACCCGCTCTTTGTCTGTCCGGGAACAAACGTCGTTGAAGAGGTCTCTTCCATGCCGGGAAGCTTCCGCTACTCGATTGACAATGCCGTAAGAGAGTGCCAGGAACTCTGGGATCTTGGAATCCAGTCGATCGACCTCTTCGGTATTCCTGAAGTTAAAACCGAAGATGGCAGCGAAGCCTACAATGAGTACGGTATCATCCAGGAGGCCATCCGCGCCATCAAGGCAAAGGTACCCGATCTCTGCATCATGACTGACGTCGCACTCGACCCCTTCACCCCCTTCGGCCATGACGGTCTGGTCAGGGATGGCATTATTCTCAATGATGAAACCGTTGAAGTGCTCTGTAAAATGGCAATATCCCATGCCAATGCCGGAGCTGATTTTGTCTCTCCGAGCGACATGATGGACGGCCGTATTGGCGCCATCCGTGAGGCACTTGACGATACCGATTTCTCCGATGTCGGCATTCTCTCCTATGCCGCAAAATATGCATCAAGCTTCTATGGCCCATTCCGTGACGCCCTCCATTCAGCACCGCAGTTTGGTGATAAAACCACCTACCAGATGAATCCCGGCAACACCGACGAGGCGATGAAAGAGATCGAACTCGACATTATGGAAGGTGCTGATATTGTCATGGTCAAGCCCGGTCTTGCCTATCTTGATATTGTCTACCGTACAAAAGAGCGTTTTGATACTCCGGTAGCAATCTACCATGTCTCCGGCGAATACTCCATGGTCAAGGCTGCAGCAGCACGTGGATGGATCGACGAAAAAAGAGTCATGATGGAATCGCTGCTCTGCATGAAACGAGCCGGTGCCGATCTTATTTTTACCTACTATGCAAAAGAGGCCGCGAAAATACTTCGCTGACCCTCTCTCTGAAAAGAGCACTCCATTTCACGAATGCCGGGCTGCAGGGTAGATTACGCAGCCGGGCATTGTACTGTTAAATAAAATGATACGATACTTTACTGCGGGAGAGTCGCACGGACCGGCGCTTTCGGCCATAGTGGAAGGCATGCCGGCTGGCGTAACCATCACACTTGAAGAGATCAACCGCCAGTTGGCCCGCCGTCAGCAGGGGCATGGCCGCGGCGGACGCATGAAAATTGAGAGCGATCAGGCAGAGGTGCTCTCCGGCATCCGGTTCGGCAAAACCATCGGTTCCCCCATTTCGCTCGTGATCAAAAACCGCGACTGGGACAACTGGACAACCACCATGGCCCAGTTTCAGAAACCCGATGAAAAGTGTGCAAAAATAACCATTCCAAGACCGGGCCATGCTGACCTTGCTGGACGGATTAAATATGATTTTGACGATATCCGCCCGGTCATTGAACGCTCATCAGCGCGCGAAACTGCCGCAAGAGTGGCCGCAGGGACACTTGCACGGATGCTTCTCAAGGCACTCGGCATTGAAATCGGCAGCTACATATCAGCCATTGGATCGGCAGCAGAGCCCTCCCCTGATGAGAAGCTTGCCGCACTCCTGCACGAAGGGGCTGAAGCCGTCTCACGCCATGCCGATCTTTCGCCAGTTCGCATGCTCGGAAAAGCGACTGAAGCACAAGCTCTTTCGGCTATAGATGCAGCCAGTGAAAAGGGAGACACCCTTGGGGGAATCATCGAAATCTTTATCACCGGTGTCCCTCCCGGATTCGGCAGCTATGTACAGCACGACCGGCGTCTCGATGCTGCGCTTGCAGCAGCGATCATCTCAATCCAGGCCATCAAGGGTGTTGAGATCGGTACAGCCTTCGAAAATGCAGGAAAGCCAGGCTCTCAGGTACACGACGAATTTCACCTCTCGGCAAAAGAGGGGGTGAGCAGAAAAACCAACCGTGCTGGCGGCCTTGAAGGGAGCATGTCGAGCGGGCAGACCATCCACTTGCGGGCAGCCATGAAGCCAATCTCTTCGCTGGTCACTCCCCTGCAATCCTTTGATGTTGAAACCCTGCAACCCACCCCTTCACGCTTTGAGCGGAGCGACACCTGCGCAGTACCCGCTGCCGGTGTCGTAGCCGAGGCTGTTCTGGCCCCGGTCATCGCCAATGCACTGCTTGAAAAACTCGGCGGCGATCACTTGAATGAAATTCGCCAGCGCCTTGATCTTTACCGGGAACATATCCGCAACACCTTTCAATCCTGACACTCTGACCTTTTGACGCGCCCTCTTTGCAGGTAAGTGACCAGCAACTGGTTTCTTCTCCAAAAAGGGCTGTGTCAGACCGGTTTTACCTGTAATCCCTTCTGGAAAAACAACAAACGCATAAACTCCTTGAGAGTTGAAGAGGAAAGAGAACTCCGCTGTACTGCTGACATCACAAAAAAAAGCCAAATAACTCTCATCCTGTTTTGTATTTTCACCGTATTTTTGTAATTATAGCACAGTATCAATCATACTATTACACTAATCAACAGGGAACCTGATGAACTCCGCCTGTCGCCGTATCGGGAGCAATGCCAGAGATAGCTGGATTGCGACTGCTGTTGTGACACTCTCATTGCTGACAGGTTATTGCGCTTTTGCCCTGCCCATAGAGGGGGTGGTAGCTGCAGGGCAGGCGACAATCAGTACGCCATCGACCACAGCAATGCGGATTGAGCAGAAAAGCAACAGCGCTATCATCAACTGGAGCTCCTTTGGGATTGACCGAGGTGAAGTGGTCAACATTGCCCAGCCCGACACCCGCGCAATCCTGCTCAACCGGGTTACAGGAAACGATACTTCTGAAATATTCGGTACACTGATAGCAAACGGACGAATCTTTCTGGTGAACCCGAATGGCATTCTTTTTGCTCCCGGGGCCAGCGTCAATGTTGGAGGGCTGGTGGCCTCCACTCTTGCAATAAGCGACAGCGACTTTCTCTCCGGAAAATACAGCTTTTACCAGAATGGCCCGACAGTTTCAGTGGTTAACAAGGGGCTGGTGAATGGAGGATTTATTGCGCTGATCGGAGCGAGTACCATCACAAACAGTGGAACCCTTGTCACCACCAAAGGAACAACCGGAATGGTCGACGGCGAGAAAATTACGATCAACATTGACCCCGGCGGACTGGTGGCGATCAAAGTTGACAAATGCGCCTATAACGCCCGGATTGAGAACAGTGGAATAATTGAAGCCGATGGCGGAACGGTGGTGATTACCGCGCCGGCAGCCAGAGAACTGCTTGCGTCAGTGGTTAATAACAGTGGCACCATACGTGCTGCCAGCATGACAGAACGCGATGGCAGCATCGTGATCGAAGGCGGCACCATCATCAACACCGGTTCGTTCACCGCTTCCGGCATCAAGGCCAGAGGGAACAATCTTGTCGATGCCGGAAAATGGAGTGCAGAGGGCAGCACAAGAGGCGGCACCATACAAATCGATGCAGCCGGAAGTGTTGAGCAGACTGCTGCAAGCAAGATGTCGGCCGATGGTAACACTGGCGGCCAGATACACATCAATGCCGGAGGAGGCCTCTACCTCTCCGGAACACTCAGTGCAAACGGCCGTGCCGGAGAGGGCGGCCAGATCAGCCTCACAGCACCACAAACACTCCTCGCCGGAGCCCGGATAACATCTGATGGCCAGAGAGGAGGAGGCGACATCTTTATCGGTGGTGGCTGGCAGGGCAAAGATGGCTCTCTGGCTAATGCAGCAACCACCACGGTGACAAAATCCAGCATACTGACAGCTAATGCCCTTGAAAACGGCAACGGCGGTACTGTGGTACTCTGGTCAGAAGCTTCCACCTCCTTTGCCGGTGCCATAGAGACAAGTGGAGGCCGTGACAGTGGCAACGGAGGAAAAGTCGAAATATCAAGTCATAAGAAGCTCACCCTCTCCGGTCAGGTCGTGACGGGCGCACCTCATGGTGAAAATGGCTTCCTGCTGCTTGATCCGCAAAACATCACCATTGATGCCAATACCTTTATCCCACTCTTCTCCATTATTGCGCTGCCTGACACAAACCCTTCGACAGGCGACGAGCATGGCTCCGGCACCATCCTTGAACTGGGCAACGGCAATATTCTTGTTGCCAGCCCCCTCGACGACTTTGTTGCAACTGATGCTGGTGCGGTCAGACTCTACAAGCCTGATGGCACCTTGCTCTCAGTGCTCTGCGGTTCTAACCCCAATGACCTTGTAGGAGAGATGGTGACAGCCCTCGGCAGCAACAACAATGCGGTCACCTTAACACATCAATGGTCGAATGCGGGTCAGGCTGATGCCGGTGCAGTCACCTGGATCGATGGAACCACCGGTATCAGCGGGATAGTCTCCGAAACCAACAGCCTGGTAGGCTCTTCAGCCAATGATGGCGCCTCATCGCGTGTAATTGCACTGACAAACAATAATTACGTGATCAGCACTCCAGGATGGGACAACGGTGCCGCTACCGATGCCGGCGCGGTTACCTGGGGAAATGGACTCGGCGGTACGGTCGGGGTAATAAATGCAACAAAGAGTCTCACCGGTTCCAGCAAAAACGATAAGACTGGAACTGTAACTGCTCTGAGTAATGGAAATTACGTCGTCTCCACCTTGCTATGGGACAAGGGATCAATCGCCAATGCCGGAGCGGTGACATGGGGTGATGGTTTTGCTGGCACCACTGGAGCAATAAGCGCTGCAAACAGCCTGGTCGGCACAAAAACAGGTGATCAGGTTGGTAGCGTAACAGCACTTAAGAACGGCAATTACGTCATAAGCGCGCCGAACTGGGACAATGGTTCACTCACCAATGCGGGTATGGTGACCCTGGTGAATGGAGCCACCGGTGCCGTCGGGACAATCAGCGCGGCGAAAAGCCTCGTCGGTTCACAAAAAGAGGACAAGGTTGGAGGAGAGGTAACAGCATTGACCAACGGAAACTACGTGGTTACTTCCGCAAACTGGGACAATGGGGCAACCACGGACGCAGGTGCCATAACATGGGGAGATGGTGTCAGCGGTACGGGGGGAACGATAAGCGCAGCAAACAGTCTGGTTGGTTCTGCGCCCGGTGACCTTGCGTCATCTCATGTTACGGCACTGGCCAATGGCCATTTCGTTGTCAACTCCCCCGAATGGGACAATGGTTCAGCCACCGACGCAGGAGCGGTAACCTGGGGCAGTGGAGTCGGCGGTACTGTCGGGAAAATCAGCGCGACTAACAGTCTGGTTGGTTCAACGACAAAGGATGCTCTTGGCTCAACGGTCACGGCGCTGACCAACGGATGTTACGTTATTGCTTCGCCTAATTGGGACAATGGGTTGACCGCCGACGTCGGAGCTGTGACCTGGGGTAATGGTCTTGGATCTGTCGGGGCGATAAGCAAAACCAACAGTCTGATCGGTTCAACAACAAATGATGGCGCCCGCTTAAACATAACACCCCTAACGAACGGGAATTTTGTGGTTAGCTCGCCATTTTTTGATAATGATTCAGCCACCGATGCGGGGGCGATAACCTGGGGAAGTGGTGTCGGTGGCACCGTAGGGGTGATCAACGCCGCCAACAGTCTGGTGGGATCAACCAAAAATGACTATGCCGGATCGGATGCTTCAGGATCGAACAAGGTAACTGCTTTGATGAATGGCAATTATGTCATTTCTTCAACGGAATGGGACAAGGGGACTACCGCGAATGCCGGTGCGGTAACCTGGGGAGATGGTCTGAGCGGTACTGTCGGAGCAATAAGCTCCACCAACAGTCTGGTAGGATCAAAAACAGGCGATCATGTTGGAACAGTGACTGCCCTGCCAGACGGCCGCTACGTCGTCTCTTCGCCACTATGGAACAATGGCTCCATCACCAACGCGGGCGCAATAACCTGGCTGAGTGGACTCGGAAGCACGGCCGGGGAGATCAGTTCTTCGAACAGTCTGCTGGGCTCCAATAAAGAGGATCAACTGGGTATTGGCGGCATTACACCGCTCACTGCGGGCAGCATGAACGGAAGTTTCGTTGTCAGCTCTTCTAACTGGTCAAACAAAACCGGCAAAGTCGATATTTTTACACCAATCACTGAGCATGACCCGTTGCAGCAGGAGTACTCCTTCAATCCTGATAAGGACAACAGCTTCACTCCTGGCCAGATAACCGCACTGCTCAATGCAGGGGATCGTGTCATCCTGAAGGCCAATAACGATATCATCATCAATTCAGCTATTCTTGCCACTAACCCACTGGGCAGTGGCGGCAATCTTGAACTGAATGCCGGGAAAAGCATTCTGATCAATGCAAATATCACAACCGGCAACGGCAACCTGACCATGGTATCCAACGACAGGCAGGCAAACGGAGTCGTTGACGCCGGGCGTACGGCGGGCAAGGCGGCAATCACCATGGCCCCAGGCACAACCATCGACGCAGGATCAGGAGAGGTGACCATCGAACTGCGCGACGGAGCAGGCAACAGCAACAGGGAGAGCGGTGAGGTCACTTTGCGCACCATCACTGCTGGCACCATCAGCGCCGTGAACTCGGGGCCTACAGCCGGTTCCGGCATTACCCTTGCATCAGGATCTCTCACTGCGAACGCCTCAAGCGGCAGCAGCATTATTCTTGCTGGTCAGGATTTCATCAACAGTGCCGATGCTATACTCTCCACCGCAGGAACAGCTCGATGGTTACTCTATTCAGCAAATCCCGACGCAATCATCAAGGGTGGACTGACAGCCGACTTTCGTCACTATGGAACAAGCTACAGCAACTACCCACCTCTTGATGTAAGCGAATCCGGTGACGGCTTTATCTCCATCGGTATTCCTCGCCTGAACGATCCGACAGTGAGCTGGCTGACTGATGCACAGCAGTGTGGGCGGAGCGTGCTGACCGGAGAAAGTATTGTAAACAGCTTTAATCGGGCAATCAGCGCCATCAGCAAAAGCAATATAATCCAGCAAAGATCATGTTATACCGCCATAAAAAGGCCAGACAAGAGTGGTTTTCTTGCTGTCAACACGATAGAGGTGCCGGAAGATGCTGATGCTTTCTTTATTTTCCCTCTCCCTGTCAGTTTGTTCCGCCACAGCAATCCTGACGCGGTTATCTCCCTTCAAGTGCAGTCGGTCAATGGTTCATCAATACCCTCCTGGATGACGTTTGATTTGGATAGAAAGGTCATAATCGGAAAAGCACCAAAAGAGGCGAAAGGTATTTACCGGGTAGAACTGATCGCCAAAGACCAGTTTGGTGACCAGACACGATCGATTCTGGTGATAAAAATCGGATAATAACCTCAAAAAAATGTTCCCGGTTGTCATCCCGGTATGCACTCACTTGTACATAAATTTTATGGAGTTCACCATGACGGCATCACTGAAAATACTCCTCTTCGCATCAGCCGTTACAGCAGGCAGCGCTTTTGCTGCTGATGTTCCTGATGCTGGCCGCTTTCTCAGGGAGAGTACTCCCCCGCCATCCCTTGAGCCGCAAAAAGAGGCTCCGACTTTTCAACGTCCGGTTACACAAAATAAACAGACTGAAGGCAGTACCCTGATCAAGGTAACGGGTTTTACGTTTGTTGGCAACACACTCTTTTCGAGTGACGAGCTTTCAGCACTTATGTCGGGCTGCATCGGTAAAGAAATGACGTTCAGCGGGCTGAATGATGCCACCGCAGCAATCACCAATGCTTACCGGGAAAAAGGGTATTTCCTCGCTTCACTTTATTTCCCGCCACAAACGGTAAAACCAGGCGAACCCCTTGTCATTGAGGTCGTTGAAGGTCTCCTGGAAAAAATAGTTGTGGAGACAAAACCAGTTGACACAAGAATGCGGAAGTCTCTTTTGGAAAGCCGTGCCAACGAGGTACCCCGCGAGCAACCTCTTGAAGAGGGATCCCTTACCTCTATGGTGATGAGAGTCAATGAACTCCCCAATATCTCGTCCCGCATTCTGCTCGAGCCAGGATCCAGACCCGGCACAACACAGGCAACCCTTGAAGTCACCGAAGGCCGCCCCTACAGCTTTTCACTCGACCTCGACAACTTCGGGAACCATGCAACCGGAGAGAATCACGCTGGCGGCACCATGGAACTCTACTCACCCCTTCATCTTGGAGATCAGTTCACCCTGCGCTTGCAGGCATCGACAACCGGAGATCTGCGTAATATACAGGCTGGCTATGCAATACCGGTAACACGCTCTGGAACCAGGATAGGAGTGAACTATAGCTATGTGAGCTACCAGTTGGGAGGATTATTTGAACCATTGAACGCTGACGGTAATGGACACGACCTGACTCTTGGGGTTACCCAGCCGCTCATACGCCAGAGAAACCTGATCGTGAATGCAACCGTTGCCGGAGAACGCAGCATCCTTAACGACCGGATGGAGAGCATACCACTCAGAAACAGCCGTCAAAGCCTCTCCTGGCAGGCAGGCCTTACCGTTGTCCAAAGGGACGACTTTCTGGACGGCGGTTCAACCTCACTCTCGCTTGGTTTCGTCGGAGGGCGCCTCGATATTAACAATTCCGAAGCGCTTTCAATGGACCAGGCACCAACCGGGCTGCACACCAACGGTGGTTATTCGAAAATTACCATGGCTCTTGGGCGCAGCCAGAGCATCACTCACGGGTTCTCTCTCTATGCGGGAGCCTATGGCCAGTGGGCCAGCAAAAACCTGACCAGCTCGGAACAACTCTCCCTCGGTGGACCGAGTGCGGTACGTGCATGGCAAAGAGGTGAATCATACGCCGACAAGGGTGTTGTCGCAACAACCGAACTGCGTTACCTGCCTGGCTCTCTCGGAGAACTACCCGGCACACTGCAACTCAGCGCATTTGTTGACCATGGCTACGCCCTTCTTCATGCCAACCCCACCGCCGATGGCGAGACGAACACCCGCAACCTTACCGGAGCAGGTTTCGGCATGAAATGGTTCAATGTCAGCAACTATAGCCTGCAGGCAACATGCGCATGGAAAATCGCCGGTGAGAGCAACCCGACCGACACCCCCATGATTTTTGTCCAGGCGGTAAAACAGTTTTGAAACATAATCCGCAAAAAGTACACAAGATACCTGCAAAAGGGAAAATGCCCTGTGAGAGAAAAAAATTGCGTAATCTGTCTGTTTTTTTTATAATTGAAGAGAGTTTTTTTCTTCAGCACTTATTACGAAGCCCTTCGCTGTGATTAGGGCCTTTGTGACCGTTGAGGGTCGAATAGTAGTTTTATCGGTCTCTTCATCTATGATCATACGCTGCACTGTGGCTATTTTTCATACTCCCTTGCTGTCAGAATGGCGCAGTACCTTTTCGGGGGGTTACGTCCTCCCGTTTTCCCAACAACAACCCTGGAGGTAATCATGAAACAATTGAAAACGCTGCTTTTTCTTGTCATCTTCTCGCTCCCTTCTCTTGCTTTCGCCGATCTTACCGGCAGGTGGAGTTGTAATGACGGAGGAAGCTATTACCTGAGGCAACTCGGAAAAGAGGTTTTCTGGTTTGGAGAGCGCTCTCCAACTGGTCCGGCATGGTCGAATGTCGCATCAGGCTATATTGATGGGAACCAGATCATTCTCCGCTGGGCGGATGTTCCCAAAGGCTCAATCATGTCAGAGGGAGTCTTGATCCTTCGTCTGGATACCCCGAATAAAGCAACTGCCACCTATAAAACCGGCGGCTTCGGAGGCTCAATCTGGAATCGGCCATAACACCGGAAAGATTTTGGCACCGCATCAAACCTGATGATTCTGATGATGATCCTTCATCAAACTCATCTTCCCGGTTATTTCCATCATGCACACCACAAAGCCCCGGCAGAGTTGCCCGGGGCTTTGTGCGCCACACATGAACGGTTTTACCTTCTTATACCCGGGTGCTCCCTGTCACCGCCATCCCTGCCCTCTTCATGATGAGGAGAATGCTTGTCACGACCGGAGTTCTCATGCGAATAAGAGGCGCAACCGGCAAACAAAAAAACAAGAGCGGCAATAATTATCTTTTTCATCAGTTCCTTTAATTTTAGAATTAGAAAAAACCATTACTAGCAATCAAGCCCTGCACAACCTTTACCACAGAAACATCCAAGATTTACGATATGAATGCCTGAAAACAGCACAACAGCGAAAGACAATTAAAGCTTTATAGTTATGCCACTTTTAGGATGTTGATGATGTCTGCGATACTCAAAGTCGCGCTGACGCCGTCTTTCATCGCGGTATCGACGGGATTGAATATATCGGGAATTACGATGATGATGGTGTGCCCTTCCAACCCCGACATTAGCCCTTACTCCAATCTTAACCTTGACTACTGCAGGAGCATCGACATGGGGAATACCGAGAAGCATACCTGCAACTCCCAAAACCAACCAGATCTTCTTTTTCATCGTTATTATCCTGTTAAATTTGTTACCAAAGATTGAGCTATATAAACCGACAGCAAACTAAACCGGCTTTGAAAAAAACTTCAATAACATCTATACCCTTTAAGAAAAAGTACACCATTAACACACAAAAACAAAAATAATTATAAACCTGGTTTTGCCCCATTTTTTCACTCCTCTTGCAAGTCAAGGCTGCCTCCGTTTCGCGCTTACCCAACTCTCCGATTGTGCACAGAAGAGGAGTAGCACAAAAAGCTCACGCGGAAGATCACAAAACTAATTTCGGATTATTTACTATTTTAAACAGAACGGTCTACGTTCAGCTCTTATATTTTACTCTTTCTCTTGTCTTAAAGTGTGCTAGTTTTTGAACCTTCCGAAATAATAATAATCTTGATCTTTTTGGTATTCGCACAACTCCATGCTTTCAAGTCATTACTTCCGAATAATCTGAACGATAACGTTTCGCTGAAGTCAGCAGATTTTCTCAAAATCCAATTTTACTGACCATGCAAATAAAGAACGATCCTCTCTCGGTGTTTGTTACCGGTGACGTGACAATTGACTGGAATATCGCGCATATATCCAGCGAATCAAACGAGTTAACTGACTGGACTGGTGGAGACAGTTGCCGAATGAGCTGGCAGCATGGCAGTGCTGCTCTCCTGTGCCGAATGAGCTGGCAACATGGCAGCGCCGCTCTTCTGGCTGATCTGGTTACATCCATGACCGCTCAACTCAGGGACGATCTGCCCTTTGCGGTTGAAGTTACAACAACCCACACAACCTCGGCAAAAACGATTGATCCATACGACCCTGGCTACTACCACTGTTACTCTGTCTGGGCTCCATACCACGACAAGGATGCTCCCGAAACCGTTATCTGGCGGGTTGAACGCTTTCTCGGTCTTGACCGCTCTTCCAAAATCGCCATGGAAAAATCTGGAGTAGACGACGCTTTGTCTGGCCCGGAAAATCCGGATATTATCGTGATCGATGACAGTAACCTTGGCTTCAGGGATCAACCATCTCACTGGCCAAAAGCGATTACTCACCCGGGCAGTAACCAAAAAGCGCCATGGGTTATTGTCAAGATGTCGCAACCAATTGCGGAGGGTGCCTTATGGGATCATCTTTTATCCAACTTTTCCGATCGCCTTATTGTCGTTTTGAGCATTAACGATTTGCGAGAGTCAGCCATTCAGGTCAGCGCACAGATTTCATGGGAAAAAACCGCGCAAGAACTGATTTGGGAACTGACCCACAATCCCATGATTAACAGCCTGACCAATTCAGCCTTCACGGTCGTTTCATTCGGCCCTACCGGAGCACTGCTTCTTCCGGGAGTTAAAAAACATGAACGCTCCCAACTCCTTTTTGATCCACTGCACATGGAACGTGAATGGCCGGCAGGGAAAGGAGAGATTATTGGCAAAACATCGGTATTGGTAACAGGAATTGTGCGCGAGATTATCATTGCCAATAACAAGCCTGACCTTATCAAAGGAATCCAGGCTGGCGTACTGGCAATGCGTCATCTCCACAAAATCGGGTATGATGGCGGTACCGACTCTTCAACTCGTCTGCGCTTTCCGATTGACCGTGTCATTACGCAGTTGAAGGATGAAAAGATGCCGCTTGCCGTTGCCGAGTGCCCGACACGTGACGCGGAACAACAATCGCAGCCATCATCCTGGACAATCCTCAGGGATCGTTATTATGATGACCTTGAAGAGTTAAGTCGGCGCATCGTCCTTCAAGGAGCAAAAGCCGCTCTGAAAAACATTCCAATCGGAGAATTCGGAGAACTGGTCACCGTGGATCGTCAGGAGATTGAGTCACTCAGAAGCATTCACAGCCTGATTTCAGAATATTGCAATCAGCAGGAAGATCGACCTATTTCGATCGCTGTTTTTGGCCCTCCCGGTTCAGGAAAATCCTTTGCCGTCAAACAAATTGCCAAAGCAGCCAGTCCTGAAAAAAAAATTGCAGAGAAAACACATACTTTTAATCTCTCACAGTTCAAAAGCCCTGCTGACCTGATCGATGCCTTTCATCAAATTCGTGATGTGGCCTTATCGGGTAAAATACCGTTGGCATTCTGGGATGAGTTCGACTCATCACTTGATGGCAAAAAACTCGGATGGCTGCGCTTCTTTCTTGCGCCAATGCAGGATGGTGAATTTCAGCAAGGGCAGCTAACCCACCCAATCGGAAAAGCTATTTTTGTTTTTGCTGGTGGCACCTCTTCAAGTCTCGACTCCTTTACAAAATCAAAAAAGCAGAGAGAGCTTGTTGAAGCCAAAGCCCCGGACTTCCTGAGCCGGCTGAAGGGCTTTCTCAATGTGCTTGGCCCGAATCCGCAACTCGCTGAAGGTCGCGATGACCCCTATTTCATTGTCCGTCGGGCGCTTCTCCTTCGGTCACTGTTCGAGCGGCTTACTCCCCAGCTATTCGACAAAAATCGCATACTCCGTATCGACACAGGAATCATGCGCGCATTTCTCCGGGTTGAGAGCTATCGACATGGATCGCGCTCAATGGAGGCAATTGTTGCCATGAGCCGTCTTGGCAACGCAACGCATTTCAACCGTTCCTACCTGCCTCCCGAAGAACAACTTGAACTGCATGTTGATCCTCACTCCTTTATAGCGATGGTTCATCACCTGGAACTCAATGAAGAGTTGCTCGAAAAATTGGCCAAACTTAACCACCAATTGTTTTACAACAACCTTAAAAGTCAGGGATATGTATGGGGAGATGTTACTGATGACAAAGCCGAACCGAAAAAACACAGTTCACTGGTAACCTACAGAGAGCTCTCGGCCCACAAAAAGGAAAAAAATCGTGCCATCGTCCGCGATATTCCCAATAAACTTGCAGCCTTTGGCTACGCCATTGTTCCAATGCGCAATAATGAACAACCGGCTGAATTCCTGATACCGGAAATCAAAGAGATGGCTATACTTGAACACGAACGATGGATGGATACCAAACTCAAGGATGGGTGGAAATTTGCCTTTCAGACCAACAAAGAGAAAAAACGTCACGCACTGCTCGTTGACTGGGAACGACTGCCGAAAGAGGAAAAAGATAAACGGCTCTCCCAGGTTTCAGAAAATATTCCCCGCTTGCTGAAGGAGGCTGGCTATACCATTGTCAAACTTTCTCAATAAACGCAACGGCATCACAACTCCGCGCACAAGAAAACAAAAAAAGCGGTGAATTGGCGAAACCGCAATATTTTGCGTACACTTTGCCAAAGCCAGAGAGAAACCGGAAAAGAGAATACCAAGACAATGATGCGCATTTCACGAAAAATCGAAATTGATTACGGCCATACACTTCCGAACAGCTTTTCCTTCTGCAACCAGTTGCACGGACACCGCGGGGTGGTTGTTGCCACGGTCGAAGGGAGGCTGATTGAGCGCAAGGGTGACGGAGAGGAGGGAATGGTGATGGATTTCAAGTTTTTAAAAGAGATCATGGTGGAGCAGATTCACGACAAGCTCGACCACGGATTTGCGGTGTGGAAAGAGGATCATGAAGATCTCGACTTTATCATGAAGCGCAATTCACGGGTGCTGGTTACCGATGAGCCGCCAACGGCCGAGTGCCTTGCAAAGTGGGCGTTCAACCAGCTTCGGCACCGCCTGCCGGAAGGAGTCACGCTTAAACAGCTCAGATGGTATGAAACGCCGAACAATTGGGCTGATTTTGAAGGCGAGTAACCTCACATCTCTCCAATACCTGAACAAAGCCGCAAAAGAAGCATTTTCACTTCTCCCTCTTTTTCTTTACGTTGAAGCGATACACTTTTATTACCGAGAGAGTAAAAAGTGTTCAACGCCAACAAGAGAGAGTGAGCAATGCGAATCCATGATTTTGACCCTGAAAACAGGCCGAGAGAGCGTTTTTTGCGAAGCGGAGCCAATTCACTCAGCCCGGCTGAGCTCCTTGCCATTATCCTGCGCACGGGAACAAAAAACATCAATATTGTCGATATTTGCAACGAAATTATAGCCCGCTATACTCTTGAAAAACTTTCAGATATAACGATCAAGGAGCTCCAGGAGGTCAAGGGAATCGGAAAGGCAAAAGCAATGCAGATCGTTGCAGTCTTCGAACTGAACAAGCGACTCCATTACAGCCGAAACCAGAATAAAAAAATTCAGGCAGCAAGCGATATTTTCGAATATATGTCTGGTCGGGTTCCGGATGAAACAAAGGAGCATCTTTTTGTGCTCCACCTGAACACCAAAAACCAGATCACCAAAACCGAACTTGTCTCTGTTGGAACACTCAACGCAGCCCTCATTCACCCACGGGAGGTTTTCAAAGCGGCAATAAAAGAGAGCTCACACGCCATTATTCTGGTGCATAACCACCCTTCAGGCGATACGGAACCAAGCAGCGCCGACAAACAGGTCACGGAACTCCTCAAAAAGGCAAGTACCGTCATCCAGATCGACCTGCTCGACCATATCATCACCGGCAAAACGGGATGGTTCAGCTTTCGGGAAAGCGGCCTTCTTTGAGAGCTGCTCTTCAGCCAAACGACAACTGGGGAGTCGCGGAATTTCCCTGGTCGTTCTGAGAAATTTCACGAACATTTCTTGCCTGAAGCCCTTTCTGCGTTTTGTCGAGTTCAAAATCTACATCGGCATCCTGGTTCAGTACCTTGAAATTCTGATCGGACTGGATGGCGGAAAAATGGACAAAAATATCCTCGCCGCCCTCTGGATTCAAAAGAAAGCCATAGCCTTTTTTGCCATCAAACCATTTAACCTTACTTATCGCCATGATAAACCTGAAAATTTACCATTTTTGGAGAATACGCAGTGCATCGAGGAACAGCACGCACCCGCAATTTATTTATGCTGCAAATATATAAATTTTTTCTCACTTATTTCGTTTTTGCAAAAAAAACACACCGAAGCATTACATTCTTGACACCACCTGATAAGCGTAGCAAGACTTCTTATTATGAAGCAAAAAAAAGGTACCCAGAAAAAAAATGAAACAGATTATCATCATCACCGGTGCAGGCAAGGGAATCGGCAGGGCCATTGCCCTTGAATTTGCCCGGGCAGCAGGAATGCAGAAGGGGTTTGAGCCCGCCCTGATCCTTGTATCAAGAACCATTTCCGATCTGGAGTCAATTGCCGCCGAATGCCGCTCTTTTGGGGCGACTGCAGATATTTTTCAGGTGGACATTGCCAATACCACCCAGATTGAGCGTCTCGTCAGCACGACTCTTGAGCGTTATGGCTCGATTGATTGCCTGATCAACAATGCCGGAGTCGGGCGCTTTAAGCCACTCGAAGAAATGACCGAGGAGGATTTTGATTATACAATGTCAACAAACCTCAAGGGTACCTTTTTCCTTACACAGAGAGTTTTTGCGATCATGGAAAAGAAAAGGTCTGGCCATATTTTCTTTATCACCTCCATTGCGGCAGAGATGGCATTCAAGAGCTCTTCGATCTACTGCATGTCAAAGTTTGCTCAGAAAGGGCTGGTTGAGGTAATGCGGCTCTATGCAAAAACATGCAACGTCCGCATTACCAATGTCATGCCCGGTGCGGTTTACACGCCGATGTGGGGCGAGGTTCCCGATGCCATGAAATCCGTCATGATGAAGCCTGAAGATATTGCAGGCCCTGTTGTCGGCGCCTATTTCATGCCACAACGAACATCGGTTGAAGAGCTTGTACTCAGACCGGTTTGCGGCGATATCAATGAATAACAAAGCAAAAGCTCTTGTGGGAAAGCCGCTTTTTTTCCTGTACTTTGCAGATTCTTCTTTTTAAATAAACTTTTGAGCACCAACAACCATGAGTCTGAAAGAAAAAATAGACCTGGATCTGAAAAATTCAATGAAAAGCGGCGACAAAACCCGTCTGAACGCCATCCGTTCCATTCGGGCAACGCTCCTTGAAAAAGAGGTCTCCATCCGTGTTGCCGGCAAGGGGGTACTGAGTGAGGAGCAGGAGATTGAAGTGCTCGTCAGCCTTGCAAAAAAACGGCGGGATGCCATCGAGCAGTTCACTGCTGGCAACCGTCCCGACCTGGCCGCAACAGAGCTCTCGGAACTCACCGTTATCGAAGAGTATCTACCGGAGCCGGTTTCCGATGATGACCTGAGGGCCATTATAGAAGATATTGTTACAAAAACAGGCGCAACATCAATGAAAGATATCGGCAAAGTCATGGGCCAGGCCATGAAAGCACTCAAAGGTAAAGCTGACGGCACAAAAGTTCAGGAAATCGTCAAATCACTGCTTTCAGTCTAACCCACTTTCTTCACCATCATGCTTGATATCAACTATATTCGCCAGAATCCGGAAGAAGTTGTCACAATGCTGCACAAGCGCCAACTTGCCTCCGAGGAACCAAAAATCAACGAGCTTCTTAAGCTGGAAGATCAGCGCAAGACACTAGTAAGGGAATCAGATGATCTGAAAGCGCTGCGCAACAAGCGATCAAAAGAGATTGCTGACATGAAAAGAAGAGGAATCAGTGGTCTTGACCTCGAAGCCCAGATCACCTTGAACATAATTGCGCCTGGCGAAATTACACGCATGGATGCAGAACTTGGTTCTATTGAAAAAAAGATTGAGACAATTCTTCTGGGGCTCCCCAACAAGCTGCATCCATCCGTTCCTGCCGGGCGTTCCGCTGACGATAACCAGCTCTTCAGGGAACCGGTAGCTTTTACCCACCATCTTGATTTTCCGGTCAAAAACCACCTTGAACTGGGTAAATCTCTCGGGATTCTTGATTTTGAACGGGGAGCAAAGGTTTGCGGAGCAGGATTTCCTGTCTACATGGGAAAAGGAGCGCGCCTTGAACGCGCACTGATCAACTTCATGCTTGACTGCCATACCGAGCGTCATGGCTATACCGAAGTCTTTCCCCCATTTCTTGTCAATCAGGAGTCACTCAGGGGAACCGGGCAGTGGCCGAAATTCGCCGATCAGGTCTACCACATGGAGGAGGATGATCTCTACGCCATTCCAACAGCAGAGGTGCCGGTAACCAATCTGCACCGGGGCGAAATGGTGGATACCAAGGCACTTCCAATCTCCTATGCGGCCTATTCAGCCTGTTTCCGTCGCGAGGCGGGAAGCTATGGCAAGGATACCAGGGGCTTCCTCAGGGTACACCAATTCAACAAGGTGGAGATGGTAAAGTTCACCCGCCCGGAAGAGTCATACGAAGCGCTTGAAACGATTCGAGAAAACGCCGAAGCAATTCTCACAGCCCTTAAAATACCTTATCGGGTGCTTTTACTCTGCAGCGGCGACATCAGTGCCAATGCAACAAAATGTTATGACATCGAAGTCTGGTCACCGGCTGAACAAAAATATCTTGAAGCATCAAGCTGTTCAAACTTTGAGGATTACCAGGCACGGCGCGCCAACATCCGCTTCAAGCCGGAGAGCAACGCAAAGCCGGAGTTCGTGCACACCCTGAATGGTTCCGGTCTGGCAACCTCCCGGCTTATGGTCTCCCTGCTTGAGCACTACCAGACTCCGGCAGGCTCTGTCATGGTTCCTGAGGTTTTGCGCCACTACACGAGGTTTGACGAGATCACTCAGGCCACAACTTGAGCCTGCAAAGTCCTCCCATCCAGAAAATCCCTGACCATACGGCTCACCTTTTCAACATCAATAAGAAAAGCGTCATGGCCGTATGGTTCATCGAGGTAAAGAATATTTGATTTCGGCATATACCGGGCAAGCTCCTCCTGCTCCTCTTTCGGATAGAGCACATCGGAATTGATAGAGAGGATTTCCGCAGGAAGGTGAATGGAGCGCAAAACCTCTTCGTAACCTGCCCTGCCCCGACCAAGATCGTGCATATCCATCGCTTTGGTCAGGGTGACGTAGCTGTTGGCATCAAAACGCTCGACCAGTTTACGGCCCTGATGGTGCAGATAGCTCTCCGCCTTAAAGATGGTGCCGTGATGCAACTCCCGGCCAAACCGTGTCTGAAAGTTTTCGAAACTCCGGTAGGTGCACATGGCCATCATCCTGGCCGCTGCAAGACCTCTTGCGGGAGGATGACCATCTTCGTACCATCCATCGTTCCAGTCGCGGTCGGCATAGATAGCCTGCCGTTGGGCTTCGCTCTGCGCTATGCACCAGGCCGAGTGACGACCGGAAGCGCCCATCGGCATAAGAGCTTGAACAATATCAGGATAGAGAGCCCCCCACTCAAGAACCTGCATGCCGCCAAGAGAGGCTCCTACAGCAATCTTTACGCGATCAATACCCAGTCCCGCAAGCAAAAGTCGTTGCACCTCAACCATGTCCCTGATCGTGATCAGTGGAAAATCAGGGCCGTAATGGCGGCCGGTAAGAGGATTGAGCGAGGTCGGACCTGTCGTTCCATAGCAACTGCCAAGCACATTACTGCAGATGATGAAATCCACACTTTCATCAAAAGCACCTCCTTGCGAAAACATTCCTTCCCACCAGCCATCCGCATCAGCAGAACCGGTAAGGGCCTGGCAGACAAGCACCACATTGTCTTTGCGCTCATTCAGCGTTCCCCAGGTTCTGTAGGCAACCCGCACCGAAGGAAGCATCTCCCCAAACTCAGTCACAAAGGGTTTCTTTGTATCGAAGTAGTGCGTTTTTTCGGAAATCATCTCCGTATATGCTCTCATGCGCTTCGTGTCAGTTTTGCAATAGCTTGTTCAAAAACGGCCTTGATCGTATTGATATGCTCTCGGTGCAGGAGAGAGCTCTACCAAATCGAAGGGGGAACTCCGTCAGATGTCAAAAAGTGGCACTCTGGTGAATGGAAAGCGTTACCGCTCCCGAAACAGAAGGTAACCCGTAAACAAGTAACAAGTTACAGGAAAATATCTGAAGAGAGGTATGAACCCGGAAGAAAGGCATGCATACCATCATCATTCCCGGCCATTATTCCGGGATGGAATTGGCACCGCTCATTGTGGTAATGACGGTTGCCAAGGCTTCTCAGGGCCAGTCCCTCCACCTTTCTCGATGACAGCTTGAAATCTTGAAAAGAACATTTAGTTTCATTAATCTACAACAGGGAATAGTATTTTACAAACAGCCTGAAGGGCCAATGTATTTTAATTGTTTTTAATGATTACCCATGACCACAGCACGAGAACTGGCATTGCATGTCCTGCAGTCACTTGAAACCGGAAAACAGCGGTCTGACCAGATCCTGCACCACGCTCTGCAGCACTCTGCACTGAACCGTATTGACCGGGCACTCACCACAGGGCTGGTCAACGGGGTTTTGCGCTATCGGCTTCAGCTTGATTTCATTATCGGACGGTTCTACCACCATAATCTTGAAAAGGCCGCGCCGGTCATGAAAAACATTCTCCGCCTTGGAGTCTATCAAATCATCTTCCTCAGCAAGGTTCCCGACTGGGCCGCCGTCAACGAATGCGTGAAACTTGCCAGAAAATACAAGGGTGAGAGGATGTCGAAACTGGTCAACGGTGTGTTGAGAAAAATCACCCCCCAAAGCGCCGCCCTTGATGAGTGGCTGAAGGAGAAAAACACTGAAGAGCAGCTCGCCGTGAAGTACTCGCACCCGCAATGGCTCGTTGAACGGTGGATGAAGGCTTATGGTCGGGAAAAGTGTGAGGCCCTCCTCCTTTATAACAACCAGTTTCCCTCTTTTGGGTTCAGGATCAACCGATTGAAGAGTTCGGCAGGAGAGCTTTTCTCCGACCCGACCATGGCGGCTGTGACCCATGAAGAGTGCGGCATTGAAAACTTCTTTCTCTCAAAGGATTTCAGCTCTTTTGAACCCGCAGTGATCGATGGACGCCTCACCGTTCAGAACCCGACACAGGCGCTTGCCTGCCTGCTGCTCAATCCTGCTCCGGGCAGCAATGTGCTCGACCTGTGCGCAGCGCCGGGAGGAAAAGCCACCTTCATGGCTGAGCTGATGAACAACAGTGGTCAAATTACCGCTGTTGACCGCTATAAACAGAAACTTGCAAAAACAGAGGCTCACGCCGAAGCGCTCGGTATCACCATCATCCGCACCGTAGCAGAGGATGCGCGAAGCTTTACGCCCGGCATCCGTCCCGACGCTATCCTGCTCGACGCTCCCTGTACGGGAACCGGAGTCCTTGGACGGCGCGCTGAACTGCGATGGAAACTGAACCCCGAAACTCTCCGTGAACTCCGGATACTGCAGGCGGAACTGCTTGATCATGCCGCAGAACTGCTCGAAGAGGATGGCATTCTGGTCTATGCAACCTGCTCCATTGAACCTGAGGAAAACAGCATGCAAGTCTACTCATTTCTGCAAAAAAACTCCGATTTTATTATTGATCCCATTGGTGGGCATCTCCCGGAGCCATTCAGACAGGGCGATAATGGGTGTGGCGCAATCCTTACCCTGCCAGGTGAGCATCCAGGTTTTGATGGTGGCTTCTGCCAGCGACTGCGGAAGACAAGAGGGTAACGGCATGGAGATGCTGCATCATGACTACCGGAGCGCTCTTGGGAGTTTCCTGAACTATATGCTCATCGAGCGCAACTTTTCGGCAAATACCCGGGAGTCGTACAGCAACGATCTCAGGCGCTACCTGCTCTTCATGCAGCAACATTCAAGAGCGATGGAGGTTATCAAAACCCACCATATTGAGGAGTTTATGGGTGAGCTTTACGCCATTGGCCTTGAAGCAAGCTCAATAGCGAGAAACATCTCTGCGATACGCTCGTTTCATAAATTTCTGGTACTCGAACACGCACTCGGCACAAACCCGGCGGAAAACATCCATCAACCCAAAAAAGCACACTACCTGCCAAGTGTCCTGACGGTTGAGGAGATCATACGCCTGCTCGCGGCCCCTGATGCGCAAAACCCTCCCGGCAAATATGATCTTCGGGACAAGGCAATGCTTGAACTCCTTTACGCAACGGGCGTCAGAGTGAGTGAACTCATCAACATCCGGCAGCAAAGTCTCTATCTTGATGCAGGTTTTGTGAGAATTTTCGGCAAGGGGGCAAAAGAGAGACTTGTGCCCGTCGGGAGTTCCGCCATCGCATGGATACGGCGATACCAGGCCGAACTTCGTCTTGCACTGGTACAGCGCAACTCCGATGATTACCTCTTTCTCAATGCACGCGGCATAAAACTTTCACGCATGGCGCTCTTTACCATGGTGCAAAAATATGCCCTCATGGCCGGAATTGAAAAAAATATCAGCCCGCATACCTTCCGCCATACCTTCGCCACCCATCTTCTTGAGGGCGGAGCCGATCTTCGCGCCGTTCAGGAGATGCTCGGACACCGCTCCATCGTCACCACACAGATCTACACGCATATCGACCGCTCATTCATCAAAGAGGTACATAAAAGCTTTCATCCGAGGGGATGAGCATTTCCGGGGTTCAGTATCCCTTTGTCTCGATGATCAGCCTTTTCCTGTCGTGGCTCTCCATCTCTATTTTCAGGGCTGAAAGAGTCATGTTAACATCAGCAAGGAAAAAGAGCAGTGAAAAACTCAGGCAAAGCATACTGAGAATAAATATCGCCGACAAGAGCATCGGCAGATCGATATTGATAAGCGCACTGAGAAACAGCATCATGATCAGCAATGAGGCTCCAAGGCAGGTCATACAAGCAAGGAGAATAGAAATACGGATATAGCGTGCCCGTTTCCAAAGAATGGCAACCTCCTTGTTTATCCTGATAATGTAGGTCTCAGGATAGGATTCAAGATTGTCGAGCAGTGAGCGGGAGCGGTCGATAATACGACCAAGCCTGTTGGTCATGGTAAGAAGCAGAAGACCGAGACCGGAGATGAGAATCATCGGACCGATTGCGGTTTGAAGAATAGGAACAAGCTCTTTGAACGAAGTAACTGACATAACATCCTTGTTTGTAGAAAAAAAATACGATCGTCATCATCAAAACGAAATAATCTCACCCGGCTTTGGAATCGTCGCCTTCAGGCCAAGATGTTCTTCAAGCGCACTGCTGAAAATTTTTTTGACCGGCTCGTCGCCATGCACGACAAAAACCTCAGGGTCACTTTCAAACCTGCTCATCCAGCGCAAAAGGTCATTCTGGTCGCCATGCGCCGACAACCCGCCAATGGTATGAACCGTTGCCTTGACCGGGTAACTCCTGCCATGAATAACCACCTCCCTGTCACCATTGACAATCGAGCGACCAAGTGTTCCTTCAGCCTGAAAACCTGTCATGATCAGGCAGCACTCTGGACGCTGTATATGGTGCTTGAGATGGTGCAGTATCCTGCCTCCATTGCACATGCCGCTTCCGGCGATAATGATGGCGCCACTTTTAATGGCATTGATTGCCTGCGACTGCTCAACCCTGGCAGTAAAATGAAGGTTTTTCAGACGAGGCATCATCTTTTTGTCGTGACGGAAGGCAACCGCTTCCTTATCATGAAGTTCAGGATAATCCCAGTAGATACGGCTGGCTTCGATAGCCATCGGGCTGTCAAGATAAACCTGCCAGCGATCAAGCCCCCACTCATCGTAATAGAGGCCAAAGAGATAGAGAAGTTCCTGACTTCTGCCAATCGAAAAGGCCGGAATGATAATATTGCCATGCCCGGTGCTCGCTGATCGGATAATCCCTCCTATTTCAGCCAGGGTAAGCTTGATATCCCGATGCAGACGGTCCCCGTAGGTGCTCTCAAGGATGACTGCATCAGCTCTCTCAATAGTTTCGGGATCATTGAGAATCGGCGAACCGTACTGCCCTACATCACCACTGAATACAACTTTTCTTGCCACACCATCTTCCTTTAGCCATAACTCAACAAGAGCAGAACCGAGAATATGACCGGCATCGCTGAAGCGAATGGTGATTCCCGGAAGAATTTCCCGCTTTTCGTGGTAAGAGAGACCGGTAAGGGTACGAAGCGCACGAACCACATCTTCACGGGTATAAAGCGGCTCCGCATGATGATCATGCCGAGTTAACGGGTGCTTCCGGCGATACTCGGCATCCCTCTCGGCAAGTGATGCCGAATCAAGCAGCAATACCCTGCACAGATCAACCGTCGCCTGTTGCGTATAAACAGCTCCCCTGAACCCCTGTTTAACAAGATAAGGGATACGACCGGAGTGGTCGATATGGCCGTGACTCAATACGACAGCATCAATCATGGCAGGCTCAAAAGGAAATGGTTTTTTATTGAGAGCCTCGTCAGCAGGTGAGCCCTGTATGAGACCGCAATCAAGCAAAACCGTAAATCCATTTACCCTGAGGATGTGACATGAACCGGTCACCCTCTCCGTTGCGCCGTAAAATTGAAGTTCCATAGTTTTATCCCCGACTCCCGATTTTCCAAGCCTGTTACGAAATTGAACAAAAAAAAGGCAGGGAAAAATTCCCCGCCTTAATCAAAAAACAGAACTATCCGGTTTAACCCTTATGCTTCTTTTTGGCGCCAGTAAAAAATGTTGTCTCTTTTCCTGCCGGTTTAAAGGGCTTCTTGAAACTCTTTTTCGGGCTGTAAGGCGACTCGCGCTCCTGATCTTCCATTTTACTCAACCGCAGTTGACGACCACAGACCCTGACGGTTCTCAGTTCATGAAAAACATTGTCCGGCATACCCTGCGGCAGTTCGACCGTGCTGTAGCTGTCATTGATAGAGATATGGCCAACCGATTCGGGATCAAGACCCACCTCGTTGAGGATAGCGCCAAGAATATTGCCCGCTTTCACACCATGCTCACTACCAACTTCAAGACGGTACCTCTGTTTACCTTCATCGCCATAGGTCTCTCCCCTGCTTTTTTTCCTCGCAGGACCACGATCCCTCTCTGAACTCCGCTCTCTGTCGAAGCCGCGATCCCTGCCAGCTCCATCCCGATCGTCATGAGACCTTTTCTCAGGTTTGTTGGATAAAAGAAGCGGCGTTTCGCCCTGAACCATAGAGGCAAGTGCGGCAGCAGCTTCAAGCGCAGGCACATCATGCTCATGACAGTACTGCTCAATAAGGGTTGTAAAAAATCCAAGATCTTCAGCGGCAATAGTATCGGTAATTCGCTGATTGAACTTTGCAATCCTCTTGTTGTTAATGACCTCCGTTGTCGGAAGCTCCATCAGCTCAATGCGGCTATGGGTTGCCCGCTCAATGGAGTAGAGCATGTTTTTCTCTCTTGGAGAGACAAACAGGATGGCATCACCGGTACGTCCGGCACGGCCGGTACGGCCAATGCGGTGCACATAAGATTCGGTATCGGAAGGAATATCGTAATTGATTACATGGCTGATGCGTTCAACATCAAGACCTCGTGCGGCAACATCGGTTGCAATAACAATGCTTAGTGCTCCGTTTTTAAGTTGCTCAACCGTGCGTTCACGCTGGTTCTGGGCCATATCGCCGTTCAGGGCGGCTGCACCATATCCCCTTGCCTGAAGTTTTTCGGCAAGTTCAAGCGTCATGGTTTTTGTGCGCACAAAAATGAGCATACCGTCAAATGGCTCAACTTCAAGAATTCTGGTCAGAATGTCGATCTTGTGACTTCCACCAACAATCCAGTAACGCTGACGAATGGTGTCAACCGTTGTGGTCTTTGTCTGTATGGTCACTTCCGCAGGATTGTTCAGATACTTCTGGGCAATGCGACGGATCACCGACGGCATGGTTGCCGAAAAAAGAGCGACCTGACGACCTTTCGGGGTCTGGTCAAGGATCCACTCAACATCATCAATAAATCCCATGCGAAGCATTTCATCGGCCTCATCAAGCACCAGGCATTTCAGCGATGCAAGATTGAGTGAGCCGCGACGCATGTGATCCATGACACGACCAGGTGTACCGACTATAACATGCACACCACGCCGGAGCATGCGAAGCTGAATACCGTAATCCTGACCACCATAAATAGGGACAACATGAAAACCCTTGAGATGTTCGGCGTAACGCTGAAATGCCTCAGCAACCTGTATGGCAAGCTCCCTTGTCGGGGCAAGCACAAGCGCCTGGGGCTCGGCATGTTCAAGGTCGATATTGGAGAGAATTGGTAAGGCAAAAGCGGCCGTTTTTCCTGTGCCGGTCTGTGCCTGCCCGAGGACATCACGTCCACTGAGAATAAGGGGAATTGTCTGAGCCTGAATTGGAGTAGGGTTTTCATACCCGACATCGGCAAGTGCCCTCATTAAGGGTTCTGCGAGTTGAAGGCCGAGAAAATCCTTCGGCAATAATTGCTGTTCTTTCATTGTAATTTTCCTTTTCCGGAACATTGATAAAAAAGAGCCTCGTACGAGGCGAGAGTGGCAGCAATGCAGGAAAGAAAAAAATGAAGAAGAGTTCTCATCAACCGAAAACACCCTGACAACTTCAGACAACGCTGAGTGCCATCGTATCGTCACAAACGCAGGAAACAGTCAGTCACTGCGACCACTGGATTTCCCGACGTCCTTTCTTAGCATATTCACCACGCATTTAAAACGTCAGCAATGTATGTTTTTTTTTACCAAAAGCGAATTTATTTGCCAAAATCCGGCATTGCGGGAAACCGTTGCCTGAGACGGCGAAAATAATCAGGACTGTCGATGCACTCCGGATTATCGGGTTCAGTACAGGGTATATCTGCAATCCTCCATCTTCCGTTGCTTTTATGGAGAAGTGCGTAAAAATCCTCATACCGGCTCCGACCATCCCTCGAACGCGGAAGGGTATGTACCCACGCCCACCCTTTTGAGATGTCCATCCTCTTAACCACAAACACCACATCAAAACCATGAAGTTCTGCGACCTTCGAGCGCATGACATCAAGCAACTGCATGCGTTCAGCACTGCCCGGCGAAGGAGTATGAAAATCCGCGTGAGAACGACTCACCGCCAACGCTCCACAGGGAGTTGCCGCACAGAAGAGAGCGAGCATACAAACAATCCAGCACCTGCAAATCATCAGAATTGATTGATAATTTTGTTAAAAAATTTTCAGCTTTCAATAATTTTACAATTTTTTCGTGAAAAGAGGAACGTGGCACTGCACTGCGGGTGACTTTTTATTACCTTTCGTCATATTTATGAGAAAGAATACTATCATTATGAATGGATTTGCCCTCTCCTTCTACACCCGACTATTCCCCACGCTCCTCGGTACAGCAAAACTCTTCAGAGCCCTGCACCCCAAACTTCAGACTTTTTTCAGGGTAAGGAGAAGCCTCTTCAAAAAGCTGGAGCAACAAGTCCACAAACTCCCCCACTCCTCCTTCCGGTTATGGGTTCATGCTGCATCAGTCGGTGAATTTGAACAGGCTCGTCCGATCATTGCTGCACTGAAAGAGAAGCACCCGGAAATTACTCTTTTTGTCTCTTTTCTTTCTGATTCAGGCTACAATGCCCGAAAAAACTTCCCTGATGCTTCCGTCGTCTTCTACCTTCCGGCCGATACCCAGGAGAATGCAAAACGACTGCTCTCGCTCGTCAAGCCCGACCTGCTTCTTCTCATGCGCTACGACTTCTGGCCAAACCATCTCCTTGAGGCAAAAAGATACGGCATAACGCTGATCCTTGCCGCAGCAGTACTTCAGCATGGTTCAACCTACTTCAACCCCCTGCTGAGAGGTTTTTACAAAAACATTTTTCACCTCTTCGACCGCATCTATACCGTATCAAAACAAGATACGCTTGCATTCCGGCAGATATTCAATTACCAACATGCAGAAACCGCAGGTGATTCGAGATTTGACCAGGTCTTTCGGCGAAGCAGGAACTTCGAGAGGATTGACCACCTGAAACCGTTGTTTGAAAACCGCACGGTACTGATTGCCGGAAGTGTCTGGGAAAAAGATGAGCTTCTGCTTCTTGCTGCATGGCAGAAGCTTGAGGTAAAACCGTCGCTTCTTCTGGTACCGCATGAGGTACATCCCGAAAAGATGGCGCAACTTTACCATGAGCTTCAAAGCCGTTCGCTTGATTTTGTGCCGATATCAACCATGAACGAAACATTCGATCCTGAACGACAGATTCTCGTCATCGACCAGACCGGCTATCTTGCAGAACTCTATTCACTCGCATCTATGGCCTATGTGGGAGGCGGATTCGGGGTCAATGTGCATAACACCCTTGAACCGGCAGTCCACGGCATTCCGGTACTCTTCGGCCCCCGCTACCACAACTCCCCCGAAGCAGAAGGCCTTGTTGCTGCAGGCGGCGCTACCGTCATTCACGATCAGAAAGAACTTGCTGCTGCCCTGAAAACCCTGACAACCAATACTCTCCAAAGAGAAAAAATCGGACAGAAGGCTGTGGCATTCGTTCAGGAAAACATCGGTGCTACGACGATAATAACAGCGGGTATTGAGCATTACTACGACGAACGAATATGCTGTTGACCCGATTGTTTGACTGAGCAGAGCATATCGAAAATATGCTCCATTGAAAAGGAAGTACACAATATCAACTACGTCCCCCTTTTTCCGGGGAGAAGAAAAACCCCTCCTCATGAAGGGGCTTTTCAACAAAAAAGAGCAATAACCGCACTCATCATGTAATCGTCATCTGTCATCTTCTATACCAGTCAAACGGCCATTATCCCTCTTGTGCTTTTTGTTAATGACAAAATCTTACTTGGCTGCTTCAGGAGCGGCCACTGTCTTGGCTGCTGCCTTTTTGGCCACTGCTTTCTTGACTGATTTCTTTTTGGAAACCTTTTTCGGTGCTTTCTTTTTGGCTACAGGAGCGTCTGCTTTTGCCTCAGTTGTTACACCAGCCTTCGCAGCCGTTGCGCTTTCAGCAAAAGAGACGCCACCAAACATTCCGACCATAGCAAGAGAAACGATAACGCCAGCAATAAAATTCTTTTTCATAGTTCAGATTATTTTTTGTTTTCAAGTAACGAAACAGAAGCCATTCATTTGCCTTCCTGTTTGTTATTACGTGTCGCATTTCACTTTCTTTCAAAAAATATACAACCCGCTCGTTATCTTTTTCATTTCTGTACATCCAGGAAGAAAGCAGTTCAGGCAATCACCAGAGTCACAGAAAAAACGAAATACACGGTGCGGGAAATCAGGTCGTGACCATCGGATATTCTTACGAAAGCAGCTTGATCAGAGCGGTTGGGTGAAGCGCAAGCCCCATAAGCCCGGCAAGCCCCATGACTAATCCAAAACCCGTAAAGAGCCATGCCAATAACAGAAGTTTTCGTTTTCCGGTAAGAGCTGTAATTGCAAGCATTGCCAACGCAATGGAGAATGTTGCATCAGAAAGGTCGAACTGGTCATCGCGAAAGTTAAGATCATCGTATTGCTTTTCGAACGACTTTGCCTTCAAAATCAAACTCCCTTCCTCTTTTTGATAACGAGCAATGCCCGTCTGATAATTGTTCTGCTGGGCTGACAGCTCAGCATTTACCTTCCCATACCCCAGCACCTGCAGAGCCTTTACCTGGTTCAATCCCAGCTCAGCCATATGATGCTTGATCTTTTTCGACTGGTATTCATTCCAGGTGTCAACAGCATCGGACTTGGTCTGGAGCATGGCCTGAACAATATTGTCGTCCTTTACTTTCGTAATGGCCATGAATACTGAAATAAGAGAAACGCTGATAGCTACCCAGTTATTGAGGCGATTTTTAGCCATGGAAAGATCGAGCCTTTCCTGAAGATCATTCACCTCTTCCACAATCTTCTTATTTTTGTTTTATAATGAAATAACTGCTTACCGCTTCACGGCCTTGAATGTTCATCAAACGACCTCTTCATAAGCCTCTTCGGCATTGCGACACATCTTGAGGATCCCGACATGGATCCGAAAAAAAAGTGAAATTCATCAGAACGAAAACTATGTAATAAAAAAGCAAGAGGGAGCTCCGATTATCGGGAACTCTCTCTTGCAACGGTCATCATCAATAATAAAATCAGTTTTTCACACCCTGGTCATGTCGGGCATCATGATGACGGGACTTGATGTCATGATGTTTTTTGCTTTCCACGACATGCCTGTGACTCTTTTTATGAAAATGGCGTTGATGATGGTGGCCGCGGCTGTGACCGTCAGCGCTTTCATTGCCAACATGTGCACCGACTTTTGCCTGGGCATCAGCAAGGGGAGCGCCAAGAAGCATTCCGGCAATTCCGACAAACAACAAAATGTTTTTTTTCATCATAATGCTCCTGTTATCATGCTTGTTTAATGGCGAGGAAACCGTTCTCACCGTGATGTTTTCAGGACAATCCTGTTACACCGTTTTTTTTTGGGGGGGAAAGTGTTCAGAACAAAAGCATAGTAATAAAACATAGTTATAAGAGAGGCCACTCCCTAAGAAGCGGCCTTTCCATACAAATAAAGAGATGAGCATACCCTGATAATCCATCTTCATCGTCCTTCTCGAAATCAAACCATGCTCACTTATCTTGCGCTTTTTGTCAACTACAAAATCTTACTTGGCTGCTTCAGGAGCGGCCACTGTCTTGGCTGCCACCTTTTTGGCCACAGCTTTCTTTGCTGATTTCTTTTTGGAAACCTTTTTCGGTGCTTTCTTTTTAGCTACAGGAGCATCTGCTTTTGCCTCTGTCGTTACACCAGCCTTCGCAGCCGTTGCGCTTTCAGCAAAAGAGACGCCACCAAACATTCCGACCATTGCAAGAGAGACGATAACGCCAGCAATAAAATTCTTTTTCATAGTTCAGATTATTTTTTGTTTTCAAGTAACGAAACAGAAGCCATTCATTTGTCTTCCTCTTTATTACTACGCACCACGCAACGCTTTCTTTCAAAAAACATACAACCCGCTCGTTTACTTGTGCATTTCTGTTCATTCCGGAATGAACAGCGTTCAGACAATCACCACAGTCACAGAAAAGACAATAACGCATTGAAATCAAATAACTTTTGTATCCGCATCATTCTTTGTCGGGGTTATTTTTTGTGACGGTTGGGCCCGCTTGCGATATCTCTTCTCCCAACCCTGTATTGAAAGTGCCTGAAAAGTTCTTTTGCCTGTTTTCACTCCTGTAAGTTTCAGATATTTTCCCGGAGCAATCGGTGTTTTTGGACGCACCTCGGCTTTACTGACATCAACGCTCCAGATAGCCTTGCCAAAGTCCATTAAAACAATAAAATGGCTATGCTTGTCGATCTTAATGACCTTCCCGCCAAGCAATCCTCTTTCTGAATTCGTCCAGCGTTGTTCATTGGCATATATCAGTTTGTTGTAAACATGAACATTTTCGATAAGGTAACGGTGGATATACTGGCCAATATCGAGGGTGTTAAGAGCAGCACTAAGCAAAAGGCTTGCAAAGAGGGATGCCGCAATAACCCTGGTTGCGGAATAACGGTAACCTTTTCTTGTGTGCCGAAACCCGAAAAATGCAATCAGGACAAACAGTGCAAGAGCGGCAAGCCACAAATAGGGTATACTTGCAATAACATCAGCAATGATCGGGCGCTCAATAAATAAACGGTTGATATAGTCATGATCTTCAATAAAATCATGATCCAGAAAAACATACATGGCCGTTGCCATAGATATGGCTCCGGTGAGCACCGAAATTGCCGCAAGCATCCAAAACCCGAACCGCTTGACAAGAAAATGCCAGCGAGGAATCAAAACAGCCTTTCTTTTTTCAATTTCTTCCAGGATAAATCCCGATCTCGCATTCTGCATGAATCTTACCGCTAACTCTTTTCAAGATAAATTTTGATTTTTTTCTTTGCCCGACTGATAAGCGTTGCAACCGTCCCCTGGGGAATTTGCAGAATATCAGAGATCTCCTCGTAGGATTTTTCTTCAAAAAACTTCAGCACAATAACCTCCCGGTACCGTGACTCAAGCCGATCCACTGCTTCCTTTATTTCCAAAACGGTATGCTGCTGCTCCTTCTGATCGCTTAAGCTTACATCATCGGCAATAGTTTCAAAACGAAAAAAATCCTCTACCCTCGTTAGTACGCCCGGACGGCTCTTTTCCTTTCGAAAATAACTGACTGTTTCATTATGTGCGATTCGGTAGATCCACGATGAAAACTGAAGCGAATGGTCATAGTCATTGAGATGGACAAAGGTTTTAATAAATATCTCCTGTAACAGATCCCGCGCTACGCTTGTCTCCTTGCATCCAAGACGGGAGATATATCGCAAAAGAGGGGCTTCATATCGATCAACAATCGCTGCGAATGCCTGTTTGTTTTTAATCGTCTTTGTAACCAGCTCCTGATCACTGAACTGCTGCTCTTCTCGATATAGTGGAGTATCGATCATATCTTGCTAAAAAAGATCCTGTAGTTCGCTATTTCAATAGGTAAACGAGACTCTAACTCCCTGCATGGCGGTCAGCTCCATTGGCACCGATAGCGGTTTTATTATCGGCATGCCTTTTTCCATTTCGTTTGAGCATAACGGCCATGTAAAGCACAACAGTAAAGTTAACCAAGATAAACACAATTTTGATCCAGGTAACACCTTTTACAAGCTCGTACAGTTCAACCGGCAAATAAACTGATCCGCTTAACAATGCAAACCATTCCGCCCATCGCCTTGCGAACCATAGTCCATAAGCCTCAACAAACCGCATGGAGGAGTATAAACATGCAAAGAATGCCAGAAGCAGGAGACGGGCATCCGTCAGGTTGCGGGATGCCTCTATAAAGATCTTTGGAATGTTTTTTGCAGGCTTCAAGTAAAGCTACCGCCCGGAGTGCACGACCCATCTTATCGTTCAAAGCCATTCACAGCAACGTTTTGTCAACAAGTTAATCCAGACGGGGCTTGATTCCCTTGATATCATGAAAAGAGACAACACCGAGCAGATAATCATTGTCATCAGTGATCGGGATTGCCCGGAAGGAGTAACGGAAAAACATGTCAACAGCATCATGAAGCGTATCATCCGGGTTCAGCGTGATCAGACTGTCAGTCATAATTTCACCAAGTGTCTGCTCCGGGTCAGCCTCAATCAGCTCCCTGATATCGACAACACCCTGAAGAGTATTCTGGGTATCGACGACATAGACATACATGATAACATCCATATCACAGGCAACCGCACGATAATTGCCTATGACATCCTTGACAATGGTCTCGACAGGCCGTTTGATCACCTTCTGGGTAGAGTAGAGCATAATGTTTTCATCATGCTGGTCGATGATCTGCTGTACCCTCTGCTTATTTTCACTATCGACAAATTCGATAATCTCATCGGCATCAGAAGCCGGCAGTATTGAAAGTATTCCGGCAACCTGTGCAGGGCTCATTTCGTTGATCAATCCGGCAGCCCGCACTTTTTCCATGGAGCGAATCAGTTCCCGCTGCACCCTTGGCTCAACCTCTTCGAGGGTGTCTGAGGCAAGTTCCGGTTCAATCTCGTTGAAGACCGCCAGGCGTTGATTCCCTTCCAGCTCTTCAAGAATATCGGCAAGATCAACAGGATGGATGTCATTGATATTTTCCTTGAGCACATTGAGCTTCACATTACCCTCAAAGCTTCCAATGGTTTCGGGCAGCGGCTGAACATAGAGCCATGAAATGCTGGAGCCCTCCTTGTATCGGGCAAGATAGTTGGCAAGCTTTTTAAAGCCCATCCTGCGGAGAATGCGAAAACGGTTGAAATCCACTTCGCTGACAAAAAGCCGTTCATTCTGAAAGAGAAGCTTTACGTCGTAGACCACCTCAATTTCATGGTCATCCATGTCAAGAATTTTCTTGTCGAGGATATAGTCTTTCAGAAAAATGTGGTTATTGAGAGGGTCAAGTTCGTACCCTTCGGTGCTGGTAATTTCCGAAACAATCTCCGTATTTGAAATCAGGGTGATTTTCTCCCAGGGAATCAAAAGGCGGGAATCACCGTAAGGGCGATGAACAAGCAAGTGGGTTACTTCAGGAATTTTGCCAGCATTCTCCTGAATAACAAGATCTTTAAGCTTGCCGATTGAGTTCGATTTGAGATAGATCCGGCGACCAACAATTTCGCTCAGAAAAAATTCACGATCCAGTACAGTAACCATTCATCGTCTCCCTTTTTATAAAACATTCATAACCGTTATGAATTTATAGATCATCAGCACCACCAGAAGAAACAGATAAACCCGGAGTACCGCCAAAGAGATTTTGACCGCCCGCGACATTTCGACTTTTGGCTTGGCATAGCGCAGGTTGATCTCACGGATCTTGTTGATAAACTGGTTGATTGTCCTCATGGCCTGACACCTTTACTGGAAAAGATTTGGGAAAAGTGCACTGACTCCGTACATGGTTGAGAGTATGATAATTGAGACAACAATAATGGTGCTGACAATATTCTGCAACCGGGTATTGGCATACTCCCCCATCGTCTTTTTGTCGTTGAGCAAAAGTATCAGAAAGACCAGCGCTGCAGGCAAAAGCGTGACCGCAATAACCTGGACAAAAAGCGTAATGAGCACAAGCGGGGCGCCCGGTATCAGGGGAACAACGCCGGCAGTCGCCAGGGTAATGAAAAAGGAGATATAAAACCAGGGAGCTTCCTTCACCTTGGTATTCAGGGAGTGGGCCCATCCAAAAATTTCACCAAAGGCCCAGGAACTTGCCAGCGATATGCAGATGGCCCCAAGCAGACCGGCATCAAAAAGCCCTATGGCCATGAAAGCACCAACATAGTGGTTCGTTTTCATCAACAGCTTGGCTGCGGTGGCGGCATCATCGATTGGTGTTCCATGCAACAGGGTTCCTGTTACAATCACAATGAAAATCGCAATCGAAACCGTAATGATCGAGCCGATAAACGTATCAAGCTTCCCCATCTTGATATCTTTTTCCTGCAATCCCTTGTCAACAACTGAACTTTGCTGGAAAAAGAGCATCCACGGCGCAATGGTGGTGCCGATATTGGCCATGAGCAGAAAAAAAAGCTCATTGGTAAGACCGCCGGGAAGATTGGGAATAAGCCCCTGACCGGCTATGTCAGAAAGTGAAGGGTTAACCATGAATGCCGCAGGAATATAGATCAGGTTCAGCAGACAGAATCCAAGTGCAATCTTTTCCCATGTCCAGTAACGCCCGTTCAGCACAATAATGCTCATGAGCAGAACTACGACGATCACGGTCAACCAGGCAGGAACTCCAAAAATACCGAGCGCTGCCGTCATCCCCACAAATTCAGTAACCAGCGTCAGCCAGTCAACGATCATGAGATCAAGCAGTGAAAACCACCCCCAGAAAGCCCCGAAACTTTCAAAAATTGCCTCGGCATGTCCACGTTTGGTCACCGCTCCGAGTCTCACCGTCATCTCCTGTACATAATAGGCCACTGGAATGAGAAGAAGCAAAAACCATATCAGATGATACCCGTATTTGGCACCCGTAGCGGCATAAGTTGTAATACCGCCAGCATCATTGTCGGCGATCATCACCACAAGGCCAGGGCCTGCTATAACAAGGTAAAGGCGGACGGCTTTCCAGACTTTTTTGAACCGGTAGTAGAGAACGGAAAAAAAATCCATATCCGTTGAGTTGGACGTTGACAAAACCCGGCATTGATATCAAGACAGAAAGGGGAGGCATCGAACTTATGGTCTTTTTTCAATACCTGGTCAGGGACGCTTGTCTGCATTGAAACGAAGCAAATGCAAATCGTTCAGACTCACCAGTCAATCCGGCGAAAATCTACCATTCTTTGCCCACTTTACAAAGATATTTTTTTATACGCTGATAGCGGCGCAAGTGAGAGGCAAATGAGGGAAATAAGGTAAAAGTGACGGGCTCGATCAGAAAAAAAATGATTAGGAAATGCCAAATAAAAACAATACCGTTCACCATTAAATCATTAACAATTGTGACTGAGAGATTTTCAACATCCCTATTAAAAATCACCAGACATGGGACGTATTGCAAAAAAGTTGACCGATCTTATCGGCAACACCCCTCTTCTTGAACTGGGAAATTTCAGTCGGGAACATGAGGCCGAGGCAACGATTATTGCCAAACTCGAATACTTCAACCCCGGAGGCAGCGTCAAGGATCGCATCGGTTTTTCAATGATCGAAGATGCTGAAAAGCAGGGATTCATCAACAAGGAGAGTGTCATCATCGAGCCGACAAGCGGCAATACCGGCATTGCCCTGGCCTTTATTGCCGCTGCCAAAGGGTACCGCCTGATCCTTGCCATGCCTGAAACGATGAGTATTGAACGCAGAAACCTCCTCAAAGCTCTCGGTGCCGAACTGGTTCTGACGCCCGGATCAGAAGGAATGCTTGGCGCAATCAAAAAAGCCAATGAACTGCACGAAAAATTTCCGAACTCCTTTATTCCGCAGCAGTTCAAAAACCCGGCAAATCCTGAAATTCACCGAACAACAACCGCCCTGGAGATATGGAACGATACCGATGGTAACGTCGATATTTTTGTCAGCGGCGTTGGAACCGGCGGCACCATTACCGGTGTGGGAGAGGTGCTCAAACAGCGAAATCCTGAAATTAAAATTGTCGCTGTTGAGCCGTTCGACTCACAGGTTATTGCTGGCGGCAAACCAGGTCCACACAAAATACAAGGTATTGGCGCCGGGTTTCTCCCCGATATCCTGAACAAAGAGGTTATTGATGAAATTTTCCCGGTCAAAAACGAAGATGCCCTGCGCACCGGTCGTGAGCTTGCCAGAACTGAAGGACTTATTGTCGGCATATCGTCAGGTGCCGCCGTTTACGCTGCCCTGCAACTGGCTCAACGCGAAGAGAACAAGGGAAAACGAATTGTCGTCATTCTGCCTGATACCGGAGAGCGATATCTTTCGACACTCCTCTACCAGTTTGAAAATGAATCCGTCATTATTTAAAAAACAGGCCGTTTTTGGTGCTCAGAACACATTGTTCACCAACAACTTTTAAACCATAGCTCAACCATGTCAAACGCACAACAGGAACCAAACAGTCAATTACAGCGCAGTGTAACCACCACTGTAGCAAGAAATCTGGCGAATACAACCAAAACCGCTCCCCAGATGAACTCCATAACCCCGAGATGGCTCTTAAAGCTGCTCCCGTGGGTTCATGTCTCATCCGGCACCTACCGCGTCAACCGCACCAAGATCGAACTGCAGAAACCCGAGCGCATCGACATTGATTTTCATAGAGGCATCGCATCATTCAAGCCGGAATCCCTGAAAAGCATTCCGCTCTTCGCTTCGTTTGATGACGAAATCATCAGCAACCTGGCAAGAAAGTTTGTGCTTGAAGAGGCCGGGCTTGGCAACACCCTGATCCTTGAAGGCGAAGACCGCCATAAAATCTTTATCATTGCTCACGGCCAGGTCGAAATTTTAAGCAAGGGGCTTCACGGAGAGGATCTTCGTATCGCCCTGCTTTCGGAGGGTGAATATTTCGGTGAAGAAGACCTTGTCTCCGACAAGCCATCGTCGGTCACCATCCGCACCATTACCCCTGGTTCCTATTTCTCACTCTCCAGCGTCGATATCGAAAAGCTCTTCAAAGAATCCCCGTCACTGAAGGAATCTTTTCAGGCTTCGGTCGAAGAGTACCTTAAAATCCGCTCGACGGTCAACAAACATGGCGAAAAGCACATTGACCTTATTGCCGGTTTCGCTGAAAATGTCGAAATCCCGGAAACCTATGTCGATTACTCCAACAAACCCCGAGAGTACTCGCTTCAGGCAATACAGACTGTTGTCCGTGTCCACACGAGGGTATCTGACCTCTACAATGAGCCCTACAACCAGATAGAGCAGCAGATGCGCCTGACGATCGAAGGCATCAAGGAGCGTCAGGAGTGGGAATTCATCAACAACCGGGAGTTCGGCCTGCTTCATTCTGCCGATCCCGGCCAGCGCATCAGCACCCGCTACGGCACACCAACACCGGATGACCTTGACGATTTGCTCACCAAGGTGTGGAAAAAGCCGGCATTCTTTATCGCTCACCCAAAAGCCATTGCAGCCTTCGAACGCGAATGCACCTGGCGCGGCGTTCCTCCACCGACCATCAATCTCTTTGGAACTCCTGTCCTGACCTGGCGTGGCGTACCACTTGTTCCGTGCGACAAGCTTGAAATCAACAAAAACAAAAAATCAGCTCACGGCACAACCAATATTATACTCGTCCGTGTCGGCGAAAATGAGCAGGGTGTCGTTGGACTGCATCAGGCCGGAATCCCCGGAGAGATCAGCCCAAGCCTTTCAGCAAGGCTTATGGGACTCGACAAACTTGGCGTCGCCTCCTATCTGCTTACGCTCTACTCATCACTGGCCGTCCTGACCGATGATGCTCTGGCGATCCTTGAAAATGTCGAAGTGGGCTACTATCACGATTACGAAAATCGCCAGACAGCCCCTAAAACAAAATAGAACAGCGACAATAAACTACTAAAGAGAGAGACCCTTGATTCTGTTTCACGGAAGAGGCCCTCTCTTTAGATTACTCTTGTACTTATGCCAAATCACCATGAGCAACCAAACATACCAGGAATCGGAAGTGATATCATCAGTCCGGTGTTCATTGCACAGCTTGCAAGCCGTCTGTTCAATGAACTGCCTGAAGCTGGCACTGCGCCAAGATATGAAACCGATGCCGCAGATGCTCCATCCTCTCTTGCTGCATCCATAAGTGATAAAAAATCTCCTGGCGATGAACCGGGCAGATGGGATAGCGGCAATCATCTCCCGACACAAGAATTACCCCAGCACCCCGCTCTCCCCTGGTTTTCTGACGAAGTCCCTGCTCAACCAGAGCATGATTACTATTTTCTTGCCGCCACCCCAGAAAAAAACCCGGAACCACTCGGCCATCACGCCAATAAACTGACCGAACAGCAGAACTATTCCGACAATAAGGATGGCTCACACGGACTCGACCAGTTCATACAGCGTACACTGCCGTCGAAACCGGATGACGCTGAAAACATTGCACCATTTTTCAACACACTGAACGGCGGTCTTCCTGCTGAAGATGAGTTTTCCTTCAACCTGCTCTATGCTGCGGCTCAAGACCCCATACCGACAACAACTGCCCATCAGAGCCTGACCCCGAAGGCTGTCACCCCTGAGGCTTTTTCCGCCAACCAGTTGCAGGAGCAGCTTCCCGAACGGCCAAATTCGACTGGCATACCTGCGGACGGTCAATGCTACGGCGCACAGCTCTACCGAACGTTTGAACAGGAACAGGGAAGCCCTGATCTGGAAGCCGTATTTCGCTCCCTTCGCGGTATACCGAACCTGCAATCAGGAGATGTTTCACAACTCCCTTTCCCGGAAACCGCTGACCTCTCATCGCCTACTCCGCCTGAACTGCCCGGAAAAGCGCCAGCTCCGGTCTGGCCAAACGAAACTCATCAAACGCCGGGCAGCAGACCGTTGCCCTTCAGTTTGCCCGCAGTCCCCGCAGAGCCCTACTATTTTCTGCGTGAGCCGCAGCCACCGCTGCACCAGCCTGAAGGGTTTAACGTCGCCACCATACGCAAGGACTTTCCGGTACTGCACCAAAAGATTCACGGCAAAGATCTGGTCTGGTTCGACAATGCCGCAACAACACAGAAACCACTCAGCGTCATCAACGCCGTTGCGCACTTCTACGCCACCGACAACTCCAACATCCACCGTGGTGCACACACCCTTGCCGCCCGCGCAACCGACGCCTACGAAGGGGCCCGCGAGAAAATCCGGCAATTCATCGGTGCAGGCTCCGCAACAGAGATCATCTATGTCCGTGGCACCACCGAAGGGATTAATCTGGTGGCGCAAACCTGGGGACGAAAGTTCCTTCAGCCAGGTGACGAGATTGTGCTCTCCATTCTTGAGCACCACGCCAATATTGTGCCCTGGCAGATGGTTGCACACGAAAGAGGAGCACGCATCAAGGTTGTGCCAGTCAACGACCGGGGTGAAATCATCATGGAAGAGTACACCAAACTGCTCGGGCCCCGCACAAAGTTTGTCTCGCTGACCCAGGCATCCAACGGCCTTGGCACCATTCTTCCGGTCAGAGAGATGATACAGTTGGCCAAGCGGTTTGACGCCAAAGTACTCATCGATGGTGCCCAGTCGGTGGCCCATATCCCGGTCAACGTTCAGGATCTCGATGCCGATTTCTTTGTCTTTTCAGGCCATAAAATCTTTGCTCCGACCGGTATCGGCGTAGTCTACGGCAAACGGGAGCTGCTTGAGCTCATGCCCCCATGGCAAGGTGGCGGCAACATGATCCAGGACGTACGGTTCGAAGAGACCATCTACAACGAGCCACCGGCAAAATTTGAAGCCGGAACACCCTCCATCGGCGACGCCATCGGTCTTGGAGCAGCACTCGACTATGTGCGCAAAATAGGGCTCGACAACATCGCCCGCTATGAGCATGAACTGACCGAGTACGGTACCGAGCGCCTGAAGGGTATTCCGGGACTGCGCATGATCGGCACCGCTCGCAACAAGGTGGGAGTCCTCTCCTTTGTACTCAACAATCTCCCCAACGAAGAGGTCGGCAAACTGCTCGACCGCGAAGGCATTGCTGTCCGTACCGGCCACCACTGCTCCCAGCCCTCGTTACGACGCTTCGGTGTTGAGGGTACCATACGGCCATCACTCGCCTTTTACAATACCAAAGAGGAGATCGACCGGCTTGCGGAGGTGATCAACCACATCCAGCGCCGATAGAGTGATGCGTTGCCAAATCTGAAACAAGGAGCCATCCTGTTCGTACAGCTCCTTGTTTCAAATAAAAGGGTTATCATGAAAAGGCAGGCCAAGTGAGCGGGCAACCTCTTTATGGGTCACCACTCCATTCCATATATTGAGCCCTCCCGAAAGTCCGGGAACCATCACCATGGCACTTTCAAGACCAAGATCCGCAATTCTTCTGATGTAAGGAAGTGTCGCTCCCGTGAGCCCGTCAGTGGAGGTACGGGGATAGGCGGCTGGCATATTGGCAACGCAGTAATGGATAATCCCCTCTTCTACAAAAACGGGATTTTCGTGTGTGGTGGGATGTGATGTTTCGAAGCAGCCGCCCTGGTCGATGGCAATATCGACAATCACACTCCCTGGCTTCATTTTTTGAAGCATGGATCGCGTCAACAGTTTCGGCGCACTTGCACCGGTCACCAGCACCGCACCAACAATCAAATCAACATCAGCAAGCATCTCCTCAAGATTCTGTTCGTTGGCGTAGAGAGTATGCACCTGGGGCGGCAGCAAATTGTCGAGTTCACGCAATCGCTCCTGATTAATCTCCATGATGGTAACCTCTGCTCCGAGACCTGCGGCAGCCCTTGCTGCATTTGTCCCGGCAGAACCACCTCCAAGAATCAGCACCTTGGCAGGAAGTACTCCCGGAAGGCCACCAAGCAGTTTCCCCTCACCACCCTGATGAATTGCGAGATAAAAACCGCCCATGATAATGCTCATTTTTCCGGCAACTTCGCTCATGGGCGCCAGCAAGGGCAGACGCCCACCATGCTCAACCGTTTCGTAGGCAATAGCGGTTTCTTTGGACTTGATCAAATGACGGGCAAGATCAGGCGCACTGGCAAGGTGAAGAAAGGTAAAGAGGATCTGGCCCTCCCGGAAAAATGCAAACTCCTCGGCAAGCGGCTCCTTGACCTTCACAATAAGCTCATTGTTCCAGACCTCCTTTGCCGAAGAGGCAATGATTGCACCTGAGCGCTTGAACTTTTCATCACTGAAGCCGCTTTTGTTGCCTGCTCCACGCTCAACAACAACATGGTGACCAGCGCTGACAAGATGACGAACACCTGCCGGAGTGCAGGAGACCCTGTTCTCTTTTACTTTTATTTCCCTTGGGATTCCGATATTCATAACACGCAGAATTAATCTCTCTTGAGAATAAAAAAATCACTCACAATCAAAACGGTTTTGCCGCAAGAGCTCCTTCTCCAATTTTGTCTCTATGCCGCAGTAAGCAACAGCACCATCAATATCATAAAATATATCAAGAACAGCGTAAAAAAAGGGCGACATCAAAACCAGAATCCCCTTTATCGAAGAGTTGCTAACCCATAATAACCAGACCATATCCCGCATCTATGGGATTTACAGGCACCTTTTTATTGATGATATTGTTGCGTTGACAAGTGTTTTTTTAACAATCACCATCATCCAATCACCAAAACAAGTACAACCATGTCAAAAAAAGCTAACGATACGAACCCGGAATCGCACGAAGAGCAGATCAGACTTGCGGCGTACTACCTCTGGGAAGAGAAAGGCAAAAAAATCGGGGCAGACAAGGAGGACTGGTTTGAAGCAGAAGAGTATGTTAACAACTGAACCATTTTGTCTTTACCAATGTTAACAGGCTGCTCTTCAGGGGGCGGCCTGTTGTTGTAATGGCCACAGCTCCCTATATTCCATACGATACAAGATACAGACAAAGCTCAAACAAGTCACTGTTACCAGACAGAGGATCGGCTCTAAAACTGAAAAACCACATTCAGAAAAAACAAAAACCAACAATATTGATGCAAAAAAGGGTACACCTGATTGTTACAGGTGCTGTACAAGGTGTCGGATTCAGGATGTTTATCGACCGAAAAGCAAAAGAGCTGAGGCTATGCGGTTGGGTAAAAAATCGTCTGGACGGCACTGTGGAAATTGATGCACAAGGCCCGGAAAAAGCCGTCGAAGAGCTGCTCTGCCAGGCAAAAAGAGGGCCATCACGCTCAATGGTGACCTCAATACGGAAAGAAGAGCGAGAACCCGACAGCTCTCTTGAGCGATTTGAGGTCATCATATAGAGAGATAACGAATCGTATCAGGCTTTCTTGACAAATTCCGACTTCAATTGCATCGCTCCAAAGCCCTCGATCTTGCAGTCAATATCATGATCACCATCAATAAGGCGGATGTTGCGCACCTTCGTGCCGCCCTTGAGCGCCGATGACGAGCCCTTTACCTTGAGATCCTTGATCACCGTCACCGAATCACCATCCTGCAAAATAGTGCCATTCACATCCTTCCAGACTCGGGCTTTTGCCGACAAAGTGGCTGGCGAATTGCTCCATTCATGAGCACACTCAGGGCAGGTCAAGAGGGTACCAACCTCGTAGGTGTATTCCGAGTTACATTTTGGACAATTCGGCAAATCACTCATAGTGTTCCTTTTTCAAGATTTTCCGGCAAAAACTTTTGCGACATGATAATAATTTTTGCCGGTAGTTGATTTTATCCTTTACCGATATCTTTTATTTCCTTCATATCTTCTTATAAAAGAAGACTTTTCCTATTTTTCTTGTTGTTGTTTACTGTTATTCATTTTGGTTTATTACTGCGTTTTTTGTAACGTTTTTGAAACACAAGATGTTCGTGTTACAGGATATTCGGCTTTAGAACACAAACAGACAACGGCAATGAGTGTAAATGTTCGAGCGAGAAAATTGGCTTCAGGTGAGACCGCATTTTACCTTGATGTCTACGACAAAAATCATGGGCGGTTCTCCTTGAAGTCAGGGCTGCGTGAAAATACAAAAAATAGGAAGGCATACAACGAGGCAAAAGCCCAGGCGCAGGATATGGCGAGGCAGATGGAGAAGGATTTGCAGTTTGATGCGGCTGCGGTGTTCAGTCGGCGGGCAAAGTCGGGGGCTGATTTTTTGGAGTTTTTCCGATCGATAACGGAGAAACAAAAATATACGATTGAGTCGAACACCCTGAAACATCTTGTTGCTTTTGCTGGGCCGGTCGTGCCTTTTGAAGCGCTTAATTCCGGGTGGCTCGAGCAGTTTAAGAACCATTTGATGAATTGTGATACCATCTGTCAGAATACGGCGAGCAGTTATCTGGGAGTGTTGAAAACAGCAATAAAGCGCGCATGGCGTGAGGGTTATATCCGGGAAGATTTTACTGGCAAGGTTACTGGTATCAAGAAAACTGATATAGAGAGGCATTTTTGCACCATTGAAGAGCTTGAGCTACTCAACAAGCTTTATTGCAAAGATGATATGGTAAAATTTGCCTTCCTGTTTTCATGCTTTTCTGGATTGCGGTTGTCTGATGTTGAGCGATTGACTTGGCCGCAGGTTGTTGTTATGAATGGTACGCCGTTTGTTCAGTACCGGCAGAAAAAAACCGGGCAGTATGAACATTGCCCACTTTCAAAAAGTGCGGTAGCAATCCTTAAAGAGGTACAAAACCTTCATACTCTGTTCGCTCCTGATGGCAGCGACAAGGTGTTTATTTTGCCATGCCGTGACACGATTGGCGATGTCCTTGCGCAGTGGGGAAAGGATGCCGGGTTATCATGGGGTTTGCATTTTCATGCAGCGAGGCACACCATGGCAACGCTCATGTTATCGGCGGATTCAGATCTTTATGCGGTCGGAAAGCAACTGGGCCACAAGAACATAACGACAACGCAAATCTATTCTCGATTGACCGATTCAAAACGGGTGGCGGATGTCGGGAGAATTGCTGTGTTGTCAACGTCAAGGCCGCAACCGGTCGCCTTGTTGCCAGAGATGATTGCAACAACACAAGAGGAAATAGTGCCGCCACAGCCAGCCGTTGCAACTCAGCCGGGCAGCGTTGCTGAAGCTCTTCAGGCAAAGGGTGAAAAGGTTGCCAAGGCTCTTTCATTGGGGCTGAATGCGGAGGGAAAATATATGTTCAATGGCAAGGAGTTCACGGCGGTTGAGCTTGCTTTGGAGGTTTGAGCGGTAAGGAAATTTTTATTGTATAACCCGGTTTGTGCCGGGTTTTTTATTGCCTGAAAATAAGGCATTGGGGGTGAGATGCCATTGCCGGAGGGGACGCAAGCAGTGATATTGTAACCATAACGGACGCTAGAAACTTCCAGCAGGGTGCGTTGCTGAGGTTTGAAAACGGGGGTTTTGCGCAGGGCAATGCGGGTTTATTGCAAGATTTAAAGCAGGAACATTTCGAGCAAATGAATAATTCTCTCAAATATTGTTCTGTTCTAAGAAAAAAAATATTAACGAGACGTGATAATCACGTTTTTTATGGTGTAATAAAAAGAAGAAGTCCGCAATGGTGGATTTTCTACACGATGTTAAACAACGTTGCAAGCATTGCCTGTATATGTTGAGCGTGATTTTAAGCGTAATTTTATGTATTAGAATATGACAAAAACGAGCTTACAACGCTGTTTGACGTGACGTATTTATTTTTTTTCACTTTAAGTTTTTATCTCACCCCAAACTATTGCATATGACTCTCTCAGTGATTATTCTTTATTTTTAGAGTAAACAGTAGGTATTTCATGGCAAATAAATAAGATATAATGCAGCAAGAAACATTGACTAAAAAAATGAAACCACAGGTTGAGCTTTTACAGAAACCGGTACGAATTCCGGAGCAGTTTTTGGTGAAACCGGAACCGAAATTTTTTACCGTTGAGGCGTTGCGGTCGTACATGGAGAGTGTGTACGGTTACAGCTTATCCAAGAGCCGGATTTATGCGCTTACCATGAATAGTGAGATTCCGCATATCAAGGGGCCGGGGGGGAGGTTGCTTTTTCCGATTGCTGAAATTCCGGGATGGATTGAAGGGGAAACTGAAAAAAAGGAGGGCGTATGAGGGATGATACTGATGGAAAAAGCAGGGGCCTCAAAGT
>CAIRXW010000044.1 GCA_903882665.1 uncultured Chlorobiaceae bacterium | reverse complement strand
CGCTGAACAACGCTTACCGACTGAGCGCAGTGAAAGCGTAACGAAGTGAAGCGAATGGAGCGATTGGCGGGCGCTGTTGAGCGGTTTGTTTGTGGCTCTGGTGGTCGGGTTGAGGTGAGCAAGTGCAGGGCTGTACTCGGCACTGCATTTGCGGGTGGTCGGTCGGAGCTGGATGGTTGGGGTAATGACGGGGTCAGGCTGGGGGGGGGTTGCGTCGGTTGGGCTTGGGGGTCGGGCGGGTTGCGCAAACGGAGCGAAGCGGAGAGCGGCGCCTCTGTGGTTTTGGGTGGGTCGGGTTGGCTGTGAGCAAAGGCGGAGAGAGAGCCAGTATGGTTGCTCTTCCGCAACCTGCGGCGAATAGGAGCCTTTGCGGTGGTCGGTCGGAGCTGGTGCTTGATTGGAGTGTTGCGGGGTGTGCAGGGCAGTTTCTGTTGGCCTGCGTGCCAAACAGACCGATCAATTAAGAAGTTTTTTAATTTTTTAATCAAGAGAATGGTGTTGACAGTATTTTTCTCGCTACTAAAGCATGTCCCCATGTCATATAGTATCCCCCCTTGCTCTGCTTTTGCAACTGCGGTAAGCCAGCAACCTCCTGCAAGTGTGCGGCATTGGCTGAACATACATGTCATAGACCGCTTTCTGACAAGTACCGGGCATAACCGTCAAGATCAGGGAAGATACGCCCTTCATGGACACGGCATTGAGTGAGCTGACCTATGATATGCTTCTTGGATTTCGCCGATATCGAAAAGCATTCTATTTTTTCCCATGGCTTCTGTTCTTTTGGATTTATCAACGAAAACTCATGTTCGCCGTCAGCTTCGCCGGAGTAAGTAAACCGCCCTTCCTGCGCCTCGATCCGACGAGTAAAGACACAAGGTACGACGACAAGCGTCGTTTTGGACGGCTGGAGTAGTACCTTCGGATCTGTAACTTCATCTTCAAGGTAAATCATCATCTCTTTACGATCTGGTTTGGGTTGCAATGTCATCAACCAGACACGTCCGATCTGATTTGGTTGCCGGTAAACGGCGAAGTACAGCGCCACGAAGGGGTCAAGGGACCAGTCGAGCAGAAGGGTTGGCAGGCCATGATGCTGGGCCACGCACAGCCATTCATTGGACGTAGGTTGGCCTCCGGCGAAACCTCTGTGTTCCCCCCCCCCAAGTGGTAATGGGATGCGTAGCGTCGGAACCGTCTCAATAGTTCAGCTTGGATGTCGATTGGGTGAGCAAGCTTGTATCGGTCTTGCAGACGTGAGAAAATCTCGGACCGCAAGAGGCGTGGTACAAGCAATTCGTGTACCATGTCCTCACCACGGTACAGGTAGCGCCCTTCCTCCCTCGGGAGGCAAGAGATGTATTCTTCAAGCGTTCCTATCGTGACGCATTCGTTCATTGCTGCGCCCCCACTCTGTTCTGCTGTACACATATTTATTTTTGAATTAAACATAAGACACCACATGCTCACGATTCAATACGCGGCTAATCCCAAAAAAATTCAATTTTTCTTTTTCTTATTCGGTTCGGTATAAGAACGCTGAGTACGGTCTCTCTTAGAAAAGACTTGGGTTGGCAATGTACGCAGGGATTTTGATTACTGAAAGAGTTTGTGGTGTATTATTATATGGGATAGCAGGGGCAGCAATCGGTATGAGCGGCAACACCTGAAGAGTGCATGATTGGATGGATACCTTCTCCCAGTCTTGTTTCGGCGACTGGGGCTGGGACTTGCTGTACGCTGTTGTGTGGCTTTGTGATAATAGGACGTTACGGTCTCGCGAGAGCTTTGGTACTGCTTGCTTGGCGCTCTTATAGGAACGAACAACGAAATTGAATTATGCGATGTATATAAACATATTAATTCTTACCACTATGATTTCCTCATTTTATTCTGTAAATTTTTCTCTACACTAATAAGACTCAGCATCAAACCATAACGCATCAAGATGTATAGTTTTGTATGTAAATTTATCACGAGTTCGGCAACTTTTGTTACCAACAAAAAATCTATCACTTGATGTGACTTGTCGTCAATGTTGAACAGCCTATAACTCAACTGGAAACAAGCATGAAGCCAATCGAAGTTTTTATTATCCAGCCATTTGAGTCAACGCACTCAACTCGATTTAAAGAACTTGTTATCCAAACATGCACTGAACTTGATGGTCGATTTCACGCCTTTCGAGCAGATGAAGAACAGAGTCATGCTGGTCCACGTTTACAGGATAGAATCGATTCGTACATTAAGAAGGCAAATATTTGTATCGCCGATCTCTCAGGAACAACTAACCATAACGTGCTACTTGAAGTTGGAGCTGCCTATACCCTGAATATCCCGGTAATTCCGATTTCGAACCAAGATCTACCAACAGATATCAAGGGTAATCTGCGAATTCAACTTGATCCCGCAACGATCGATAAAGAGGATACGGAAAAGCTTTTTAAATCAACCCTTCGACAACGGTTGCTCGAAGCTGAGAGTGAAATTGGAAATACACACGGTCCCCAGTTCATTGCATATGGATACGAAGCTCGCCACCATATAGATTTCCATCGCCTCGTACGTGGTTCCGAACGCCGAATAGACGTCCTCACAACAAATCTTGGTTTTTTTGTAAACTATGAATTTACTGTAAAACACAACGGTCAAGAAAAGTTATCAATTCTTGATATGCTTGGGCAAACACTTGCCGAAAAGCCAGATGATTTCTCCATTAGAGTACTCGTGTTAGATCCAGATAGCAATTTTACGAATGACCGTGCAACGGGACTCGGGCGTGATCGCCGGGAATTCAGGGAACTGCTTCGCCAAGATTTGAAAACATTAGTTGAATTCGTTGGCTCTCCTGAATGCGTCCGTGCATTTCAGATTAAGACATACGAGGCCCTGCCAACACAAGTAACCTATACATTTGATGATGTTCTTGTATCAAGTGTAGTTGCTACTGACCGGTCTAGCCGAGAGTGCATCCACTACGTCCACAGCGTTTCGCCCCGAGGTGTTATAGAAACATTTGGCCGCCAGTTTGACTATTTTTGGGCCCGTGGTACATCGGTTGCCAGCAAACAGGCACCACATCGCAGACGACACCATTCTGACGCATAAAGTTTTTCCTGACAGTAGAATCATCATGTTTCAGATTCTCCACTTTCGCCTGTCGCACTGCCCCGCACTGCACATGTCAATGAAGCATCTGAGCCGAGCATTACCAGCAAGCACAAACGCCTGAGATGGAAAATGGTGCTGAACTTTTTGAATATGCGGAGTAGCTGTGAACCCAAGTGAAATTAAGATCCATACTTATACAGCTGAGCCCTGAGCGAACTGTTTATATGTGTATAAATTGCAAAAACAGCACTTTTCTTACAAGGTAAGTCAACAGATTGGGCTTTTCCCGGTCGACAACGAGGCTATGGTCTGTTTTTGGGGCTTTTTTGTATTGTGGATTTATGGTTTTGGTTGGATGAGTTGGGTGGCTACTTGGTGAGCGAGGGCTGGCGACATGCAGGCTGGGTCGGTTGACCTGCACGCCCGGCGGGTTGGCTATGAGCAAAGGCGGAAAGAGAGCCAGCATGGTTGCTCTTCCGCAACCTGCGGCGAATGGGAGCCTTTGCGGGTGTGGGTCGATAGCTGGTTTGTCGGGTTGGTTGCGCAAACGGAGCGAAGCTGAGTGCAGCGCCTATGAGGGTTCTCTTCCGCTGAACAGCGCTTACCGACTGAGCGGAATGAAAGCGTAACGAAGTGAAGCGAATGGAGCGATTGGCGGGCGCTGTTGAGCGGTTTGTTTGTGGTTTTGGTGGTCGGGTTGAGGTGAGCAAGTGCAGGGCTGTACTCGGCACTGCATTTGCGGGTGCTCGGTCGTGAGCTGGGTGGTTGGGGTGATGACGGGTCAGGCTGTGCGGGGCGGCATCGGTTGGGCTTGGGCGTCCGGTATAGGTTGCGCAAACGGAGCGAAGCGGAGTGCTGCGCCTCTGTGGTTTTGGGTGGGTCGGGTTGGCTATGAGCAAAGGCGGAGAGAGAGCCAGCAGTGTTGCTCTTCCGCAACCTGCGGCGAATGGAGCCTTTGCGGTGGTGGGTCGGAGCTGGGTGGTCGGGGTGATGACGGGGTCTGGCTGTGCGGGGCGGCATCGGTTGGGCTTGGGCATCCGGTATAGGTTGCGCAAACGGAGCGAAGCGGAGAGCAGCGCTTGTATGGATGGCGGTTGTTGGTTATCTGCTGATGCGCGAGACAAAAGATTTGGCAAAATGTTCAGATCAGCGGAAGAGTCCGTAACCTGATATTTTTTTAATCTTATTTTGTTCTTATATTTGCTTTAGCCTGTGTTGCATGAAGGTCGGCTTCACGCCGTTGAAGGGTATCCTTCTTAGTGCAATGATGGGCTTTTTTTATTTATTGTATTTTATGCAGTTATCGCTCGATAACTTTTTTTGCCGGTTGTAGTAGTTACCGCCACTTTTCCATTTTTCAAAGTCGTAGAGATCCTGCACCATAGCAACCTGGTTGCTGATATAATCGTAATATCTGGTTTCGCCACGTTCAAAAACACGTTGAATCGCCCAGCAAAAATAATCAGCAATATTCAGTAATGGCTCTGCTGTTGGCTGTTGGACGTTGAAAACAACGCTGCAATCGTTGGCTTTATCGGGTGCTTTCGATTGTGCTCTGGTGATAGCCTTGCTCAGTCCTTTTTGAAGGTTCGTATGCGTGGTACACTTGCTTCGATGCGATATGTTTAAAACCAGTTTACTGTAGGCATTGAGCTTATTTTTCAGTAGATGAGAAAGCAGATCAGCATAAAATTCAGCCTCTTTACCGTTGTGCTTGCTTTCGTAAAGAGTCGGTATTTTTCTGCCAACGACGGCTTCAAAACTACAATCAATAGTTTTGATCAAGTCAAAAGCCATTTTTTTTACTTCAGGGAGATCATTTTTTGCATGAAGAAAATAGCCGCAAGAGGCTTTCATTTTTTCAATGCTTGGAACACCATGAAAGTAGGAGTCTTCGGCAATAGCTTGCTGCAGTTCAATAACTTTTTTTCTTACCGTATCAAGCGGCTCATTGATTTTCAGCATTCCAAGAATAAAGCAGTGCGATGAACCTTCATTGCCAATAACTGAAATCTTCCCTTTGCCGTAAAAGGTGGTATCACCGGCTTCATCCAAAAAACGGTGATGGATAAATGAGCCCTTATTTGTACACGTTACCTCAGACATAACTTTTCTGTTATTACCATAGCTTCCCGGTCTTTACAATCGCCCATTACTTGATTCTGCATCATTTATCGGCATCACGGTCTTCGCGGAGATAGATTTTCATGGTTCGGGTTGGCGTTCTGGATATCAGGTGCAACACCGCCCAGGTAGTTTACGAGCCAACGACGGACGAGAAAAGGTAACAAAAAATCTCATAATGCGGGTCAGTTTGAGAGGAGCAAGTGCAGGGGGCGGGACTCGGCACTGCATTTGCGGGTGATCGGGCTGGGCGAGATGGTCGGGTGGAGTTTGGCGGGCAGTGCAGACCAATCCAGCGTTAGTTGGCCTGCGCGCCCTACCGGAAAGGGGTTGAATGTGGCTGTGATTCTATTAAATAAGGTTACCAAATCACGAATAGCTTTCTTTACCATTTGTGTCGGCTGGAACTTCTTGTTAGGCAATTGCTCAAGATATGCGAAGGTGTCTGCGGGCTTCGACTGCAAGAGGGTGTGCAGCCGCCAGCAGTGGTTCAGGCAATGAATCAATACGCTTAAGCGCAGCCAGGCGTTGCTCAGGGGCAAGGCTATCGGGATCAAATGCGTTGGTTTCTTCCGCTACGTCCTGAACCTGCTTATTGATTGCCAAAAGTGTCGATACGGCAAGTGCCGACCCATAAATGTTTGCCTCGATGGTCAACCGGTCAACAGTTAGGTGTGCTTTTTGTACTTCGCGCCAAGACACCTCAATTACGTCAGAATTTCGATCTTCTTCGTGATGCGTAATCGCCACTTCTATCCGCTGGCTAAGGTCAATTAGAGCTCTAACAGCGCGCTCATACCAATCAACTTGACGATCGAACGATCGTTCCCTTTTAAATCGTGAGAGAGCAGCCCAAGCGCCGATGCTGGAGCCTAAAAATGCGGCAATTAGTGCTGCCAACACTGGACCTACCATGATGACTCCCATGTGCTGAAAATATTATTTAGCCGCCTGGGGAATGCTTGTGGGCATCTTGAAACGAGCCTTTG